>DASVNH010000022.1:0-63490 GCA_036383955.1 Planctomycetota bacterium | reverse complement strand
CTTCTGAGGCTGATTCAGGAAGAGGACGACCAGGCCCGCCGCGATGAGCAGGACGATGAGCGTGAAGAGCGCGCCCACGGGGGTGCGGTGCGGCTGGGCCCGCGGGACGTGCGGGGCGGGGGTGAAGCCGCCGGAGGCGGGCCGGGGCCCGGCGAGCGGGAGGCGCACGGCCGCGAGGCGCTGGGAGGTGCGGCCGGTGATGATGCGCAGCGGCTCGGGACGGGGCGAGGCGGGAGGATGGTCGCGCGCCTCCCGGATCATGAGCAGGATCTCCTCCTGCTCCTTGAGGGAGAGCGGGGCCATCGCCTCGTTCACGCAGCCGTCGCAGACCAGCCGCCCGCGGATCTCAAAGCAGCGGTGGAAATCCTCGTTGCTGAGGCGCGTCTGGCACTGGGCGCAGTAGAGGAATTCTTTGGGCACGAATAGGTTCTCGCTTACCACCCCGCCCCTAACCCTCGGGAATCCAGGATCACTATAGAGGGAGTGTCCCCCATGCCGCAAGGGGATGCAAGATAGAAATGGGTCCGACGCCCAAACTCGCTACCCCCACTCGAACGACACGGCGGCCGCCGCCCGCGCGGCCAGGAGCGCGCTCCGCGGCACTCCCCACGTCATCCGGGTCAGGCGGCGCAGGATCGACAGCCCCTGCGCCGCGAAGACCGCCTCCAGCTCGGGCCGGCGGGGGACGTCGACGATCAGCGGCGCCCCCCGGAGGAGGCCGCCCGCCGCGCGCAGCAGGGGCGCGGGGTCCGCCGCCACCATCGGGCCGAGATGCCAGACCGTCCGGCCCGGCCGCAGCAGCGCGTAGCCGTCGTCGGACGCCAGCAGCCGGACGTCGGGCTCCCCCGCCAGGCGCCGCAGCAGGGCGCTCCGGTCGACGCCCAGCGCCTCCCGGTCGATCTCCAGGACGCGCTCGATCGGGCACGAAACGGACGGTCCGTTTTGTGACAGCGCGCCGCCCCAGCGGTCGATGGGCGCGACGTCGTGAAAGCCCATTTTCAGGTAGAGGGGCCGGCCCTGGTCGGTCGCGTCGAGCCCGACGACCTCCGCCCGCCGCGCGTGCGCCAGGGCGCGGTCGAGCAGGAGCGTCCCGAAGCCGCGGCCGCGCATCTCGCGGTCGACGAGGACCATGCCGATCCACTGGATGCCCGGCGCGGGCGCCGCGGACGTGGCGGTGGCGACCAGGCGGCCGTCGAGCCGCCCCGCGAAGCACCCGTCGGGCGAGAGCGCGAGGATCCGCCGCCAGTCCTCGGGGGTCTGGTTCCATCCGGCCTGCGTGGAGAGCGCGACGGCGGCCGCCAGGTCGTCGAGGCGCAGGAGGTTGATGTCCATTCCCATCCTCCAGTTAGCCCTTCCGGCCTCCTTGATTCCTGATTCCTGATTCTTGATTCCTTGGTATCTTGTCCCCCCTCGGGCTAAGAACTGCGGAGGGTTCCGGATTGGGTGGCATGACGCGCGTCGCTCTCGTCGGCTCGGGCTCCATCGCGGACACGCATCTCGGCGCGCTGCTCGACATCCCCCAGGCCAAGGTCGTGGGCGTCTACTCCCGGACGGAGGAGAAGGCGAAGAAGGCCGCCGAGCGCGCGAAGTGCGACGCGACGACCGACTGGCGCGCCCTCGTGAAGCGGGAGGACGTCGATCTCGTCGACATCGTGACGAGCAGCGGCAGCCACGCGGAGATCGCCCTGGAGGCCATCAAGGCGGGCAAGCACGTGCTCATCGAGAAGCCGATGGCGATGACGACGGCCGACGCCGACCGGATCGCCGCGGCGGCGGTCGCGTCCGGCCGGACGCTCGGCGTGGTCTCCCAGCGCCGCTTCGAGGAGCAGCACCTCGCCGTGAAGAAGGCCCTCGACGGCGGCGCGCTGGGGAAGCTCCTCCTCATCGAAGTCTCCTGCCCTTACTACCGCACCCAGGCTTACTACGACTCCGCCGACTGGCGCGGCAAGATCGCGACCGACGGCGGCGCCCTCATGAACCAGTCGATCCATTCCGTCGACCTCCTCCTCTGGTTCGGCGGCTTCGCCCACTCGCTCGTGGCCAAGACCGCGACCCAGACCCATCGCATGGAAGCCGAGGACCTCGCCCTGGTCACCGTCACGTTCAAGAACGGCGCGTTCGGCACGGTGATGGCCTCGACGTCCATCCAGCCCGGCTTCCCGCCCTGCCTGAACCTCTACGGCGAGAAGGGGACCATCAAGCTCGAGGGCTCCTCGATCGCGCACTGGACCGTGCCGGGCGTCGAAAAGCCCGCGTCCGCCGCGCCGGCGAGCGCGGGCATCGCCACGCCGAAGCTCTCCAGCTTCGAGGCGCACAAGGCGCAGATCCTCGACGTCCTGGGCGCGATCGCGGAGAAGCGTCCGCCGCTCGTCACGGGCGACGACGGACGCCGGGCCGTCGCCTTCGTCGAGGCCGTCTACAAGTCCTCCGCGAGCGGACAGGCGGTGCCCCTGTGATCCGCGGCCGGGACGTCGCGACCGGGAAGGGCGTCGCGGTCCAGGTCAAGAACGGCCGGATCGCGAAGATCGCCAAGGGCGCGGGACGTCGCTGGATCGGCCCGGGCCTCGTCGACCTCCAGATCAACGGCTTCCGCGGGCTGGACTTCAACACGCTGCCGGTGGCGGCGGACGTCCCGGGCCGGGTGACGCGCGAGCTCTGGGCGGAGGGCGTGACGTCGTACCTCGCCACGATCATCACGAACTCGCCGGAGTCGATGGAAGAGTCCTGCCGGGCGATCGCGCGGGGCTGCGAGGAGGACGAGGCGGCGCGGGAGGGGATCGCGGGGATCCATCTCGAGGGGCCGTTCATCTCGGCCGAGGACGGGCCGCGCGGCGCGCACGCGAAGGCCTTCGTGCGCGCGCCGGACTGGGACCTGTTCCGGCGCTGGCAGGACGCGGCGGGCGGGCGGGTGCGCCTGATCACGCTCTCGCCGGAATGGCCGGGGGCGGCGGCGTTCATCGAGAAGGTCGCGGCGACCGACGTCCTGGTCTCGATCGGCCACACGGCGGCGTCGCCCGAGCAGATTCGCGCGGCCGTCGACGCGGGCGCCCGCGTCTCGACGCACCTGGGCAACGGGGCGCACCTGCTCATGCCCCGGCATCCCAATTACATCTGGGAGCAGCTGGCGGACGACCGCCTGGCCGCGTGCTTCATCGCCGACGGCTTCCATCTGCCCGACGCCGTGATGAAGGTGTTCCTGCGGGTGAAGGGCCGCCGGGCGATGCTCGTCAGCGACGCGGTCTATCTCGCCGGCCTGCCGGCGGGGACCTACGACACCCACATCGGCGGCAAGGTCGTGCTGACCGAGGAAGGCAAGCTGCACCTGGCCGCGAACCCCAACCTGCTGGCCGGGTCGGCGGCGATGGTGCTCCGCGGCGTCGAGCGGCTCGCGGCGGCCGGCATCTGCGCGCTCGACGAGGCCTGGGCGCTCGCCTCCACGCGGCCGGCCGGCCTGCTCGGGCTGGCCGCCGCCAAGGGCCTGAAGGCGGGAGCCCCGGCGGACCTCGTGGTGTTCGAGGAAACCGGGGGCGCGCTGGAGGTCGTCGAGACCTGGAAGTCCGGCGTCAAGGTCTACACCCGGAGCTGAGGATGCGCGGACTCTTCCTGTTGTCGCTGACGGCCGCCCTGGGGCTGCTGCTGTTCGTGCCCGTTCCGCTCCCCTGGTGGAAGGGCAACACGCACACGCACACGCTGTGGAGCGACGGCGACGGCGCGCCCGAGTTCGTGGCCGACGCCTACAAGACCCGCGGCTACCACTTCCTCATGATCTCGGACCACAACGTCCAGCTGGCCGGCGAGCGCTGGGTGAAGACGGGCCGGAAAAAAGGCGAGATCAGCGAGGAGCACCTGGATCAGCTGATCGCCCGCTACGGCGAGGCCGTCGACGTCCGGCCGGTCGCCGGAGGCCGTGAGATGCGCCTCAAGACCTTCGAGGACATCCGGGCCCGCTTTCAGGATCGGTCCTTCATCCTCATCCAGGGAGAGGAGCTCTCCGCCAGCATCAACAAGCTGCCCCTGCACCATAACTCCATGAACCACGAGCATCCGATCGAGCCGGCCGTCGGGACGTCGATGCGCGAAGCCATGGCCTACACCGTGGAGGCCGTCGAGGCCGCCTCGAAGAAATACTGGAAGCCCATGCTCGTGCACCTCAACCATCCGAATTTCCATTGGGCGGTGACGCCCGACGACGTCGCCCACGTCCTGGGCGAGCGCTACTTCGAGATCTACAACGGGCACCGCGGCGTGCGCAACTACGGCGACGCCCAGCACCTCGGCACCGAGGCCTTGTGGGATTACGTGCTGGCGCTCCGGCTGTCGAAGCTGGGCGGCGACGTCCTTTACGGCCTCGCGACGGACGACGCGCACAACTATCACAAGCCGAACCAGGTGTCGCTGCCGGGGCGCGGCTGGATCTGGGTGCGCGCGGCGGCGCTCACGGCGAACGAGATCGTGCGCGCGATGAAGGCGGGAGATTTCTACGCCTCCAGCGGCGTGCGCCTGCGCGACGTGATCGCGACCTCCGGATCGCTCCACGTCCGCGTCGCCGCGGAGCCGGGCGTGCGCTACGAGACCCGCTTCATCGGCGCGATCCAGGGCGGGCCGCTGGAAGGCGTGACGCTGGCGACGGTGCCGGGGACGTCGGCGGACTACGTCTTCACGGGCGCCGAGCTCTACGTGCGGGCCGTCGTCGTGTCCGACCGCCGCCATCCCGACGGCTACGAGCCGAACGACCTCGAGTCCGCCTGGACCCAGCCCGTCCGCCTTCGCTAGCTCAGGTTCAGGTTCAGAACGTCCCCCCCCGCCCCCCCGGGGGGACAACGGTTCAGGTTCAGAAAATCCCCCCTACCCCCGGGGGGCAAGACTTCCACAAAGTCTTTGTGAAACAATTAGTCTCCCCCCTCGGGGGGGGCGGGGGGGGGATTTTCTGAACCTGAACCTGATCTACTTGGTTCCGAGCCCCAGCGTCTCCCGGCAATAGGCGAGGGAGCGCTCCAGGTCGGCTTTCTGAAAGTCCTGGTCGGCTTTCTTCCGGTCCACGCCCGCCGGCGGCTTCCAGGCGTCGCGGGGCTTGCCGCGCTTCGCGAAGGCCACGAAGCGGGCGAACTCGTGCCCGCGGACTTTCCCCCAGGGCTTCCAGAACTCCGGCTTGAGGTAGGGGAAGCCGCGGTTGAAGCCGGAGATCGTCTCGATCACGAAGGGGACGTTCGGGCAGAGCTCGGCGTACTTGGCCATGTAGGCCTTCCAGTCGACCTGGCCGTCGCCGACGGCCGTCCACTGCACGACGCAGCCCTCGGGCGTCTCCCAGACCGCCGAGTCGCGCAGGCTGTTCGACACCCCGTACGCGCCCAGCGTCTCGAGGTTCGCCACCGGGTCCTCGAGCGCCCAGACGGCGTTGCCCGCGTCGAAGTTGGCGCCCACGTAGTCCTTCCCGGCCTCCTCGATCAGGCCGGCCAGCTCCCAGCCCTGCAGGTCGCCCGCGTGGTTCTCGATCGCGATCTTGACGCCGCTGTCGACGGCCTGCGCCTTCACGGCCTTGCAGACCTTCACCGTGGCGGCGATGTGCTCCTCGATGCCCGCGCCCTTCACGCGGTCCTCGCCGCTGCCCAGGATGACGCGGGCCACCGGCGAGCCGACGAGCTTGGCGACCTTCAGGACGAGCCGCAGGTGCTCCTCGGCGCTGCCCCAGGTGTTCTTGAAGCGGCTGGACGTCGGGCAGATGCTCCAGCTGCCCGCGTAGATCTGGATGCCCAGGTCGTCGGCCTTCTTCTTGACGTCCTTCAGATGGGCTTCGTCGAGGCTCTTGTAGGCGTCGAGGTCGGTGATGAACAGGACGTCGACCTTCTGGGCGGCGGCGTAGTCGAGCAGCTCCTCCGCCTTCCACCCCATGGCGCGGACGGCGAAGTTGTCGAAGCCCAGCTTGATCTTCCGGGCGGGCACGTAGGGGAGCGCCGCGACGGCCGCGGCCTGGCCCATGAACGTCCGGCGCGAGATCGTGTCCATGCGTCCCTCCGTCGCGACATCCTATCGAACGCCGCCGGAGAGGGAAAAGATTACTCGCGCTCGAACCAGAGCGAGCGGTTCCACTTCTGAAAGTCCTCGGACTCCTCGCTGACGTGGGCGGGGCGGTGGAGGACGAAGCGACGTCCTTCGACGCTCAGACGGAAGGCGCCTCGGACGACGCCGCCTTCCACGCCGGCCTGGACGAAGACGACGTGCTCGCCGGGGGCCACGTGAGGGTAGAGCCGATGGAGGGCGGCGCGGTCGTCGTCCGCGTTCTTGGCGCCGGCGATCCAGAGCTCCGTCTCCAGTTTCCCGGCCGGGCCCACGACGGACGTCTTCGTCGCGAGCATCGCGTGCGGGGGAGGCCACGCGTCGACGCGGATCCGGGAGTCGAAGGACCGCGCCGTGCCGGCCCAGGAGCCGGGCGTCGAGCCGACGGGCTTTCCGTTGATGCGGATCTCGGCCCGGCCGTCCAGGGAGTCGATGGTGAACAGGGGCGTATCGACGGCGGGCGGGCCTTCGGGGGAGCAGGCCGCCAGGGGCAGCCCGAACGCGAGAATCAGCGCGTGCCGCACATAATTAGGACGCGTTTCTCCGACGGAACGTCTAGTAAATAGGTAAGAGGGGAGTAGAACCGGGGCGGGGGTGCATGGCAGCCTACTCATACTGTTTCAAGTGCAGCGTTCTCCTGCGCGAGAAGGATTTCGCGAAGGGGAAGGCGTTCAAGGTCGGCGAGAACGTCGCGTGCGACAAGTGCGCGGCGGGACTCGTTCCCGTCGAGAAGAAGCGGGAGACCGCGGTCCGCACGCGGGGCACGTCCGTCCGCGTGAAGGCCGCCGATGCCCCGCCGCCGGAGCCGGAGGCGCCGACGTCCTCCTCGTCCCGCCGCAAGTGGGGGCTGATCGCCGGCATCTCCGGAATCGTCGTCGGCACGGCGCTGTTGCTCCCGTTGTTCATGCCCAAGAGCAAGCCGGAAGAACCGCCTCCGGCCGCGGGGACGCCCCCGGCACCCGCGCCGACGGTCGAGCCCGTGAAGCTGTCCGCGCGGGAGCGGTCGGCGCGAGAGGCGCTCGACGCCGCGCGGCGGGCGGCCAAGGAGAAGCCCGACGACCTGTCGGGCCAGGCGCGCGCGTTCGAGGAGCTCACCTGGGCCTGGGAGGGGACGGCCGCCGCCGAGGAGGCCCGCAAGGAATGGACGGCGGTCAAGGCAAAGCAGCGCGAAGCGGCCGGGGCGTCGCTGGCCGCGCTCGACGCCGAGATCGCCGGGCGCGTCGCCCGCGAGGAGTTCGGGGCGGCGCTCGACACGATCGAGCAGGCCACGCGGAAGCTCGACGTCCCCGAATGGATCGCGGGCCTGTCGTCGCGGCGGGCGGACGTCGATTCCAAAGCGCGCGCCCGCCTGGCCGACCTGACCCGCAAAGCCTCCGAGCACAAGGCCAAGGGCGAAGCGGCGGAAGTCGACCGCGTCCTCGCCCAGGTGGAAGCGTGGAAGCTTCCGGCCCTGCTGGCGAAGCTCAAGGCGGACGTGGACGCGGTGGCGCCCGGGGCGGCGCCGGTCGTCGCGGCCCCGCCGGTCGTGGAAAAGCCGCGCAGCGCGGAAGGCAAGGCCTGGCTCGACGCGTGGCGCGCGAGCGCCGCGAAGGCCGGGGCCCGCGATTTCGCGACCGCCTCCGCCGAGCTGAAGAAGGCGGCGGCCGAGCTGCGGGAAGAGGACGTGAAGAGCGAAGCCGCGGGGGACGTCGAGGACCTCCGCGCCCTCGGCGAGCTGGTCCGGGCGATCCTGGAGACGGCGGCGGCGCTGCCGGCGGGGAAGCCGCTCGCGGTGGAAGTCCGCGGGGCCGACGGCCCCCGGCGCCTCGCGGGCGTGGTGGCGCGGAACGGCCGCGAGCGGGTCGAGCTGCGCACGGGGAAGGGGCCGGTCTACGCGGAGTGGAGCGAGGCGACGTCCGCCGGCCTGGCGGGCCTGCGCCCGCGCAAGCCCGAGGAGACGCGGCTGCTCGCGCTTCTCGCGCTGCTGGAGGGGGAGGTCGGGACCGCCAAGAGCCTGCTCGGGGAGGCGACGGCCTCCGTCTCGGCGAAGGCCTGGGCGTACGCGGCGGACGCGAAGGGCAAGGTCCCGCCGGTGCCGCGCGAGGAAGGCCACGCGCGCGAGCTGTTCTACGCGGCCGAGCGGGAGTTCGCCGCGATGGAGACGCGGGGACTGGCCGTGGAGAAGTACAGGACGCTGAAGAACGAGCTGGCGGCGACGTCCCTCGCGCGCGGCGAGCTGGAGCGGATCCTCCGCCGGAGCGAGGCCTGCAAGGAGTACGTGCTCACGGCGGCCGACGCGCGGCTCTCGGGGACGTTCAAGAGGGTCGCGGGGGGCCCCGCGGTCTCGGCGAAAGACTCGGACGCGGAGCAGGCCAACGACAACGCCTTGGATCTGGAGTTCTACGCGCTGCCGGGGACGTCGTATCGCGCCTGGCTCCAGCTCGGCGGCTGCTGCCGCGAGGTCTTCTCGTTCTTCCTGCAGGGCACGGAGATGACCGCGAGCGACAAGGGGAAAAAGATCGCGATCGAGCCGGAGAGCGGCCGGGCGGAGTGGGTGCCGTCGACGCTGTCGAGCCTGAAGAAGGAGCACAAGGACCACGCGAAGAACAAGGAGCCCAAGGCGCCGGCGCGCTGGGAGTGGGTGCCGCTGAACCTGCCGAAGTACGCGACGCCAGGCCTCAAGAAGATCCGCCTGATGACGTACCAGCAGGGCTTCGGATTCCAGCAGGCGGTGATCTCGTCGACCCGGACCGCGGCGCCGAAGCCGGCGGAGGTCGAGGAGCTGGCCAAGGCGCGGGCGGCGGATGTCGTCGTCATCGTCGGCGACCCCGACCTCGTCCTGCACTGGACGTTCGACGAGGCGGCGGGCCCGTTCCAGGACCAGATGGGGAGCGACGTCGCGGGCGCGCCGGCGGGGGCCGTGAAGCGCGTGCCGGGGCGGGTCGGCGGAGCGGCGGAGCTCGACGGCACGAGCGGCCACGTGGCGGGAAAAGACACGCCGGACCTGCGGCTGGTCGGCGACATGACGATCGCTTTCTGGATGCGCAAGGACGCGGAGAATCCCGACTGGACGCGCCTGGTCGGGAAGGGCGCGGGCAGCAACCGCAACTACGGCGTCTGGGAGGAGCCCGGCGAGGGCAAGCGCATCCTCTGGCAGGTCATGCGCGATCCGGGCGGGGGAGGGATCAACCACCAGTCCATCCGCACGGTCGAGGTCGGCAAGTGGCACCACGTCGCCTGCGTGAGGCGCGGCGGCACGGGGGCGATCTACCTCGACGGCCGCAAGGACTCCGAGGCCCCCTTCGACGGGAACCCGAGCACGTCGGACGTGCCCGTCACCGTCGGCTTCGGGGGAGGCGCCGGCCACGGCTACTTCAAGGGGGCGGTCGACGACGTCCGCATCTACCGGCGCGCGCTCAAGGACGAGGAGGTTCTCCTGCTGTTTGAGGCGGGGAGCTGACGTCCAGCCGGTCGACCTTCCGCAGGCCGGGGAACAGCAGGCACCAGAGCAGGGTGATGCCGATCGTCCCGGCGCCGCCGACGATGATGGCCGGGATCGTGCCCCACCAATGGGCGGTGACGCCCGACTCGAAGTCCCCGAGCTCGTTCGACGCGCTGATGAACACGAAGGCGACGGCGCTCACGCGGCCGCGCATCTCGTTGGGCGTCAGGAGCTGGATGAGCGTGTGGCGGACGACGACGCTCACGGTGTCGAAGGCCCCCAGCAGCGCGAGCGAGAGGACGGCGAGTTCGTAACGGCGGGACAGGCCGAACAGCACGGTCGAGGCCCCGAAGCACGCGACGGAAAGCAGCAGGGCGAACCCGGCGTGGCGGCGAAGAGGGCGGACGGCGAAGAAGAAGCCGGCGATGCCGGCGCCGATGGCGGGGGCGGCCTTCAGGAGGCCGAGCGTTTCCGGGCCGCGGCCCAGGATCTCCTTCGCGAAGAGAGGCATGAGCGCGGTCGCGCCGCCGAGCAGGACGGCGAAGAGGTCGAGCGTGACGGCGCCGAGCAGGACCTTCTCGCGGAGGACGAAGCGGAGGCCTTCGGTCAGGGAGCGGGCGAAGGGCTCCTCGCGGCGCGGGACGGGGGGAAGGGGGCGCAGGCCGAGGTAGCAGAGGACGGTGCCGGCGTAGAGGGAGAGGGCGCCGCCGTAGACCCAGGCGGGGCCGCGGGCGTCGTAGAGGAAGCCGGCCGCCGTGGGGCCGCCGATGAGCGAGGCCTGGAAGAAGATCGTCTGCCAGGTGACGGCGTTGGCGAGGTCCTTCGGGGGGACGAGGCACGAGAGCAGGGCGGCGTTGGCGGGGGCGCTGAACGCGCGGACGACGCCGAAGCCGGCGGCCGCGGAGTAGGCGACCCAGAGGGTGGTCGTGCCCTTCCAGGCGTGCCAGGCCAGGGCGCCGGCCGCGAGGGCGCTGCCGAGCACGCAGACCTGGACGATGCGGCGGCGGTCGAGCCGGTCGGCGACCGTGCCCGAGAAGACCGAGAGGGCCGCGATGGGGAGGAACTGGGCGAGGCCGATGAGGCCCAGGTGCCACGCGCTGCCGTTGGTGAGCTGCAGGACCTGCCAGGCGAGGGCGACGGAAATGAACTGTCCGCCGGAGACCAGGAAGAGCCGGGCCAGCGCGTAGAGGCGGAAGTCGCGGTGCTCGAAAGCGGCCAGGGGCGTCTACTCCTTGATCTCCCGGATCTGGATGTTCCGGAACTTGACCCAGCCGGCGTGGCCTTCCGCTCCGTACGTCTGGAGCGCGATCACGCCCTTGGGCAGGAACTTGGGATCGGGCTCGGCGTCGTCCACGGTGGACACGCGCTGCCCGTTCAGGTCGACCTCGATGTGCGTGCCCTTGATCAGGATCCGCAGCGAGTTCCAGTCGAGCTTCTTGCGGATCGCGTCTTTCTCGTCGCCCTTGGCCAGCCACTTGTTGGTGTAGACGCCCGCGCAGAACTCGCCCGCCTCGCCCCGCCCGATGTTGACCTGGTAGCCCGTCCGGCCGGCCTTGCCCGCGGGGTTGCGCAGGTAGATCCCGCTGTTGTACTTGCCGTGCTCGTCGATCATGAAGTCCAGCGTCAGCTCGAAGTCCTGGTACTCCGCGACCGTGTGGATCACGCCCGACTTCTTGGGGTCGCCGTCCTGGCCGCCCACCAGCGCGCCGTCCTCGACCTTCCAGACGGCCGACCCGACCGCCTTCCAGCCCTCGAGGTCCTTGCCGTTGAAGAGCGGGACGGACTGGCTCATCAGGACGAAGAGGGCCGCGCATCTCATCATCGACTCCCGGCGTATGACCTTAGTAGACTCGGGCCATTCTAACGAAAGAGGACAGGATGAACAGCATCGCCGCCATCGCGCTCGCGCTCGCTCTGCAGGAAAAGGGCGTCGGATACGACGACACCCCCCAGCTGCCGGACCAGAAGTGGAAGGTGCACGACAGCCAGCGGCCGGTGCCGCCGGTGGTCACGCCGGGCGACGCCCCGGGCAAGGCGCCCTCCGACGCCGTGGTGCTCTTCGACGGCAAGGATCTGTCCAAGTGGCATGACGGAAAGAGCAACGACTCGAAGTGGAAGGTCGAGGACGGCTACTTCGAGGCCGTGAAGGGCGCCGGCACGATCACCACGCGGGACGAGTTCGGCGACTTCCAGCTGCACATCGAATGGCGCGCGCCGGACCCGCCCAAGGGGACGTCGCAGGGCCGCGGCAACAGCGGCGTGTTCCTGGGAGGCCGTTACGAGCTGCAGGTGCTCGACAGCTTCGAGAACCGGACCTACGCGGACGGCCAGGCGGGCTCGATGTACGGGCAGTTCCCGCCGCTCGTCAACGCGTGCCGCAAGCCCGGCGAGTGGCAGGCCTACGACGTGATCTTCGTCTATCCGCGCTTCAAGGAAGGCAAGCTCGAGACTCCCGCGTTCCTCACGGTGCTCCACAACGGCGTGCTGCTGCACAACAAGCAGCCCTACATCGGGGCGTCGACGCACAAGGCCGTCGGCAAGTACAGCGAGCACAAGCCCCAGGGCCCCATTTCGCTGCAGGACCACGGCGACCCCGTGCGCTTCCGCAACGTCTGGATCCGCGCGATCAAGGGCTACGACGAAAAGTAAAGCCGGAAACGGGCACAGGTACGGGCGGACCTGTACCTGTGCCCCCTCCGGAACGTAGAGTAGGCCCATGGTCGACGACGAGATCTTCGCCCTCCTGAGCGAAGAGGACCTGCGGCTGATCCTGCGGCACGACGTCGCCCGCCGCGCCTACGAGATCTACGAGCGCCGCGGCGGGGCGCCGGGCCGGGACCTCGAGGACTGGCTCCAGGCCGAGCGCGAGCTGCGCGCGTAGCTTCCGCGAACCTGTCCGCCTGGATATGATGCCGGGCATGACAAGCGCTCTGTTGATCCTGGCGCTGGCCCAGGACGTCGCCGAACGGCGCCTCCTCTACGTCGCCTCCCCCGGCATCCGCAACTACGTCGAGTGGGGCGGGAAGGGCGTGCTCGTTTACGACATCGACGACGGCCACCGCCTGCTCCGGCGGATCGCGTCGCCCTTCGACGACCCCAAGGGCCAGGTCGAAAACATCAAAGGCATTTGCGCGAGCGCCGCCACGGGGCGGCTCTACGTGAGCACCATCCGCCGCCTGGCCTGCCTCGACCTCCTCCGCGAGAAGTGGCTCTGGGTGAAGGCCTACGAAGGCGGCTGCGACCGGATGTCGATCTCGCCCGACGGGAAGATCCTCTACGTGCCTTCGCTGGAGAAAGAGCACTGGCACGCGGTGGACGGGGAGACGGGCGACGTCCTCAAGAAGCTCGTGACGAACTCGGGCGCCCACAACACGGTCTACGGCGCCGACGGCAAGGCGGTCTACCTGGGCGGGCTGAAGTCGCCGATCCTCTTCGTGGCGGATCCGACGACCCACGCGGTCGCGAAGGAAGTCGGGCCCTTCGGCGGCCCCGTGCGTCCGTTCACGGTGAACAGGGCGCAGACGCGGGCGTACGTCTGCGTCAACGACCTCCTGGGCTTCGAAATCGGGGACCTGACGACGGGAAAGCTCCTGCACCGCGTGGAGGTGCCGGGCGTGAAGAAAGGCGCGGTCAAGCGCCACGGCTGCCCGAGCCACGGCGTGGGCTTGACGCCGGACGAGCGCCAGGTGTGGGTCGTCGACGCCTTCAATCAGGCCCTCCACGTATACGACAACGCGGTCGAGCCGCCGACGCACCTGGAGTCGCTGAAGCTGGAGGTCGACCAGCCCGGCTGGGTGACGTTCACGATCAAGGGCGACCTGGCCTACCCGTCAACCGGCGAGATCATCGACGTCGCGACCCGGAAAAAGGTCGGCCAGCTCAAGGACGAGGACGGCCGTCCGGTGCAGAGCGAGAAGGTGGTCGAGATCGACGTCGCGGGCATCGGCGTGCCGGTCCGCGCGGGCGACCAGTTCGGCGTCGGCCGGGGTGTTACAAAGTAAACAGTTTAGTTTGTAACATGCTGCCCGACATCCCCGCCGGCGTCTCGCCCGCGCTCTACTACGTCTGCGTCGGCCTCGCGGTGCTCGTCATCGGACTGAGCAAGGCGGGCTTCGGGGGCGGAATCGGGATCCTGGCCATGCCCCTCACGGCGGCGGCGATGCCGGGCAACCCGACGCGCATGCTCGGCATCCTGCTCCCGCTGCTCATCCTGGCCGACATCCTCAGCAACCTGCACTACCTGAAGGCCTGGGAGACGCGGCTGCTGAAGCCGATGCTGATCGGCGCGGGCGCCGGGATCGTCCTGGGCTCCTTCGCGGTCTGGTGGTTCCAGCGCTCCGACCCGGCCGGCTTCAAGCGGACGCTCTCGCTGCTCATCGGCGGCATCTGCCTGGCCTTCGTGGCGATCCAGCTGCCGGGGCTCTGGGGACGTCCGGCGCGCTCCCTGCCGCCCGGCAGGGGGTCGAGCCTGGCGGTCGGCGGGGTGGCCGGCTTCGTGTCCACGATGAGCCACGGGGCGGGGCCGATCGTGACGCTCTACCTGCTGCAGGAGAAGCTGGAGAAGCGGCTCCTCGTCGGAACCCTGGTCTTCTTCTTCCTGATCGTGAACGTCGCGAAGGTCCCGACCTACGTCGCGATGGGCTGGATCCATGGCGGGACGCTGCGCGACGGCCTCTGGACCCTGCCGCTGCTGCCGCTCGGGACGCTGGCCGGGGCCTGGCTGCACAAGCGGGTCCCGGAGAAGCCGTTCATCGTGATCCTGTACGTGGCGACGGCCGTCACCGCCGTCCACATGATCGCCACGGCTTAGGAAAAGTCCTGGAGACTCCAGTTCTGCTCGTCGATGCGGCCGATGGGCTTGACCTTCAATCCGCCGGGCGCCTGCTGGATCTCCAGCAGGAGGGAGCAGCCCGGGCACTGCACCGGATGTCCGACGTCCCGCAGCGACACGATCAGGGCTTCGCCGCAGGCGCAGAGGATCTCCAGAGCGCCGGGTTCCAGCGAGACGGTCGGTTCGGGCTCGGGTTCGGGCGGCGGCTCCGAGAAGATCGGCATCATGACGGTCGTCAGCGTCTGGGGATGGCGCCGCTTTTCCATGGTCACCTGCCGCCCGCAGGAGGGGCAGGCGTGGACGCTGCCGGGCGAGGCGCCCCGGACGTCCATCACGGTGCCGCAGGGGCAGTCGAGCGTCGGGCCGGTGAGGAAGGCGCTCGGCGTCGGCGCCCGCAACGGCGGGGGCGTCCGGGCCGCCGGGTCCTCGAAGTGGGACGCGGGGATGGGCGGCGGCGTCGACCCGGGCGCCGCGAAGGCCGGGGGCGTCGCGCCCGTCGGAGGCGCCCACACGGTCAGCTCCCGGTCGCAGCTCATGCACTTGACCTTGTCGCCCTTGCGCTCGGCCTGCACGAGCAGGCGGGAGCCGCAGAACTTGCAGATGACCAGAATCTTGCCGGACATGGTGCGCTTGGTCTCGCTGGCCGCGACCTTCGGGAGGTCGCCCGACGGCGGCCGGGTCGTCAGCTTGGGCCGGGGCACGGGCCCGGACTCCACCTTCGCGATCCTCGAGGTGCCGCCGTAGCGCGTCTTCTCGACGTATGGGACGAAGGGCTTTTCGTCGGCCGCCTGCTTGGCGCGCGACGGGCGGTCGACGTACATCGGATTGGCGCAGCCCGGGCAGTTGATGGCCTTGCGGAATTCTTCAGGAGTCGCCTTGCGCCGGTAGCCGCAGCCGCAGGCCATGTCGATCATTGACTCGGGCGGGACGGTGGACGGCTTGGGGGTCCTGAGGCGCCGGGACTTGGCCGAGGCGACCACCAGGGGCGTGTTCTTGCCCGACTTGGGGTCCTTTTTCCAGACCACCGAGTAGCCGGACCCGCATTTCCCGCACATCTGCACCCGTCCGAACTGGGCGACGGGCACGATGTGGTAGGCCCCGCATCGGCAGGGCACGGTCACCGAGGACGGCGGACGCGGTGCTTGACTGGCCATGGCGACTGTCCTAAGTGTACACCCTGCCGGCCCCGCGTCAAAGGACACCGCCACCCCCGCCGACGGGTAATCTAGGGGGGTGCTCCCGCTCCTCCTGACCCTGCTGACCGCCCCCCAGGACCCGGCGCCCGTCGACTTCGCGCGCGACGTCCGCCCCCTCTTCGCCCGGCGCTGCCTGGAATGCCACGGACCCGCCAAGCGGAAGGGCGGCTTGCGGCTCGACCTCCGGAGCGAGGCCCTGCGCGGCGGCGACAACGGCCCTGCCCTGGCCCCCGCGGGCCACCTCTGGGTCCGCGTCAACAGCGCCGATCCCGACGAACAGATGCCGCCGAAAGGCGATCGCCTGACGGCCGGGGAACTCGACCTCCTCCGCCGCTGGCTCGCGGCCGGCGCTCCCTGGCCCGAGGACGCCTCCGGCGCCCGCGTCATTTCCGACCACTGGGCCTTCCAGGCCGTGAAGCGCCCCGCGCCGCCCGCGAAGGCCCGGCATCCGATCGACGCCTTCGTGGCCGCCGAGCTGGAGAAGCGCGGCCTGGCGCTGTCGCCCCCCGCCGACCGCCGGACCCTCGCCCGGCGCCTCTCGCTCGACCTGATCGGCCTTCCGCCTTCGCCGGAGGAAGTCGACGCCTTCGTCGCCGACGGGGATTACGACAAGCTCGTCGACCGCCTCCTGGCCTCGCCGCACTACGGCGAGCGCTGGGCGCGGCGCTGGCTCGACCTCGCGCGCTACGCCGACACGAACGGCTACGAGAAGGACCGCGCGCGCTCGATCTGGCCCTGGCGCGACTGGGTCATCCGCGCGATCAACGAGGATCTGCCCTTCGACCGCTTCACGATCGAGCAGCTCGCCGGCGACCTGACCGGCGCGCCCCTCGCCACGGGCTTCCACCGCAACACCATGACCAACGAGGAGGGGGGCATCGACGTCGAGGAGTTCCGCTTCGAGTCCGTCGTCGACCGCGTCGGCACCACCGCGACGGTCTGGCTCGGCCTGACGGTCGCCTGCGCGCAGTGCCACTCGCACAAGTTCGACCCGATCACCCAGCGCGAGTACTACCGGCTCTTCGCGTACTTCAACAACGCCGACGAGCCCGAAGTCCCCGTGGCCGACCCGGCCGTCGCGAAGAAACGGGAGGACGTCCTCAACCGGATCCGCGAGCTCGAGGCGACGCTGCTCGCGCGGGACGAGCCCGAGGTTTACGCGGCGTGGAAGGCCGGGCAGACGGTCCGCTGGACGCACGCCCCGCCGGTCGAGGTGACGGCGACGAAGGGCGGGACCTTCGACGTCCTGGCCGACGACTCGGTGCTCGTGAGCGGCGACAACCCCAACAACAACGCCTACACGGTGACGCTGCCCAGGGGCGGACGGGCCGTGCGCCTCGAGGTCCTGCCGCACGAGAGCCTGCCCGAGGGCGGGCCCGGCCGCGCGCCCCTGTTCCAGACGGGCGACTTCCTTCTGAGCGAGATCCGCGTCGAGGGCGCGAAGATCGCCGCCGGCTTCCACAGCTACGCCCAGGGCGGGCGCTCGGCGGCCCAGGCCTTCGACGGCAAGCTCGACACGGGCTGGTCCGTGAAGGGCCGGACCGGCGAGGCCCACCACGCCGTCTTCGTGTTCGAAGAGCCGGTCCAGGGCCTGGTGAAGGTCACGCTGACGCAGGAATACATCCACCAGATGACGATCGGGCGCTTCCGGTTCTCCACGACGGACGACGTCCCCGCCGAGGCGGGGCCGGCGGCGGTCGATGAAAAGCACTGGAGGCTGTCGGTGCGGGCCTCTCCCGAGCGCGAGGAGATCGCGAAGCTCAGGAAGTCGCTGCCCCGCTTCGCGACCACGCTCGTCATGAAAGAGCGGCGCCCCGAGCTCGCGCGCAAGACGCGGGTGCATCATCGCGGCCTGTTCCTGGCGCCGAAGGAGGAGGTCGAGCCCGGCGTCCCGGCCGTGCTGCCGCCGACGGACGCGAAGGACCGGCTGGGCTTCGCGCGCTGGCTGGTCGACGCGAAGAACCCGCTGACGCCGCGGGTGCTGGTGAACCGCCACTGGCAGGCGTTCTTCGGGCGCGGCCTCGTGGCGACGCTGGAGAACTTCGGGGTCCGGGGCGAGACGCCGAGCCATCCGGCGCTGCTGGACTGGCTGGCGTCGGAGGTCGTCGAGCGCAAGTGGTCGATCAAGGCCCTGCACCGGCTGATCGTGACGAGCGAGACCTACCGCCAGGCCTCGACCGTGTCCGCGGAGCATCTGGCGAAGGACCCGGAGAACCGCTGGTACGCGCGCGCGGCGCGCTTCCGGCTGGAGGCGGAGCTGCTGCGCGACCAGGCGCTGGCGGTGAGCGGGCTCCTCGACCGCCGGATCGGCGGGCCCAGCGTGCACCCGCCCCAGCCCGAGGGGGTCTGGGAGACGGCCTACGGGAGCCCGCAGTGGCCGTCGAGCCAGGGCGGCGACCGGTACCGCCGCGGCCTCTACACGTACATGAAGCGCGCGGCGCCCTACGCGGCGTTCGCGTGCTTCGACGCCCCCAGCGGCGAGTTCTGCGCGGCGCGGCGGGACCGCTCGAACACGCCGCTGCAGGCGCTGAACCTGCTGAACGACGCGGTGTACATGGAGGCGGCCCGGGCCCTGGGGAAGGGGGCGGCGACGGCCGACGCGCTCTTCCGGCGCGTGCTGGGGAGGTCGCCGACGCCCTCCGAGCGCGACGTCCTGGACGGCTTCGCGGCGAAGCACGGCTGGGAGAAGGCGGCACGGGTGGTCTTGAATCTGGACGAGACGGTGACACGCCCATGAACGAGATCACGCGGCGCTACTTCTTCGGCGAGTGCGGGGTCGGCCTGGGCAAGATCGCCCTGGGCTCGCTGCTGGCTCAAGAAGTCGCCAAGCCTCCGCACGCTCGGCCCAAGGCCAAGGGCGTGATCCATCTCTTCATGGCGGGCGCGCCGAGCCATCTCGACCTCTTCGACCCGAAGCCGGAGCTGGTGAAGTTCGACGGCAAGTCCGTGCCGGCGGAGGTCGTGAAGGACCAGCGCTACGCGTTCATCCAGCGGGACGCCCAGCTGATGGCCCCCCGCTTCAAGTTCGCCAAGCACGGCGAGAGCGGGGCCGAGCTTTCCGACGTCATGCCGCACTTGGCTAAGGTCGTCGACGAGCTCGCGTTCGTCCGCTCGGTCCACACCGACCAGTTCAACCACGCGCCGGCCCAGATGCTCTTCACCACCGGCTCGCCGCTCCCGGGCCGGCCGAGCCTGGGGTCCTGGCTGTCCTACGGCCTGGGCAGCGAGAGCCGCGACCTGCCCGCCTTCGTCGTCCTCTTCAGCGGCTCCGGCGCCAGCAGCGGCTCGGCCTCCTGGTCCAGCGGCTTCCTGCCCACCCGGCATCAGGGCGTCGCGTTCCGCGCCAAGGGCGATCCGGTGCTGTTCCTGTCGAATCCGAAGGGCGTCGACGACGCCTGCCAGCGCGACACCCTGGACGCGCTCGCGAAGCTGAACCGGGAGCGCCTGGGGGCCGTCGGGGATCCCGAGATCGCCACGCGGATCGCGGCCTACGAGATGGCGTACCGGATGCAGTCGAGCGCCCCCGAGCTGACGGACCTTTCAAAGGAGTCGAAGGAGACGCTGGCGCTCTACGGCGCGGAGCCGGGGAAGGGGTCGTTCGCCTCGAACGCGCTGCTGGCGCGCCGGCTGGTGGAGCGGGGCGTGCGCTGCGTGCTGCTGTTCCACGAGGGCTGGGACCACCACAGCGACGTCGCGGGCGGCCTGCGCGGGCAGTGCGGGCAGACGGACCGGGCCTGCGCGGGGCTGATCACCGACCTCCGGCGCCGCGGCCTGCTGGACGAGACGCTCGTGATGTGGGGCGGCGAGTTCGGGCGGACGCCGATGGTGGAATCGAACGCCGCGCTGGGGCGCGCGCTCGGCCGCGACCATCACCCGCAGGCGTTCACGATGTGGTTCGCGGGCGGCGGGGTGAAGCCGGGGATCACGCTGGGGAAGACCGACGACCTGGGCTTCCACATCGCCGAGAGGCCGGTGCACGTGCACGACATCCAGGCGACCGCGCTGCGCCTGCTGGGCCTGGACCACGAGAAGCTGACCTACTTCTACCAGGGGCGGAACTTCCGGCTGACGGACGTCCACGGGAAGGTGATTCCCGAGCTGCTCGCCTGAACCGTGTTCGAAAGTCACCTGGTGACTTTCGAACGCGCTCTTTAGTCCTTGTCGCGCTGGTAGAGCCAGTAGGACAGGGCGAGCGGAGCGGCCACCGCGGCCAGCGAAATCAGGACTCCCAGGAGGGAGCCGACGGTGCTGGTCAGGCCGCCCATCAGACCGCCGACGGCCTGGCAGCCGCCGAGGGGCGCCAGCGCCGCCACCCCCAGAACCCTCAGGATGCGTTTGCGCGTACTCATACTCTCTTGACGTCTCCGCGGGGATAATACCCGGCGATCCGGTCGATATCCACCCCGGATCAGGATCAGGTTCAGGTTCAGAAAATCCCCCCCGCCCCCCCGGGGGGGGCGAGTTCTGATCCTAATCCTGATCCGGAGCGGGTAGGATGGGTTCGTGCGCTGCTGGAAGACGTCCGACGGCCGGATCCTCGCGGAGAGCAAGGCGGGCGAATTCCTGCTGTTCTCCGCCGACGGCGCCTTCAAGGGCATCTTCGCGACGGGCATGGGCTCGGACCAGGAACACCTGTACTCGACGACCTACACCGTCGAGGCCGGCGAGCTGCGCTGCGTCTTCGAGGACGAAAACACGGACACGTGCCGGACCCACTCCGAGCGGACGACCGAGCTGACCGGCCTGACGCCGGCGGTCGTCGAGGGGATCGAGGCGCGGGTCCGCAAGATCCGCCCCTAGCGCAGCGTCTTGTCCGCGAAGTCCATGTAGCGCTCCCAGTCGTAGAGCGTCAGGTCGTGCTTCCCCTCGCGGATGTGGTAGTGCACGCCCTCGCCGTCGACGGGCTTTCCGATCGGCGGCATCTCCGACGTCCCCAGCCCTTTCTTCGGCGCCCAGGCCGCGCTCGCGATCGAGGCGGAGAGGAACTCGCCGCGCGGGTCGGCATGCAGGTCGTCCGCCGCGCTGCCGATCGCGACGGCCCGCGGCGCGAGGAGCGCGACGAGCTGGTGCTGATCCACCGGAAGCGCGTCCTCGCGGCTGCCGTAGCTCTTGTAGGTCTCGCAGAACCAGTGGGGGAACGCCTTGTTGATGCGGGCCACCGACTCCTTGCCGGCGAAGCGCCGCCGGCTGATCGCGGCGCCCGAGTTGCCCGAGCAGCTCGAGATCGCCATCGCGAAGCGCTCGTCCTGCGCCCCCGCCCAGAGCGCCGTCTTGCCGCCCCGCGAATGCCCGATCACGGCGACCTTGCCGACGTCGCCGTCCGTCTCGAGGTAGTCCATCACCCGGCTCGCGCCCCAGGCCCAGGCCGCGATCGTGCCCCAGGCGTCGGGGCCGCGGGGCTCGACGTCCAGCAGCTTGTGCGCCCCGTCCTTGAAGCCGTCGTGCTTGTCGGGGTCGACGTCCCCCACGTGGAAGGCGGCGATCCCGTATCCGCGGGCCACGACTTCCTCCGCCGGCCAGAACGGGCTCTTCTTTTCGCGGGTCGGATCGATGTTGTCGGGCGGCCGGTTGCAGATCAGCAGGAAGGTCGCGGGAGCCTTGGCCTTGTTCGGCGTGAACAGCGAGACCTGGATCGTCAGGGAGTCGCCGCCGCGGAGCAGGATGATCTCGAGCCGCTTCAGCGTCGCGGCGCCGCCCATCGCGTTCGGGTTCTTTTCCTTCATCTGGGACAGCTGCTTGAAGGGCGTCGAAGGCACCCGCCCGTACACGTGCGTCCGGAAAAGCTCGAGGGTCTCGGCCCGCGGCTTCAGCTCCGGCAGCGTGTAGGCGGGCATCTCGGGATCCGGGGGAAAGGCCTGGAGAGCGAGCAGAAGAAGCATGTCGTATGTTAGCTTGAAGCCGCGATGCATGATCTTCTCCTCGAGGAATTCCGGGCTCTGCCGGGGGCGGCGGCGGCCGTCGCGCTCTTCGAGGAAGGGGCGACGCTGCCCTTCATCGCGCGCTACCGCAAGGAGCGCACGGGCGGCCTGACCGAGACCCAGCTCAAGCAGATCCAGGACCGGCTGACGTACCACCGGGCGCTCGCGGACCGCAAGACGACGGTGCTCGACTCCCTTCGCGAGCAGGGCGCGCTGACGCCGGAGCTGGAGAAGGCCGTCGCCGGCTGCCGCGAGAAGCAGGCGCTCGAGGACCTGTACCTGCCGTACAAACCGAAGCGCCGGACCCGCGCGCAGGCCGCCCGGGAGAAAGGCTACGGGCCGCTGGCCGAGCTGATCTGGGCGGGGCGGCCGCACCAGGGCAGCCCGGAGGCGATCCAGGGGGCCCGCGACATCCTGGCCGAGCGGATCGCGGAGCATGCCCCGACGCGGGACTGGACGCGGCAGTACACGCTGCGGCAGGGGAAGCTGCGCTCGAAGAAGAAGCGCGGGGTGGAGGTCGAGCGCTCCAAGTTCGAGACCTACTTCGACTTCGTCGAGCCGATCCCGCGGCTCGCGTCGCACCGCGTGCTGGCGATCGGCCGCGGGGAGCGCGAGGGCGTGCTGTCGGTCTCGGTGGACGTCGACCGCGCGGCGATCCTCGCGGCGCTGGGCCGGACCTTCCGGCTGCCGGCGGTCCTGGAAGACGCCTACGACCGCCTGCTCGGGCCGTCGGTCGAGAGCGAGGTCCGGGAGATCCTCCGCGAGCGCGCGGAGGTCGAAGCCGTGCGGGTGTTCGCCGAGAATCTGCGCGACCTCCTCCTGGCGCCGCCGGTGCGCGGCGAGGCGATCCTGGGGATCGACCCGGGGCTGCGGACCGGCTGCAAGGTGGCGGTCATCGATCGCGACGGCCGCTACCTCGAGAGCGCGGTCGTGTTCCCGGAGCGGCCCGAGGCGGCGGAGACGTTGCGGCGGCTCGTGACGTCCAAGGGCGTGAAGCGGATCGGCTACGGGAACGGGACCGGCTCGCGGGAGCTGGAAGAGTTCCTGGGCCGCGTCGATCTCGGCGTGCCGCGGACGGCCGTGAGCGAGGCGGGCGCGTCGGTGTACTCGGCGTCGGACGTCGCCGTCCGCGAGTTCCCGGCGCTCGACGTCACGGTGCGCGGGGCGATCTCGATCGCGCGGCGGCTGCAGGACCCCCTGGCGGAGCTGGTCAAGATCGATCCGAAGGCGATCGGGGTGGGGCAGTACCAGCACGACGTCGACCAGGACCTGCTGCGGCGCGAGCTGGACCACGTGGTCGAGTCGTGCGTCAACGCGGTGGGCGTCGACGTCAACACGGCTTCGGTGGAGCTGCTGTCCTACGTCGCCGGCGTGACCCGCCCGGCCGCGGAGAAGCTCGTCGCGGCGCGGCCGTTCGCCTCGCGGAAGGAGCTGAAGCTCGGGCCGAAGGCCTTCGAGCAGGCGGCGGGCTTCCTCCGGATCGCGGGGGCGGCGAACCCCCTGGACGCGTCGGCGGTCCACCCGGAGAGCTACGGCGTGGTCGAGCGGATCGCCGCGCGGCTCGGGCGCCCGCTGTCCGCGCTGATCGGGGCGGAGCTGGACGTCCGCCCGGAGGAGTTCGTCGACGCGAAGGCGGGGCTGCCGACGGTGGTCGACATCCTGGCGGAGCTGCGCAAGCCGGGACGGGATCCGCGGAAGGAGTTCGCGGCGGCGCGCTTCGACCCGGCGGTGACCCGCCTGCAGGACGTGAAGCCGGGGATGTCGCTCGAAGGCATGGTCACCAACGTGACCGGCTTCGGCGCGTTCGTGGACATCGGGGTCCATCAGGACGGCCTGATCCACGTCTCGGAGCTGAGCGGCTCGCCGAGGGTGGGCCAGGTCCTGAAGGTCCGCGTCCTGTCCGTCGACCTGGCCCTCAAGCGCATCGCCCTAAGTGTTAACGTTCCAATCTGATTCGGACGTTAACACTTCAGCGGCCCAGCGTCAGGACGAGGTCGGCGGCGGGGTCGCCGCCGTCGTCGACGCCGTCGCGGCCCGCGCTGTAGAGGATCAGCATCCCCTCTTTCTCCTTGAGACCCAGAGGCCGGGCGGTGAAGCGGTCGAGGGTCTGCGACGCCGCCGGCCACTGTCCCGTCTCGTCGAACCGGTCGATCGCGTGAACGGCGCAGCGAAGGAGGTCGGCCTGGATGTCGGCCTCGATCGCCAGGGGAGCGATCGTCGGAAAGTGGGGAAGCACGGAGGCCGCGAGCCAGCCGCCGCGGCGACGGATCTCCTCGGTCGTCGGCCGGAGCCACGCGCCGGACTCGGAGGGTTGCCGGGCGTTGCGGAGGGCGTCGCCGAAGAGGCGGCAGAAGCGGGCGAGATCCCATTTCAGGTAAGGCCGGAGCGGGGCGAAGCGCATGACGCGGCGCTCGAAGGGCATCCGTCCGGCATCGGGGGGGGACAGGAAGGAGGAGAGCAGCGTCGCGCGCTCGAGGAGGAGCGACGCGACGAGGGCCTCCTTGAAGAGGCCCGGGGTGAGGGTGCGGATGAACGCCCGGATCGCGGGGCCCGGCCGGAGCCCGGCGTCGAAGGCGGTCTGGCAGAGGTCGAAGCCCATCCGGAACACGGAGAGGCCGGCCATCGACGTCACGAGGGTCGGTTCCTCGCCCATCGCGACGCCCAGGCGGAGCAGGCTGGCGATGAGGCGGTCGGCGTCCGGAGCGTCGCCGCGCTCGTGAGCGAGCCGGGCGGCGCAGGCGAGGAGCTGGGCGCAGCCCTGGGAGACGAGCCAGTCGGGGGCGTCGGCCGCGACGCCCTTGGAGTAGTCGATGGGAAAGCGGCACGCGGGGCGGGCGGCGCCCTTCTTGAGGTCCTCGAGGGCGGGGGCGTTCGCGCTGACCCAGAGCTCCGCGCGTGGGCCCAGGGCGGAGGGGCGGGTCCAGTCCTCGATGAAGTCCTGGCGCTCCCAGGCCGCGTCCGACGGCTTGAGGATGGCCATGGCGCGGAGAAAGGGGAAGGCGGCGTTGTCGTCGTCCGGAATCGGGGCCTTCGCGCACTGGGCCGGGACCAGCGGCTGTCCGGCTTCGCGGACGCGGTCGAGCTCGTTCAGCAGGGCCTGGTTCGCGAGCGCGTTGATCCCGGACCAGAGGAGGAAGGCGAGGGCCCCCCATTGGGGAACGGCGCTCAAGCTCACCCACCAGCGCCAGCTCCTCACCGCTCCTCCTTTCGGAAGCCCTCGAGGATCCAGTGGAGGTGCCGGCGGACCCGCAGCTCCTCCTTGAGGGGCTCGCCCATGCGGCCGGCGGGCGCCGTGTAGGGGACCTCGGGGAGCCGCGGGGAGAGGGCGTCGGTCCAGACGGCCAGCAAGAGCGCGCCGACCAGGAACGCGCCGGAGAGGAGCCAGCGGGCGTAGCGTCGCGAGGGCCGCGCCGCTTCCCGGGCGCGGGCCAGCGTGAGCGAGCGCAGCGACGGCGGGGGCGGCCGCCAGGTCCCGCGCGTGGAGGTGGAGACGGGCTGGTCCGGCTGGACGCCGCCGAAGCCTTCGACGGCCCGCAGGAGCGTATCCTCCGCCGCGTCCTCGCTGACCCGGTCCATTTCTTCGATCAGGTCCGGGGACGACGAAGGATCGAGGGCGAAGCTGCGGGGGAGCCGCCGCCAGCGGAGCCGCCAGCGGGAGCGCTCGGCCCAGGCGAAAGGCCGCGCGACGGCGAGCAGGTGGCGGCGGAGGCAGCCCGCGGTGCTCGCCGACTCCGGCCCTCGCGCCAGCGATTCGAACGTCTTGATGAGCGCCCGCCGCGACTCGCCGGGCCGCTGGGTGATGGCCAGCGCGTAGCCGTGGACGGAGCGGGCGTGGCGGTCGTAGAGATCGGCGAGCGCCGCCCCGTCGCGAGCGGCCAGCCGGACCAGGAGGTCCGAATCGTGGTCGTTCACGGCAGGTCCCTGACCAGCCGGAAACAGCGGCGCTCGTCCGACGCCGACTCCGCCGCCCACTCGGAGCGCACGGGATCGCCGTCCACGCCCGTCCGCCAGAGCGGCTCCACGCGCTTGAGCTCCAGGTCCGTGGGAAGCCGGGCGCCCTTCCAGCCGGCGTAGGCCGCGGCGTCCTCTCGGGTCACGGTCTCGTCGCCTTTCGGAGGCCGGCCGTGGGCGAAGAGGAAGGCGTCCAGCTCGCTCCGGCCGACGCGGAAGGGGGAGATGAAGCTGCCTCCGCGCTTGCCGTCCGGAACGAACACGTAGCCGTACGGCGCGTTCCCGGGCGGCAGGCGGAGGTCGATCGCGCCCCGCGACTCGTCCGCGAGGAGGACCGCCATCGTCGCCTCCGCGTGGCCGGGGGACGTCGCCTTCAGCACGTAGCTCCCGGGCGCCAGGATGGGCAGGCGGGCCTCGGGAATGAACCGCACCCGCGCGTCGGGGGGATCGAGCGTGAGGTCGAGACGGGCCTCGCCTTCCTTGGGATCGCGGAGATGCTGGCTCGCGGGACCGGGCGGGAGCAGCTCCGACAGCTCCTGGCGCGCGTCCCGGTTGCGGGGCTCGACCCCCGCCGCCATGCCGAAGAGCGCGAGGGCGTGGTCCCGGGAGCGGCTTTTCAAGCGACGTCCCAGGTCGACCAGATCGGCGGCGTCCCGGGCCCGTTCCCGGTCCTGGGCGGCCTCCCGGGCCGCGCGTTCCAGGGGCGTGAGCTCCCGGTCCCGCGGGTCGAGCAGCTTCAGCTCCTCATAGGCCGCCAGCGCCTGAGCCGGCTGGCCGGTCCGCTCGAGGCGGCGCGCCTGGGCGCGCAGGAGATCGGCCGGATCGGGGCCGGCCTTGCAGAGGAGCAGGAGCGGCATGGACAGGAGGGCCAGCAGCCCGATCGCGGTGAGCGCGAGGGGATGTCGGGCCAGCTTGCGGACGACGCGCTCGACGACCCCGGCGCGGCGGGCGAGGATGGGCTCTCCGCGGATCGAGCGGCCAAGGTCCTCGGCGAGGTCGCCGGCGGTGGCATAGCGGCGGTCCGGGTCCTTCTCGAGGCAGCGCAGGACGATCGTCTCGACGTCCCGGTCGAGGTGAGGCACGAGGCGGCGGGGCCCGAGAGGGTCGTCGCGCAGGATCCGGATGAAGAGGTCGCTGTTGCTGAGCGCGGGGAAGGGGGGCACGCCGGTGAGGATCTGGTAGAGCGTCGCGCCCAGGGACCAGACGTCGGTGCGCGGGCCGATCTGGCGGCTCATGCCGCGGACCTGCTCCGGCGCCATGTAGGACGGGGTGCCCATGATCGCGCCTTCGGCGGTGAGCGTCGTCGACTCGCTCCCGTGGCTGGCGCGCGCGAGCCCGAAGTCCATGACGTAGGCCTTGCCGTGGGTGTCGAGCATCAGGTTCTGCGGCTTCAGGTCGCGATGAATGATGCCCTTGCCGTGGGCGTAGTGGATGGCGTCGGCGACGTCCCGCATGACCGCGAGGAGGCGCCGCGGGGGGAGCCGGGCGCCGGCCAGCGTCTGTCCGCGGATGAGCTCCATGACGATGTAGGGGCGGCCGAAGACCTCGCCGAACTCATAGACGCTGGCGATGTTCGGATGGCTCAGCGAGGCGGAGAGCTTGGCTTCGCGGCGGAAGCGGGCGAGTTCGGCCTGGCCGACCTTGACGAGGAGCTTGAGGGCGACCGTGCGCGCGAGATCCGTCTGCCAGGCTTTCCAGACCTCGCCCATGCCGCCCTGGCCGAGCTTCTCGAGGAGCTCGAACTTGCCGACGCGGGGACGTCCCGACGGCTCGGGCTCGGGCCGGACCGGGGGCGCGGACGGCGCGGGGGCGGCCGTCCTCGTGCGGGCCAGGGTGGGAAGGAAGTCGAGAAGCATGGCCTCTTCGACGATGCCGCGGTCGACCAGGACCTGGAGGAGCGGGCGGTCGTGGGGCTCGTCGAGCAGGGCCCAGAGCTGATCCGCCGACAACAGCTGTCCGCGCACGATCGCGCGCACAACCTCGTGATCGGAGAGAGCGTCCGACATATGAATCTCCCCAGAGGTTAGGGGAGAAGATAGAGGATGTCGGCGGAGGGGGGAACCCGTAAAGCTCCGGGGAAGCGAAAATTCAGGGTAACGGAGGACGTTACTTCAGCTCGAGGATCTTGTCCATCCGCGCGGAGATGTCCTTCAAGCGGGCCTCGCCGCCGCCCTTCACCTCGGCCGTCGCCCAGCTCGCGTAGCCCACGTCGGCGCAGGCCTTCAGCACTTCGGGCCAGTCCTCGTCGCCCTCGCCGATCTCGCACCACTGCTTCGCCTTGCTGTAGCCCTTGAAGTCGAGCTTCAGCATCCGCTTGCCCAGCTTGCGGATCCACTCGGCCGAGGCCACGCCGTACTTGAGCATGTTGCTGGCGTCGAAGTACGCGCCCACCGACGGCGACTTGAAGGCGTCGACGTACTCGATCAGCTTCTCCGGGGACGTCAGGAAGTCGTTCCACACGACTTCCACCGCGATCTTGATCCCCAGCTCGCCGGCCAGCGGCAGCGCCTTCGCGATCTCCGCCTGCGAGCGCTCCCAGACTTTCTCGAAGTTCTCTTCGGGATCCTTCGACGACACCTTGCCCGGCACGACCAGCACCGTGTCCGCGCCGACTTTCTTGGCGTCGCGCAGCGCGCCCTCGAGCGCCTTCACCGCCTTCTCGCGCGTCTCGGGCTTCGGGTCGGAGAACCGCGTCGTCCAGTGGATGGAGTCGATCACCCCGTGCACCTTGAGGCCCGTCTTCCCGGACGCCTCCACCAGCGCGTTGAGGTCGAGGTTGGAGGGGCTGTCGATCTCGACCCCCTCAAAGCCGCAGGCCTTCGCGAGCTCCAGCTTCTCCAGCGGCGACTTCCCCTCGCCGATCATGCCGTACTTCAGCGCCTTCTTGAGCTTCACGGGCGGGGGAGCGAAGCCGGCGGCGGCCAGGGCGGCCGCGGAGGTCGCGAGGAACTGGCGTCGGTCCATGGTCAGCTCTCCTCTATCGAAGTGTTAACGTTCGAACCCGGTTCGAACGTTAACACTCGCGTAGTATAGCCATGCTCGCCTTACTTCTGCTCCTTCAGGATCCCTATACCGTACGCCCGGAGCGGCCCCGGCTGCTCGTCGACGACCCCAAAGGCCTGGCCGCGCGCGTCAAGGGCTCGGACGACTACAAGGTCGTCAAGGAGCGCGCGGACCGCGCCCTGCGCGGCGGGGTCGAATTCCTCGGCAACAAGTGGGCCATCCCCGAGGACCTCATGAACCTCGGCCTCGCCTGGCTCGTCGAGCGCGACCGGCGCTACGCGGAGGCCGTCGTCAAAGCCTGGGGCGATGGAGCGATCCTGCGCGCGAAGGAGTGCCACTTCGGCTACCACGCGATCGCGTACGACTGGGTTTTCGACGCCCTCAGCCCGGAGCAGCGGACGCTGTACGGCGACGCCCTGGGCGGCTGGCTGCGCTGGTACACCGACCGGCCGGAGATCCTGCTCAAGAGCGGCGACTGGCTCTACAACCAGACCTGGGGGCCCGTCCACCTCAACGTCATGCACAGCCGCGACGCGCTCACCCAGAAGCTCTTCATCGCCCTGGCGATTCTCGGCGCGGGGACGTCGAAGGAAGCCGACGCCAAGTCCTTCCTCGACTCCTGGCACAAGCGCGTCGCCGCCGAATGCGTGCCGGACTTCGACCGCATGGGCGGCGTGTGGTCGGAGTCGATGGGCCACGGCGGCTACGGCCCCGTCAGCGTGATCCCCTACGCGTTCCAGGCGTGGAGGACGTCGACGGGCATCGACCTCTTCAAGCGGGGCAAGCCCTGGGGCTTCCCGGCGGAGGCGCCGCGCTGGACGGCCTTCACGATGATGCCGCACAACGACCGCGCGGCCTGGATCGACGACAGCGACGGAGGACGTCCGGGCGCCTTCGTCCGCTCCGCGCCGATGCTGCGCGACGGCCTGTCGCGGCACCTGGGGGACAAGGGCAAGGAGTGGATCCGGGAGCGCTGGCAGCGGGTGGCCTGCCTGGACCCCTCGATCGCGCCGAAGGGGCCGGAGACGCTGCCGCTGGGCTATCTGTTTCCCGGGGCGGGGCACGTCTACGCGCGGAGCGCCTGGAACGACCCGAACGCGACCTGGGCGTTCTTCGGCGCGGGCCCGCAGTTCGCCGGGCACGCGCGCGACGACGAAGGCCACTTCATGATCTCCAGGAAGGGCGCGCTCGTGTCGCGGGCGGGCGGCAGCGGCGGCAACGACGACGACTACTACGTCGGGGGATCGCTCGTCTACAACCTCCCGACGATCTTCGATCCCGCGGAGAAGTTCCGGCGCGACCGCGCGAACGAGAACGACGGCGGCCTGCTGCGGCACGTCTACGAGACCGGGCCCTGGCCGCGCGAGCGCGGCCGTGTCGTCGCGTTCGAGCACGCGCCGGGGTTCACGTACGCGGCGGCGGATCTCACGAAGGGCTACAACGCCGGGAAGGCCAAGGAGGTCAGCCGCCAGTTCCTCTACCTGCGGGGCAAGAAGGAGTTCTTCGTCGTGTTCGACCGCGTGGAGGCGACGAAGCCCGAGTTCGCCCGGCACTGGTTCCTGCACGTGCCGACGGAGCCGGCCGGGAACTCCTGGCTCAGCCTTCCCGAGGCCGACGGCGACAAGGAGGTCCTTTCGAGCGGCCGCTCCCGCGCGTTCCTCCACACGCTGCTGCCGGCCGGCGCCCCCCGCGTCGTCCGCGGCGGCCCCGGCCAGGACGCCTGGGGACATCCGCTGGAGAAGACCGCCCAGTACAACCACGACAGCCCGGGACGTCGACGTCCCCCGATCTGCCCCTGGCGCGTCGAAGTCGCCGATCCCGGCCCGGGCGCGCGCACGCTCTTCCTGCACGTCATCGAAGTCGCCGACGAGGCCGCGACCGCGACGCCCGTGACCTTCGTGGCCCCCGCGGGGTTGGACGTCGACGGCCGCCGCGTCCGCTTCAACCCCGACGGCCCGCTCGGCGGCACGCTCGACGGCGTCCCGCTGTCCACGTCGCTGAAGACGGACGCTCAGTACCGGTAGACAAACCAGCCTGTCTGGTTTGTCTACACTAGTGGCGGGTCACGAACTCGGTGCTGTTGAGCAGGGTCCAGTAGGCGTCCTCCCAGCCCGAGGCGGCGTGGGTGTTGAGGAAGGCGGCGTAGCGGGCGCGCTCGGCCGGCAGGGCGGTTCGCGATAGGGCGGCGAGGAACATCGCGTCGACCTTCTCCTCGACGGAGCCCGGGCCCGCCTTGATCTTCGCGAGCACTCCGCCCGACGCGATCCAGCCCATGATCTCGGGGTTGTTCCGCAGCAGCAGCGCCTGGCGCGCGTTGCCCGGCAGCGGCGTGGTCTCGCACCAGACCGCGCCGGCGGGGAAGAGCGAGGCGACCATGCGGAGGACCTGGCCGGCGTCCCGCTTGGGCGCGCCGGACGTCGCCACGTGGATCGCGTTCAGCAGCTGCTCCCCGTTGAGCGGCTTCACGGCGGCCCTGGAGAAGTCGGGCTTGGAGGCGCCTTCGGCGTGGCAGGAGCGCTGGTACGCGTCGGTCGCGCAGATCGTCCGGATCAGCGTCTTCAGCGAGTACTTGCTGTCGATCAGGTGCCGCGTCAGGACGTCGAGCAGCCCCGGCGACAGCGAGCTCTTCCGCTTGATCGCGAAGTCGTCGACGGGGTGGACGATCCCGCGCTCGAAGAGCCAGCCCCAGACGCGGTTGGCCAGCGCGCGCGGCAGCTGGGTCGTCGACTTCTGGGTGATGAGCGAGGAAAGCAGCTTCACGCGGTCGCCCGGACCGGGCGGCGCCTCGCCGCCGAAGAGGAAGATCGGCTTCGCCCGGCCCGGCTTGCCGGCGTGGACGATTTCGCTGTCGACCTCCACCGCCGGGATGTCGACCTCCCCCTCGTCCGCGTACTTGAGCTCGACGTGGTCGGTCGCGTCCTTCTCGGCGGACCCGCCCACGCCCCGGACCTTCTGCCGGGCGACGAAGGCGGCGAGGCCGTAGTAGTGCGGGACGTCCCAGGCGTCGAACGGGTGGTTGTGGCACTTGGCGCAGATCAGGCGGATGCCGAGGAACTGCCGGGCCGTCGACTGCGCGAACTCCGAGTAGAAGCCGTCCTCGCGGTAGAGCGAGAGCTTCCACGCCAGCGCGGGATCGCCTTCGTCGGTGCCGCGGGCGTCGAGGATCTGGTCCACGATGTCCGTCCAGGGCGCGTCCTTGCGGAGCTTGCCGCCGAACCACTTGAGGAAGGTGTCCACCATGCGGGCGCTGGCGGCCTTCGACACCTTGGGCTGCGTCTCCATGGGCACGTCGTGATAGTTGCCGAAGAAGACCTCGCCGAAGAGGCGCGACCAGTAGTCGGCCCATTCGGGCGAGTTGAGGAGCTCGTCGATCTTGGCGGCGCGCTTGCCCGGCGCGGCGTCCGCGACGAACGCCCGCGTCTGCTCGGCGTCGGGCGGGCTGCCCGTGAGGTCGAGCATCGCGCGCCGCAGGAATTCGCCGTCGTCCGAGAGCGGCGCCTGGCGCTTGAGGTCGTAGCCCGGGATGCCGCGGACGGCCGCGTCGATCGACGCCGCGGCGGCGGGCTTGCGCGGCTCCTGCGCGGGAAGGAGGAGGCAGAGAATCAGAGTCGTGCGCATGGCGGATTCCTTTCAGCTACTCGTACCGGTCGCGGTCGGGGTTCCAGCGGACGCGGGATTGGATCGACATCCACGGCTCATGCAGGCGGTCGGCGAGGCCGGGGCCCGGCGCGGGGAAGATCGGGAGGACGTCGCCCAGGATCGCCTTCAGCCGGGCGTAGGCGCGGGGGTCGCGGAGGCGCGAGAGGAAGTCGACGTCCTTCTGCAGCCCGGCGTCGCGGACCAGCCGATCGACGCGGTCCGTCTCGCTCAGCGCCTCCCGGGCGCGGATGAGCAGGGTCGGCGGGAGGTCGAGGCGCTCGAGAACGACGCGCGTGGCGCCGCCGCCCGCGAGGAGGTCGCGACGTCCCGAGTCGCGGAGATCCTGGCTTTCGAGGCGATGGAGGGCGTCGAGGACCTTGCTCTCGTCGGCGAGCGGCCGGAACGAGAAGAGGTGGTCGAGGACGGCGGCCTTTTCCGCCGCGTCAAGGAGGCGGTCGGCGAGGGCGAAGTCGCCGGCGGCGGGGTCGAGGAGCTTCTCGCTGAGGCGGCCGGCGGAGACGGCTTGCTGGACGTCGTCGACCACGAGCGTGCCGACCTCGACCTCTCCGTCGGCGGTCCGGCGATAGAGCGTGAGGGCCTGGCGGGGCTGGACGCCGTCGCGGAGGCCGACGGAGACGGCGACGCGGCCGGCGTCGTCGACGGCCAGCACCTGGCCCCAGAGGGCGTTTTCGCGGGAGACGAGGAACTGAAGGGCGTCGGCCGGCTGGGCGCGCTCGACCGGGGGGACGGGGACGAAGGCGAGGGCAAGGAGGGAGACGAGGAGGGCGGCGGCGGCGGCGAAGGGGATCCAGCCTCCGAAGCGCCGCGCCGGCGAGGCGGCGCGCAGGAGGGCGGCGGCGAGCTCGCGGCCGTCGCGCTCGAAGAGCTCCTGTTCGGCGCGGCAGGCGGCGCAGCCGCGGACATGCTCGTCCGAGGTGGCCAGGATTTCGTCGCAGATCATGACGTGGCTCCCAGGCGTTCGCGCAGCATGCGGCGGGCGCGGTGAAGGCGGACCTTGGCGTTGCCCTCGGTGATGCCGAGGGCCTCGGCGATGTCGAGGATCGAGAGCTCCTGCACGTAGAAGAGCACCAGCGGATCGCGGTACTCGTCGGGGAGCGTCATCGCGGCGCGGAGCGCGGGGCTGTCGGTCTCGGGCTCCGGGCCGCTCCGGGGGGGCAGGGCGGACAGCGCGCGGCGGTCGCGCGCCTTCACGCGGATGACGTCGCGGCAGACCCGGTAGAGGATGCCGGCGAACCAGGCTTTGAAGCGCGCGGCGTCGCGGAGGGAGTCGAGCGCCTTCCACGCGCGGCAGACGGCCTCCTGCACGGCCTCTTCGGCCTCGGCGCGATTTCGGAGGAGGCCGATGGCGAGGGCGAGGGCCTCGCGCTGGTGGCGGTGGATGAGGGATTCGAAGGCCCGGGACCGCTCCGCTCCGGCGGGGCGGAGCAGGGCGTCGACCAGGTCGATGCGAACCTCCACCAGATCCATCTCCCTCTAGTCGAAGGGGGCCCCGGCGAGGTTACACGAATCGGGGGGCCGCCTATTCAACGTGGGCGGAGGAGGGGGGTAAAACGAAAAACCCCCCGCTCTCGCGGAGGGTCTTTCAGGATGATCCCGGCCTCCCGGCCGGGCGCAACCTGACACGTGTCATCAGCATACCTCCGCGAAGGTTGAGTTCAAGACGGCGGAGGGCGGAGGAGTCGAACCTCACGGCGGCCTAGCGTCGCTCGCGGGGCCCCCAGCGGGCGCCGGGGCGTTCCGCTTCTTCCCCCCACGCGAGGCTGGCCTGAAGCCCGCTTCCGTTGGCGGTATAGAAGATCCGGCCGTTCGACACCGTCGCGCCGACGCACTCGCTCATGTCCAGCCTGGGCCCCGTCGAGGCGAGCCTGGGAGCGCCGGGATCCGACGCGTCGATCAGGTCGAGATTGGAGCCCAGCAGGAAGGGCTCGGAGAGCGCGAAGCGGGTGCATTTGAAGCCCCGGGTGACGTCGGACGTCAGGATCTTCCCGGTCGACTTGTCCAGGAGGTATCCATGGTCGTACTGGGCGTGCGCGAACAGGAACTTCGCCCCGGCCGTCGGGACATGGGTGACCTTCTTCAGCGCGTCGGACGTCCAGATCAGGGAGCCGTCCCTCGCGTCCAGGCACCAGACGTGGGCGGCTTTCGTTTCCGGGTCCGGGACGTAGCCTCCCAGGTAGAGGCGTCCGTCCCGGCCCGACAGCGTGCATCCGCCGCGGATCGAGTGCTTGGTCGTCGACCAGAGCACGCGGCCGGTCGAGGGCTCCAGCGCGGCCGTGACGCCCCGCGGCGCGGCGGGGTCGCCGGGCTGTCCGAAGAAGCAGGAGTAGTACACGGTGCCGTCCAGGAGCGTCAGCCCCGACTCGTCGCCGCCGGCGCCCAGCTCCGCAAAGTCCTTCTCCCAGGCGGTCCGGCCGGTGTCGAGACGGTACGCGCGGACCACCGGGCGGTGATGCTTCGGGAAGCCGCCCAGGCCGGAGTGTCCTCCGAGCCAGGAGGCGCTCTTCAGTTCTCCGGTCTGGTCGGCGAAGGAATAGACGGCCAGGTCCCCGGACACGACCGGCGGGGCCTGGCGGTTCCATCCGGGCGATCCGGCGAACGGGGCTTCCCAGATCAGCTCCCCCGTGTCGGCCTTCAGGCAGCGGAGGCGGCTCCCCTCGAGCCCCGCTTGGGGGACGAGCAGCCGCCCTCCGGCGTACAGCGGCGACGTGTAGGAGAGGTGCACCCCGGGGAAGCGCTTCCGCCACAGGAGTCGGCCGGTCTCCTGCTCGACGGCGAAGATCTGGCCTTCGGCGGTGTGGGTGTACATGCGGCCGCCGCCGAAGGTGGAGGCGTGCTTCGTCGTCCCCTCGAAGCGGCGGACCCAGCGGAACGCGAACGGCGCCTTCATGCCCTGGTCGTCGGCATTCGTGTTGGCGAAGTCGCCGAAGCTGGTGTAGCGGTCGAAGCGGGGATCGGCGCGCGTGCCGGACAGCGGCGTCCGGATCTTCCAAAGCTCCAGATCCCGCGTCGGCAACGCGGCCTTCCCGTCGGGACCCAGGACGTAGAGGTAGCCGTCCTCGCCGCCGAAGTAGACGCGGCCGTCGCAGACCGCGGCGGGAGCGGAGATCGCCTTCCCGAACGGAGTCCGGAAGGACCAGGGGTCCCGCCCTTTCGCGCGGGGGACGACCTGAAGCTCCCCCGCGAGGTCGCCGTAGACGACCGCGTCCTTCACGAGGACGGGCGGGGCGATCGCGGCGGAGGGCGAGAGCCGCTCCGGCTGGGCCTGGCCGGGGCGATGGCGGCACAGCCCGTACCCGTCCTGGGGGCGCGTCCGGTACACCTCGCCGCCGCTCACGCTCACGGAGCTGAATCCCATCATGTCCTTCGCGACCGCCGAGGTGGTCGTTCCCGGAACGGGGTCCGGCCAGCGATAGACGTCGGTCCCCCAGATGCCCAGCCGATCGACGCGGCCTTCGTTGTCCAGGGTGTGCCACTGGGAAAACACCGTCGAATGGTCCTGGCCGTAGCTCGTGTCCGCGGCGACCGAGAACGCGACGATCGGCCCCTCGTGGACGAAGGTGTCACGGACGATCGGCCGCGCGCCCAGGTCTTCCAGCCAGACGAGCCGGACGCCCGCGGGGACGATGACGTGGCCTTTCGGGTTGGCGGCGAGGTCGCGGGAGCAGAGAAACTGGTCCGACGGGCGGGATTTTCCCCCGCGGAAGCTCAACCAGTCGCGGCCGCTCCACCGGTCTCCCTCGAACTTCGCTTCCGCCTGGAGGTAGTCCCATTCCCAGCACGGGGCGCCGTTGGGTTCGAGCGCGAAGACCCGCGCCCCGAGCGTGGCGAAATAGACCCGGTTGTTGGCCACGACCGGGCTGGAGAGGATCGGCTCGCCGCAGCGGAGCCTCCGCTCCACCTTTCCGTCCGCCGCGCGAAGGACGTAGTAGGTTCCCCCGCTGGTCGCGACATGGACGAAGTCCCCGATCGCGGCGGGAGCCGCGACGTTGTGGCTGTTCGGCAGGTCTCCCTCGGTGGGCACCTGCCACGCGATCTCGAGCGTGCGGACGTCGATCGCGGTGACGACGCCCGAGGCGTCGACCACGAAGATACGCCCGCCGTGCACGACGGGGGAGGCCAGCACCGCGTCCTTCAGGGGGACGGCGCCGATCAATCCGAGGGACGTCGGGAGGGCGCGGTCCGAGGCGTTCCCCGATCGCAGCGCGTCGAACTTGGATTGCGGCCAGCTTTCCTCCGAGAGCGGGGCCGTCTCGGCGAGCCCGGCGAGCAGCAGCGGGCCCAGGAGCTTGAGGCACGCCTTCATGGTTCGTCTCCCTCAGCGGCGGGAACGGGATGCACCGCCAAAAGGATGCTTCGGAGCCGTTCCAGGCGACGCTTCCCCTTTTCGCGAAGTCTCCGCCGGAAGACGTCCGAAGGCGGAAGAAGGATCATGCGGCCCGCAAGCGGGCGGCGCTCCAGGAGCGGCTGAAGAGACCTTGGGTCACGCGTGCCGCGACGTCCGCGAAGCGGATCCGGTTGGCGGGTTTGAAGTAACGCTCCGGAGGGTCCGGAGTCTTTCTGCCATGCTGCTCGACGCCGCGGCCTATCCCTTCCGGCGGAACAACGGGATGTTTCTGGGGATGGCGACGGGCGTCGGTTCGATCCCTCCCCTCGTCGCGTGGCTCCTTCCCGGACTGCCCTACATCGGGCTGCTCGCGCTCCTGGTCGAGGGGCTGGTTCTCTGCTACCTGCTCATCTACTTCGAGCAGGTGCTGGGGGCAAACACGCGCGGAGACCCGGATCTTCCCATGTGGCCGGAGGAGACCGACGTCCAAGGGCTCGCCGAACGGGTGTTCCAGATCCTAATCCCCGTCGTCCTGTCGTTCCTGCCCCTGATCGCCCTCGTGGTCGTCCACGTCTTCCGGACCGGGGAGTGGACCCTGACGGGCGGGTGGCTGTGGGGGGCGATCGGCCTCTTCGCCGCCGGGGCGCTCTATCTCCCGATCGCGCTCCTCGTGTACAGCTTCTACGGGGAATGGGCGGTGCTGAACCTGGCGGGCGGCGCGCGGTCCATCGCGCGGATCGGCGGAAGCTACTTCCTCGTCGCGGGCTCCCTCGTCGGTCTCCTGGGCGTCTTCCTCGCGCTCGTCCCCCAGATCGCGAAGCTGCCCTTCCTCCTCGCCGTTCCGATCCATGCCTTCGCGTTCTGCTACGCCATGCTGGTCTCGATGCGGCTGGTCGGCGCGCTCTACGCGCGGCACAAGGACCGGCTCGGCTGGGAATCCTGAGGCCTCTATAAACGAAAAACCCCCCGCTCGCGCGGAGGGTTTTTCAGGTGTCTCGGTCCGGTCGACCGAGCCCGGCCTGACAAGCTTTCGTCATCATAGTCTCCTCATGAGCGAAGTTCAAGACGGCGGAGGGCGGAGGAGTCGAACCTCACGGCCTCTTTCGAGGCCGTCCCGGGCTTGTCAGGCCGGGGCCGCGACCGCGCGGCGACACCCTCCGGCGTCGCCGTTGAAGAGAGCAAGTCGCGTGCCGAACGCGCTCCAGGGGAGATGGAAGACAATGAGGAAGAGATCCGCGTTACCGCGTTACGAAACGTAACGTCGCGCTGGAGCGCATTCCGTTATTGGAATCGCTGTCCGGCTCTACTAAGAAGCGGGAGGATGGTCCATGAACCCGCTGATGCTCTCGCTGCTCCTGGCGTCGCAGGCCCAACCCCGGGAGGAATGGTTCCGGGGGCTCCATCTGGGGCCGGTGGTCGCGGAGGCGGACCTCATCCTGGTCGCGCGGGTGACGGATCTCTCCGAGGCCAAGATCGTCCAGGGCGGCAAGGGAGAGTTCACCCTGCAGCAGTTCGTCTTCCTCCCGGTGCGGATGCTCAAGGGGGTGTTCGCGCGCGAATCGCTTTCGCTGACGAGCGGCGATCTGGGCCTCTACAACGTGGAACCTGGCCGGATCGAACGGGGCCAGCTGAGGCTGCTCGCGCTGGGCCGTCGTGGGCCCGGCTACCACGGGGTGTCGGGCGGCGGGACGGCGGAGCGGGCGCTTCCGCTCCTGGAAGGCGAGAACGATCCCCTGTTGTCCGCGGTCCAGGTGCTGATCGCGGCGGGCCAGGAGCACGACCTCCGCAAGCGCCTGGATCGGATCGTCGAGGCCTTGCCGGCCGCGAAAGGCCCGGGCGCCGTGGCGCTGCTCACGCCGATCCGGAACCTGGGGCTGCTGGCCGCCCAGGCGCCGGGGACGCACGACCGCCTGCTGCCGTTCCTCGCGGATCCCTCCCCGGCCGTGCGGGAGGCGGCCGCCTGGGCCCTGCTGGCGCTGCTGGAGGAGGACTATCTCGTCCAGCCGCCGCTTCGAAAGGACTGCGCGCGCGCCCTGGCCGGGGCGATCGAAAAGGCCGGGGCCGGGGTCGCGGGGCGGGTGGCGCTCTGGAAGGCGCTGGCCGCGGCCGAGGACGCCGCGCTGGAGGATCCGCGGGTCCGCGAGTGGCTGAAAGCGGACCGCGTCCTGGAGACGTGGACCGAAAAGGCGGCCCATCTGGAGGCCTGTGGCAGCTTGAAGACGCCGGAGCAGCGGCGGGGGGCGACGTCCTTCCTGTCGAGCCTCGCGCTGGACGCGACCCCGGTCGTGGAGGCGGCGGCGGAACGGCTGCTCGCGCGGCTGGGCGAGGCCGACGCCGCGGCGGTCCTGACCGCGCGGTTCAAGGCGAAGCTCGCGGCCGGGATGGGCGGCGAGGCGGAGCTGGCCCGACTGGGCGAGCTGCCCGCGGAGGCGGCGATCCCCGCGCTTCTGGGGATCGGCGGAGGCGACCTCAACGCGACCGAACGGCTGGCCCTCGTGAACGCGTGCGAGCGTTTGCGGGACGCGCGGCTGGTCCCCCTGCTGGCCGGCCTGCTGAGCCCGCGTGAACCCGAGGTGCGGCGAGGCGCCATCGAGGCCTTGCGCAAGATCGACACGGCGGACGCGGCCCGCGCCGCGCGGCCCCGCCTGCGCGAGGAGATGGACCTGTCCCGGAAGCTGCGGATGGCCGCCCTGCTGGGCCGTCACGGCCTGCGGGAGGGATACCCGTACGCCCTGGAGCACATGAGCGAGCCGGGACTGCTGGAGGAGGCGATCGACGCCCTGGAAGCGATCCGCGAGCCCGGCACCGTGGAGAGGCTGAGAGAGATCCTGCGGACGAGCAACGACGTCCAATGGAACACCGCCGCCATCCGGGCTCTGGGCCGGCTGGGGGATCGGGAGTCGGCCCCGCGGCTGCTGGAGATCGCGCAGGACCTGAGGCACGCGCTGGCGGCGCCGGCGCTGATCGCGCTGGGCGATCTGGGAGAGGAAAAGGCGATTCCGAAGGTGCGCGAGGCCCTCTCGTCGCGCGGCGACCACCTGATCGAGGCCGGCGCGCGGGCATCGGGGAAGTTCCTGGCGAAGGCGGACGACCTGCGCCTCCGGCTGGCGGAACTGCTGGCGGACGCCGACGGCTCCGAGCGGGCGCGATCCGCGGCGCTGGAAGCGCTGGCCGCGCGCAAGGACGCGGGGCTGGATGCCGCGCTCGCGGCGGCGGCGCGGGACGCCGGGTTGGAAGGATCCGAGCTGCTCCTTCGCGTCCACGCGCTCCTGCGCGAACGGAAAGTGAAGCTGCCGTAACCGGCTACTTCGCCCGGCCGGTGAGGCTGATCTTCACGCCGCCCCGGAAGTTGACGTTCGTTTCGGCCGCGCACGCCAGCTCGTCGCCCGTGAAGCGGAGCGTCCAGGTCGCGACGAACGGGGTCTCGGTGAAGCACTGCTTCACGACGAGGGTGTCGGCGGCGGTCCACGCGGCGCTGGCCGCCGCGGGTTCGTTCACGTAGGCCCCCCAGCTGGAGGCGCCCTTCACCCAGTCGCGCTGGCCGCAGGCGATCTTCCGTTCGACGCCCTTCTGCCGGACCAGGAGCGCCGAGCCGTCCCACGCGAGCGACTCCAGCCCATGCTCGTTCGCGGGGAAGGCGTAGACGCGGCCTGTCGCGACCGCCGACGCCGCCGCCCCTTCCGGCGTCCGCAGCTTCAGGTTCTCCAGGCGCTTCGTCAGCGCGGCCCGGGACGTCGGATCCTCCGGCAGGGCCCCGGCCTTGAACCCCGGCAGCAGGCGGTCCCAGATCAGGTTCAGCACGGCCTGCATGTCCTTGAGGCCGCTCGTGATCGCGATCACGACGTCCTGCTCGGGCAGGACCACGCAGTACTGGCCGAAGGCGCCGTCGCCGCGGTACGCGCCGTTCCGGCAGCGCCAGAACTGGAAGCCGTAGCCCTGCTCCCAGTCGCTCTTCGGGTTGCTGCCGTTGGAGACCTGCCGGGACGTCGCGAGCTCCACCCAGGCTTCCGGCAGCAGTCGCTTCCCGTTCCAGCGGCCTTTCCGCAGGTAGAGCTGGCCGAAGCGCGCGATGTCCTCCGTCCGCACGCGCAGGCCGTAGCCGCCCAGCGAGACGCCCTGCGCGTTCGCGTTCCAGACCGGCTTGGCGATCCCCAGCGGCTCGAAAAGCCGCGGCTTGAGGTAGTCGACGATCGGCTGCCCCGTCACCTTCTGGACGATGGCGGAGCACATGAACGTCGCGGGGGTGTTGTACTTGAAATGCGTGCCCGGCTTGTGCGGGACCGGGTGGGCGAGGAAGGACTTGGGCGTGATCTGGTCCGCGGCGGAGGACGTCTCGTCCTGATGCCCGGCCGACATCGTGAGCAGGTCGCGCACGCGCATCGCCTTGAGGTTCGCCGGGACCTCCGCGGGGGCGTCCTCGGGGAAGAACTTGAGGACCTCGTCGTCGATCGAGAGCTTGCCCTCCGCGACGGCCAGCCCGACGGCGGTGGAGGCGAAGCTCTTGCTCAGCGAGTAGAGCTCGTGGTTCGCGTCGGCCTTGTAGGGCGCCCACCAGCCCTCGGCGATCACGCGCCCGTGCCGGACGATCATCAGGCTGTTCAGGGAGTCGATCTTGTCCAGCGCGTCGACGAGGGAGAGGATCGCGGAGGACGCGACACCCTCCGCCTCCGGGGTCGCGCGCGAGAAATCGTCGACGTCCCGGGCGGCCGGGGCGGCGGCACAGCCGGCAAGAAGGAGCAGCGAGAGCGTGCGAATCATGAGAACTGAACGCCCGGCAGGAGCTATTCGTAGGTGATGATCACGTCGGTTTTCGCGCCGTGGCAGCGCGCGCAGACGATGGTCAGGCCGATCCCTCCGCGGTTGACGTTGAGCGTCCCCTTGCCGCGGCAGGTCACGCAGTCCTTGGACTCGCCCTTCATCTCGACGGCGGTCGACTTCCGCGCCCAGGTCGCCTCCAGGAAGGCCCGCCGCTCGTCCACGGTGGCCGTCGCCCACCACTCGTCGCGCGTCTTGATCGGCTTGCCCAGCGGCACGGGCTCCGGCGGCTCCGGCTTCTTGCGCTTCGTCAGCACGCTGGGATTGCGGTCGATCAGGTCGTCGGCGATGTCCCGCTCGACCTTCGGCGTGCCCTTCACCTGGCTGTCGAGGCCGCCGTTCTGGCCGTCGAGCAGCAGCCAGGAGCCGTCGCCGACCTGGATCTTCTTCGACTTCCGCTCGCGCTTTTTCCAGGCGTCGCGGACCGCGTCGGGCGTCGACTTCAACTTCGCCGCGAGCTCTTCGACGACCGTCTCGTCGAGCTTGAGGGCCCGGGCGGCCGCCTCGTCGATCGTCGACTTGGGGCCGGCGTACTGGGCGATGAGCGCGGCGGTCTTCTGCCGGTAGGCGTCGGCGACGTCCTGGGCCAGCAGCAGGAGCAGAAGCATACTAACTAGGACGTTCCCGGCCTCATTTCAGCTTCGCGAGTTCCGCTTTTGCCTCGTCGGAGACGGGGAGCGGCTTGTAGGCGTCGACGACCTTCTGCAGCGCCTTCTTCTTGTCCTCGAGCTTCTCCAGGGCGAGGGCGGCTTCGAGGGCCGCCTTGCCGTGCTCGGCGATCTTGTCGTTGGACTCCTTGGCGGCGTCGCGGAACACGGAGCCCTTGCCGAGCTTGACGATCTTGGCGGCGGCGTCGACGGCCTTCTTCGCTTCGTTCTTGGCGAGCTGGGCTTCGACGTCGGCCTGGAGCTGCTTCATCAGGGACCAGACGGGGAGGCCGATCTTCTCGCCGTTGACCTTGAGGAGGGCTTCGTTCATCGCCTTGACGAGCTCGCCGCCGCTGAGGCCGCCGACCTTGCGGGAGAGCTCCACGCCGCCGGGATCGGCGAAGACGGTGGTGGGCGTCGAGAACGTGCCCTGGAAGAACTTGCCCGCCGCCTCATAGCCCTTCACGTGGACGGAGCAAGGGATGTTGAAGTACTCGGTGCAGAGCTTTTTCTTCTCGCGGCCGACGAGGAGTTCGCGGTCGCCGTGGGTCGTTTCCTGGTGCGCGACGACGTTGACGAAGTTCTTGGACATCTCGATGACCTTGGGGTCCACGTACGATGTCTCCGACATCGTCTGGCAGCTGGGTCAGTTGTCTTTATGCACCGTGAACATGATGGGCACGTTGCGCGCCCCGGCCTCCTTGATCGCCTCGTCCCAGTCGGCCTTCCAGTCGATGCCCTGGCCGGGCATCAGCTTGTGCTTGCCGCCCTGCGGGCTCAGCAGCGCCAGAGCGATCAGGAACGTGGTCATGGAGGCCTCCTTGCCCGATTAGACACCGGGACGAAGTGTTAACGTTCTAGTCTGACTAGAACAATAACACTTCCTAGGCCAGCAGGTCCTTGACCACGGTGCCGTGGACGTCGGTGAGGCGGAAGTCGCGGCCGGCGTAGCGGTAGGTGAACTTCTCGTGGTCGAAGCCCATCAGGCGCAGGATCGTGGCGTGCAGATCGTGCACGTGGACCTTGTCCTTGGCGACGTGGACGCCGAACTCGTCCGAGGCGCCGTGGACGTAGCCCGGCTTCACGCCGCCGCCGGCCATCCACATCGTGAACACGCTCGACTGGTGGTCGCGGCCCGCGGTCTTGCCCGGACGTCCTTCGACGGTGGGCGTGCGCCCGAACTCGCCGCCCCAGACGACCAGCGTGTCTTCCAGCATGCCGCGCTGCTTGAGATCCTTGAGGAGGGCCGCCAGCGGGCGATCGCACTCGCCGGCCAGCTTCTTCAGGCTGCCCTCGATGTCGCTGTGGTTGTCCCAGGGCTGCTCGCGGCCCGTCCAGACCTGCACGAAGCGCACCCCGCGCTCCAGGAGCCGCCGCGCGATCAGCAGCTGCCGCGCCTGGGTGCCCGGCCCGTAGAGCTCCTTGACGTGGTCGGGCTCCTTCGAGGCGTCGAAGGCGTCCAGCGCCTCCGACTGCATCCGGTACGCGAGCTCGAACGACTGGATCCGCGCGTCCAGCCGCGGATCGTCCGTCCGCCCCGCCTGGTGCTCCCGGTTCACCGCGCGCAGGAGGTCGAGCCCCTCCGCCTGCTCCTTCCGGCTCAGGCGGCCGTTGCGGACGTCGGCGACCAGCTTCTCGACGTCCGTATGCTGGCTGTCGACGTACGTGCCCTGGAAGATGCCGGGCAGGAAGCCCGACTGCCAGTTCTGGGACTGGTAGATGGGATAGCCGAAGGGGCACATGGCGACGAAGCCGGGCAGGTTCTGGTTCTCGGTGCCCAGGCCGTAGGTCAGCCAGGAGCCCATGCTGGGCCGCGACAGCCGGGGGTCGCCGCAGTTCATGAGCAGGAGCGAGGGCTCGTGGTTGGGGTCGTCGGCCTGCATCGAGCGGATCACGCACAGGTCGTCGGCCACGCCGCCGAGGTGGGGGAAGAGCTCGCTGACCTCGAGGCCCGACTTCCCGTAGCGGCTGAACTTGAAGGGCGAGGGGAAGGCGACGTTGCCCTTGGTGTTGCCGCCGCGCTGGAACTCGGCCGGCAGCGGCTTGCCGCTGAGCCGCTCCAGGGCCGGCTTGGGGTCGAAGGTGTCGACGTGCGACGGCCCGCCGTTCGCGAAGATGTGGATCACGCGCTTCGCCCGGGCGGGGAAGTGCCCGGCGCGCGGCACGAGCGGGTTGGTCAGCGCGTCTTCCGCGGCGGCGAGGCCCGGCAGCAGGAGCGCGCCCATGCCCATGCCCGAGCGGGTCAGCATCTCGCGTCGCGTCAGCATTCGATCCCCTGTTACGAACCAAACTGGATGCTTTGTAACATCAGTCCACAAAGAGGAATTCGTTCGACTGCAGCAGCACGTGCACGTAGCGCTCCCACGCGGAGAGCGGGGCGGCCGGCGCGGGAGCCGGACCTCCGAAGCCCGTCGCCGCGTTCCAGGTCTCTTCGCCCAGCGTCACCACCGGCGCCCAGCTGAACCCGTCGCTGTTCGTGTCCGTCCGGTTGTCCACGATGAAGTCGATCGTGTCGCCTTCCTCGACCTTCAGCCCCGAAAGCCTCGTCTCGGCGGTCATGCGCGCGACGACCCACGTCGCGACCTCGCCCGCCTTCGTCACGATCCGGCCGCGGACGCCGTCGCCGTCCTTCGACGCGTGCGACAGCGTGCCGGCGATCGAGACCGTGCCGGCGGCCGGCGACGTCCAGCGCCGGATCACGCCGCCCGCCTCCGCGTGGCCGCCCGTCGCGTTGAGGAGCGCCCAGCCGAACGCCGGATCCGGCAGCTTCTTGCCGCCCTGCCAGGCCTGCCCCGCGAAGTGGGGCAGCGGCTTGAAGTCGGGGCCCACGCCGTACTGCCAGGCCGGCGGCGGCGCCTTCCGCGGGGCGGACGCGCGGACAAAGTCGTCCGCCAGGCGGATCTCGCGGTCGGTCGGCTCGCGCTGGTAGAGGCGGCGGTAGACGCGGCGGACGTCGGGCGCCGCGACGGCCAGCGCCGCGGCCTGCTCCATCACGAACGGGTTGTTCATGAGGAAGAGGGCCTGCTGGGGGATCGTCGTCTCGTGGCGCTTGGGCGCGTGCATGTCGGGCGTCGCGAAATCGAAGGTCTTATACAGATTCGCGAGGTTCAGGCGGTCGACGTAGCCGTACACCGTGCGCCGCGGCGGGAAGGGGGCGGCGCTGATCTCGACGGCCCGGCCGCCCATCGCGAGGTCGAGCGTGCCGGCGGCGGCCAGGAGGGAGTCGCGCATCGCCTCCAGGTCGAGCCGGGTCCGGTTCATGCGCCAGAGCAGGATGTTCTGGGGGTCCTTTCGACGTCCGTCGTCGCGGTCCGCGGACGTCTGGCGCCACGCGGCGGAGCTCAGCATCAGCCGATGGAGCTTCTTGGTGGAGCCGCCCTCGGCGACGAACCGGGTCGCGAGCCAGTCAAGCAGCTCGGGATGGCTGGGCGGCTCGCCGCGGACGCCGAAGTCGCTGGGGGTGGGCACGATCCCGCGGCCGAAGTGGCGCGCCCAGACGCGGTTCACCCAGACGCGCGCGGCGAGGGGGCTGTCGACGACCGCCTTCGCCAGCTCGAGCCGGCCGCCGCCCTTGTAGGTCTCGTCCGAGAACAGGGAGAGGAACTTGCGCGGAACCTCCTCGCCGACCGAGCCCGGATTGCCGCGGATGAAGACCCGGGGGGCGTGCGGGGTGGGGGATTCCTCGAGCGACATCGCCCGCGGCGGCGCGCCCGGGAGGAACGCCGACTCCTCGAGCGTCCGGCGCAGCTTCCGCAGCTTGCCGTTGTCGTCGCCCGTCAGGAAGCCGTTGAAGTCGGCGAGCGGGATGTTGGGCGGGAAGGCGGGGTCCGGGCTGCCGGCCAGCGCGTAGCCGGCGAGCCGCGCGGCTTCCTCCAGCGAGCCGGCCGTCGGCGCTCCCGCGAGGTACGCGCGCCAGTCCGCGAGGGCCGCCGGCTTCGTGGCCACCCAGTCGCGCCAGCGCTTCATCAGGTTGCGGTTGATCTTCGGGTTGTCGAGGTCGGAGGCCGTCGCCAGCAGGCACTCGACGACGCTCTCCGGCGTCTTGAACTCCTTCGTGACCGCCGCGTGGCGCTCGGCCCGGAAGTCGTCGATCGCCTTCTGGCGCTTGCCCCACTCCACGAGCCAGGTCGCGTACTCCGGCGAGAGCTTCGGCGCCCCGAGCAGCGGGAGCTCCTTCGGCGCCGCCGAGCTCGCGAAGATGCCGTAGAGCGAGTAGTAGTCCTTCGTCGGCACCGGGTCGTACTTGTGGTCGTGGCAGCGGGCGCAGCCGATCGACAGCCCCAGCAGCCCGCGGCCCAGGACGTCGATCCGGTCGTCGATGATGTCCGGCAGCCGGTTGAGGAAGGAGCGGCCGACGGTCAGGAAGCCGAGCGCGGCGAGGTCGCGGGGCTCCGCGGGGACGCGGTCCGCCGCGAGTTGCAGCGTGACGAAGCGGTCGAAGGGGAGGTCGCCGTTGAAGGCGTCGATGACCCAGTCGCGGTACGTGAAGGGGTAGGGGAGGCGGCGCTCCTCGTCGACGACCCACTCCTTGGTGTCGGCGTAGCGGGCGACGTCCAGCCAGTGCCGGCCCCAGCGCTCGCCGTAGCGGGGCGAGGCAAGGAGGCGGTCGACGGCCCGCTCCCACGCGTTCGGCGCGGCGTCGGTGAGGAAGGCGAGCAGGTCGTCGTCGGACGGCGGCAGGCCCGTGAGGTCGAAGCTCGCGCGGCGGAGCAGGGTGCGGCGGTCGGCTTCCGGCGAGAAGCCCAGGCCGCCGAGCTTCGCCAGGAGAAAGCGGTCGATGGGATGGCCCGACGTCCCGGGCGGGTCGATCTTGTCGATCGGGCGGAACGACCAGAAGGTCCGGGCCGCCGCGAAGTTCATGGCGGGGGACGTCGCGGCCGCCGGCGCGGTGGAGATCCGCGGATCGGGGGCGCCGATCTTGACCCAGGCGATGAGGTCGTTGATGTGCTCCTCGGCGAGCTTCTCTTTGTCGGGCATCTGGAGGCCGTCGACCTCATGGCGCACGGCCTTGATGAGGACGGATTTCTCGGGGTGGCCGGGGACGATGGCGGGGCCCGTGTCGCCGCCCTTGAGGAGGCCTTCGCGGGTGTCGACGTAGAGCCCGCCCTTGGACTTGCCGGACTGAATGGAGTGGCAGCGGTAGCAGCGGTCGACGAGGACGGGGCGGATCTTCTTCTCGAAGAACTCGACGTGCTCGGGGGGGAGCTTGGCGGACGGCGCGTCCTGCGCCGCGACGCCGAGCGCCAGGAGGGTCAGGAGCGGCAGCACTCTCACCGGCTATGGTACGTCTCGAGAGTTTCGCGCCGACTCAAATGGGCAGAAATCATTCTCCGCCCCGACCGGCGGGTTTCGGTCGCCGGAGCCTTCACCCGGGCATCCTTTCCCTTTCCCCGCCTCCGCTGTTACGAATCGTAACGAGGTAACACCTCCGCCTTCGTCATGACGCTTCATTCCCTATGCGCGCCGCTGGCACGCGCCTTGCGCTGACGGCGGCGACGTCGGAGGGTGAAGCCGCGAGGAGCGGCTCGGTCCCGACAAGACTTGAGTGCTCGGTGACGGGCATGAGGTTCGAGTCCTCCGCCCTCCGCCGTCAGTTGAATTCCCGCGGGAGGACGGCTAGGATGATGTTGTCTTGTCAGGACCGGCGCGGCGCGAGCCGCGCTCACCGGAAAAACCCTCCGTGAAAGCGGAGGGTTTTTCTTTTTGGGAGAGGGGCCCGGACGCGAGGTCCGGGCCCCTCCCGGAAATCAGCGAAGGCGCCAGAGGACGGCGCGCTGGTAGCCGCCCGCGTTGAGGCAGTCGCCCACGGCGACGCCCGCCGCGTTGACCGCGAAGGCGCGGGAATTCTCCCCGCCCAGGGAGGGGAGATCGGCGAGCGGGCCCGCGCCGACCGAGGCGAAGGCCGTCGGATACCAGAAGGGTTCGACGAGGCGCCAGCCGACGACGTCCTTCAGGTCGTTCACGTCCTGCACGCCGCCGTCGGGGCCCGACAGGGTCCCGAGGTTCCGCATCCGGTTGTCGTTGAGGAAGGCGTTGAACGTGGAGCCGTCGAAATCCGCGTTGCCGGCGACGTGCCCGTTCTTGTTCATCGCCACGGCCGTGGAGAAGCCGCCCGCGAAGATCGAGCCCAGGTCGGTCAGGGGCTTGCCTACCGACGTCCTGAACGCGTGCGTCCGCGGATCGTTCGGCAGGCTGCTGTTGCCCGCGATCTGGCCGTTGTCGTTCACGGCGACGGCCTCCGAGTAGCTCCCGCCCAGCGTGCCGAGGTCGGCCGGCGGCGTCCCGGGCTTCCACGAAAAGGCGTGGATCGTCCAGGCGTCGACATTGAAGCGGCCCACGACTTGGCCCTTGTTGTTGATGTCATAGGGGACGATGCTTCCTTCGCCCATCGCCGGAAGCGGAGTGAACGCGCCGCTCTTCCAGACGAAGGCGGACGTCGGATACGCGTAGCCCAGCACCTGGCCGACGTCATTGAGGTCGACCGCGGTGACTTGGCCCAGGTCGGTGTGCTCCGTGCCGGTGCCCGACCAGTAAAAGGAAGGCCCGCTGGTCTGGAAGCCGCTGAGGGGCTTGGCGGTCGACCCGACGACCGCTCCCGCCGCGTTGATCGCCACCGGCGTGCTGTGCCAGCCGGCGGGAGCGGGAACCTCCTGGATGGCGCCGCCGCCGGTCGAGTTCGGCGTCCAGACGAAGGCGCGGTCATAACCCTCCTTCGTCCGGCTGATGCCCGCGATCTTGCCGGAGGCGTTGACGACGAGCGCGCGGGCCTGGCCGCCGCCCACGCCGTCGAGGAATTGCCTCGACGTCCCCGGCTTCCAGTAGAAGCCCTTCTGCTCGCCCGCCCAGTCCTGGCGGAGGCTGACGAGGGCGCCGGCGGCCGTCACGCCGACGGCCTGGCTGGTCTGGTCGTGCTCGGTGCCGTCGGGCGTGAGAAGGGATCCGGAGGCCCAGAGATAGGCGCGGGTCGTTTCCCCGGAGTCCAGGCCGTCGTAGACGGCGACGATGCCCGCGTCGTTGACGCCGACCGCGATGTCGGCGCCGGGGATGATCTGAGGCGCGCCCGCCGGCGACCAGACGGTCGCGTCGTGGTGGCCGAAGGTGATGGAGTGGCCGACGACCGTGCCGGAGCTGTTGACGCCGTAGGCGTAGCTCTCCGGCGAGAACGAGGCGAGCGCGGTCATCTGGTTGTTGCGGTACACGAAGGCGTGGATATTGTTGTCCGCTGTACGCGCGCCTCCGACGACCGTCCCTTCGTCGTTGACGGCGGTGGCGATGCTGAGGCTTCCGCCGAGCGTGCCGAGGTTCTTGATCTTGCCGCCGTTCTTGGACAGGAAGGCCCGCGTCTCTCCGTTCGCGTCGTCGGCCTCGCCCACGACGTGGCCGTTCTCGCTGAGGTCGCTCACCCGCATGAAGTAGCCGCCCAGGCTGCCCAGGTCTTTGAAGCCGGACTGCGCCGTCCACAGGAAGGCGTGGCGCTCGCCGACGAGCAGGTCCATCACGCCGGCGACCTGGCCGAGGTCGTTGATGGCCTGCGGCTCGATCGCGTACGCGAGGGGATTGCTGAAAAAGGACAGGCTGTTCGGCGGCGTCCAAAGGAAGCCTTGGCCTTCGATCTGGCCGACCGCCTGTCCGCCGCCATTGGCCGCGATGGCGAAGCCCGCCGACTCGGAGATGATCGTGAAGCCGCCTTCCGGGGTCCACGCGAAGGGGATGGGGCCGATCCCCGGCTTGAACGTCCCCCCGACCAGCGTGCCGTTCCGGCCGAAGCCGGCCACGTGGACCGCGTTGGGAACCCCGCCCAGGTCGCCCAGGTCCTTCACCTGGATCGCGGGCACGGCCGCCCCGAAGAGGGGCGTCGAGCAGACGAGCAGCGCGACGAGCAGTCGATTCCGCATTCGATATCCTCCCTATCCTCGTTCCACCCGATTGGACGGCCCGGGGCTTCGAGAGTATCGGAAGAATCGGAGTTCGGCTAGGGTTTTCCCTGAACCGATAGGGAGGACGCGGCCGGGTTTATTTCGGGTCCTCGAAGTACTTCAGGCCGGAGCCGTAGTGGAGCATGTTGTAGGGCGGGATGACGTCGATCGGGCGTCGCGTCGTCACGAGCTCCGCCGCGATGCCGTAGGTCCAGGGATAGTCGTCGAGCTTCACCTCGCGGCCCACGTACTCCATCTTGTTGCCCCAGGCCCGGCCCAGGCCGACGACGTCGAAGCGCGTCAGCGCCTGCTTCGTCCGGTCATAGCTCAAGTAGCCGAGCGCGCGGACGTCCGATCCGCGGCTGTTCTTCGCCTCGCGCGCCGTGTCGTCGCGCTCCCGGCCCAGCTTCGCCCAGCCGTCCAGGCGCAGCGCGACGGCGTCGGACGTCGCGTCCTCCACCGTCAGCGTCATCGCCGACTCCCGCGCCGGCAGCGCGTTGACGCTGCCTTCCATGTAGTCGATCCCGATGGTCTGGAAGAAGCGCCGCTGGAGGGGGCCCGGGACGTCGGCCTTCCCGCCCTTTTTAGGCTCGGCGGGGATGAGCGACCTCCATTCGGCCTCGGTCAGCCAGAGGCGGTCGCACTGCGTCTCCACGGGCCAGCGGTCCGGGTTCTGGCGGTAGTACCACTCCTTCGAGCGGACGATCCGGCCGCCCTCGTCGGCGCGCAGGTAGGCGCAGACGCCTTTGAGGATAAGGCCATTCGCGGGCGGCGGGGGAAGGGGGCGCTTGGGGGGCGCGACGTCCGCCGGGACCTGGATCGACGGCTTGCGCTCGGCCTCGGGCAGGGCTTCGAACTCGGCGAGCACCGGCGCGAGCTCCTTCTCGCGCATCCTGAGAGTCTTGCCTTGGCCGAGGAGGACGCCGCTCGCGCTGCCGACGGCCATGTGATTGCCGCCCGCCTTGAGTTTCTTGCAGAACTCCACTTCGTCGCCGGCGCCGCGGAAGTAGGTGTCGAGCGCCACCGGGATGAAGTGCTTCGCCACGTAGGCGGGGTCGACCTGGTCTCCGGTGAACCACCGGGCCCGGTTCGACGTGCAGGCGCCTCAGGTCCTGGAGAGCGGGCTGCCGTCCGCGGCGGTGAAGATGAGGATGGGCTTGCCGGCGGCGGCGGCCTCGCGACGGGCGTCGCGGACGCTGGTGCGCCATTCGACGTCCCGCCACGGGCTCTCGCCGGGCTGGGGGCGGATCAGGGCGTGGAGCCGATCGAAGTCGGCGGGCGCGATCTCGGGAGCGTCCTGGAGCGCCAGCGTGAGGGCGATCGTCAGCATCATGTCTATGCTACACGCGAAGACGCGACGTTACGAAACGTAACGAGGTAACACCCTCGGCCCGGTCCTGCTCGCCGGTTCCCTTGGAGGCATCGCTGGCACGCGCCTTGCGCCGAAGGCCGGCGGCGTCGGGGGGCGTGAAGCCGCGAGGAGCGGCGCGGTCCTGACAAGGCTTGAGTGCCCGGTGACGCGCATGAGGAGCGAGTCCTTCGCCCTCCGCCGTCCGTTGAAGTCCCGCGGGAGGACGGATAGGACGACGTTGGCTTGTCAGGGCCGGCGCGCGTCATTTCGGCTCGAGGATCACGCGGACGTCGTCGATCCAGAGCTGGCCCTTGGGCGTGCCGCGGCCGATGTTGAGGCCGAAGCCCTTGAAGGGGCCGTGCCAGCGGCCGTCGTTCGCGCCGCCCCAGTGCTCGCGGCCGACCAGCTCCGAGATCCGCAGCACGATCTCCTGCCACTCGCCGCGGCGCAGTTCCACCCGGTTCTGGTGGCACTGCTCCGACGTGTCCGCGAGCCGCACGCCCATGTCCGCGTGCGCGTCCGTCCGGGCCCAGAGGCGGATCTCCCGCACGTCCCAGCCCGGGGGCGGCGTCCAGCCCCGCCAGGTGCCCACGTACGCGCCGCCGCCGCTGAAGTCGCCCGTCAGGCGGATCGAGCGCTTGCCCGCCTTCGCCTCGGCGCCCTCGACTTCCAGGGAGCCCTTGGCCCCGGGGAATTCCCAGCCGCCGACGTAGCCCCAGGTCAACGGGTCCGTCTCGAAGTCGTCCAGCGGCATGAGGACGGGGGCGTTCGACCTCCCCTCGCTCTTCTTCGCCAGCTGCGCCGCTTCCTCTTCCGTCGGCGCCTTCGTCCGTGTCGCGCTGACCACGACGGCGCCCGCGCCCCAGCCCGCCTTGCTTCCGCTCAGCCGGATCTTCCTCGCCCCGCCCGGCGCGGATTTCGAGAGCGGAACCTCCACCCAGCTCCAGGCCGTCGGCGTCTTCGGCTCCTTGCCCGGATGCGCGCTCTTCAGCCCTTTGAGCGCGAGCTTCTGTTCCGCCTGGAGATCGGCGGCCGCCTCCGCGCAGCACGCGCCCACCTGGATCCAGGCGCGGTAGGTCGTCGACGGCCTCGCGTAGTATTCTGCCTCCACCCAGCCCGGCGCGTCCGCGGTCGCGGCGAGGTGGCCGTCGGACGTCGGGAGCACGCACCCGCCGAAGGCGAGGTCCACGAGGTAGTACTCGCGGCCGCCGTCGGCGCGCTCTTTCGCGCGCTTCGAGAACGGCGAGGCGAGGAGCTTGGCGTAGGCCTCGATCGCCTTGCCCCGCGTGGCCATGTCGCGCCAGTCGCGCTCGGCCTGGTAGAAGAGCTCGCGCGAGGCCCGCTCCTCTGGGCTCGGCTCGGGAAGCCGCTCGTCGAGGCGGGCCACGAGGTCCGGCGAGACGCCGCTCCGTTTGGCCAGCATGAGAAGCGAGCGCAGCGGCAGCTCCTTCCATTCGAAGAAGGACGTCGGCGCCTTCGGGTCGAAGGACAGCTCGACCCGCTCCTCGTCGATCGACAGCACCCTGCCGGAGCGGCCGCCGATCAGCAGGAAGGTGGGCGCGAGCTTCACGATCTCCGGCGTCAGCCCCGGATAGATCTTCGCCAGGGCCTTGAGCTCCTCGACATCCTTCGCGCGACGCTCCAGCGTCTCGGGCTCTTTCAGCGTCAGGCGTTCCAGCTCCGCGGCGGCCGCCGCGAAGTCGCGCTTCGCCGTCGTCCGCTGCCAGGCCGCGCCGTACATCGTCGCCTCGGGCGAAGCCGGAGCCGGCGGGCCCTCGACGGCGGCGATCGCGGCGTTCAGCTCCTCGAGCAGGGGCGGAAGGTCCCACTTGCCCACCTGGCGCCGCAGGGTGTCGAGCTCCGACGTCCTTCCGGCCTCCTTGGCCGCGCGCGCCCGGGTCTTGAGGCCGTCGAGGATCACGCGGGCGCGGTCCTCGATCTCGCGGTAGCGCTTGCCGACGGCCAGCTTCCACTGCGAGCCGCGCTGGCGGTGCTTGGCGTCGTCGAGGATCCGGAGGACCTCGGAGAAGGCCTCGGCCGCCACGAGCCCGGAGATCTCGCGCTCGAGGCCCGTCATGTCGTTCTTGATGGCGTCGATCTCGCGCGCGCGGAGGGCCGCCACTTCGTTGCGGGCCTCGATGCCGGCCGGCTTCCCGTCGTGCGCGAAGGCCACGTCCTGGAAGAGCTTGATCTGGCCTTCGAGGTCGTCGGGATGCTCCTTCGCGTAGCGGCGGGCGTCGTCGAGCGGCGCCCCGTCGGCTTTCCGCGGCGCGACGGGGGCGGCCGCCTTGACCGGCGGCGGCTTCGGAGGCTCGGGAGGGGGCGGCGGGGGAGGCGGGGACCCGCCGCTCAGGAGGATCACGATGATGAGGAGGGTGACGCCGATGCCGCCGAAGGCCGCGCCGATCAGCGGGAGCTTGCTCGAGGGCTTGGGCGGGACGATCGTGGACTGGGAGGCGCGGGGGCGCGGCGTGGTGATGCTGGGGGACGAGCCTTTCTTCGGGGCGGGCCGCGAGGCCTGGGTCCGGGCCGACGCGGGGGCGCACTCGTCGCAGAGGATGGTTTGATCGACGCGGAACGCCTTGCCCTGGTCGAAGTGCGCCTCGCGCAGCTGCTTGCTGCACTGGCCGCAGTAGTAGATCGCCTGTCCCATTTCGCGCTCACAGTATATAGCGCGGAAGGGCCTTAACGCGCGACGTGGAAGGCTTTCAGCTCGGCGCGCGTGCTGTAGTCGTGCGGGACGGCCGCGGGATTGTCGGTGCACTGGCGATCCTGGCGGACGACGTGGCCGGGGATCTCGGCCGACAGCCAGCGGCGGTTCGCGCGCAGGATCGTCGACTCAGGTCTCTCGTACGTCGAGGACGTGCTTTCCAGGACGCAGTCGAAGCGCCGCCCCGCGGCCTCGATCGGCGCGCTCAGCTCCAGGACGTCGAGCTTCGACGTGAAGGTCGCCGACGCCTTCTTCTCGACGCGGAGGGCGCGCACGGCGTCGGAGGGCACGGCGACCCAGCGGCCGCCCGTCGCCATGTCGCGCGCGGGGATCGCGACGCCCTCCACGATCCACAGGGTCGCGTGTCGCGTCTCGTCCTTGTACTCGATCGCCTCGCAGGGACGGCCCCGCCAGTCCTCCTTCCGCCGGGAGACTTCCTGGAGGCCGTCGAGGAACGCGGCCGGCTTGGGGCCGGAGGGCGGGATGTCCTCGCGGTACGCCCGACGCACGGCGTCCTTGGCGCGCAGGGAAGTCCAGTTCATCTCCACCCAGGAGCCGGGCTTGAAGTCCCAGCGGCTGGGGACGTCCTGCGTCGCCGCGAGCAGCGCGATCCACGTCATCCTGAGTACTCTACACGCCATAAATCGTACTGTGTGATTTATGGCGCCTCGCGCGGCTCTCGAGGGGGTTAAAAAACATAAGACGGGACGGGAGAATCTCAATGAGCGCCGTGTTGGAAGTGGGGCCCGTGCGGCGTAGTGTAGTCTAATGCTGCTCGCGCTCTTCCTGGCCCTCCAGAATCCCGAAGACATCGCCCGCCTGCTGGAGCGCCGCTGCGCCGAGTGCCACAACGCCAAGACCACCAAGGGCGGCCTCGACCTCAGCACCCGCGAGGCGTTGATGCGCGGGGGCGAAACCGGCCCGTCCGTCGTCCCCGGCAAGCCCGACGAAAGCTCCGTCTACCGCCTCGCCGCCCACCTCGAAAAGCCCCACATGCCCCACAAGCGGGAGAAGATGCCGGCGGACGAGCTCGAGATCGTCCGCCGCTGGGTCGCCGACGGCGTGCCCTACGCCCGCGCCCTCCAGCCGCCCGAAACCAAGGAGAAGAAGGGCTTTGCGCTCACCGAGGCCGACCGGAAGCACTGGGCGTTCCAGCCGCTGCGACGTCCCGAGCTCCCGCCGGGGACGTCGGCCCACCCCATCGACCGTTTCATCGAGGCGAAGCTCGGCGACGTCCCGAAGGCCCCGCCCGCCTCGCGCGAGACGCTCCTCCGCCGGGTGTCGCTCGACCTCACGGGCCTGCCGCCCGGGCTCGAGGAGGCGCCCGAGGACTGGGCGAAGGTCGTCGACGCCCTCCTCGCCTCGCCGCGCTACGGCGAGCGCTGGGGACGTCATTGGCTCGACCTGGCGCGCTACGCGGAGACGGACGGCTTCGAGCACGACGCGGTGCGTCCGCACGCCTGGCGCTACCGCGACTACGTGATCCAGGCGTTCAACGCGGACAAGCCGTACGACCGCTTCGTGAAGGAGCAGGTGGCGGGCGACGAGCTCTGGCCGGGGGAGCCCGAGGCGCTGGTCGCGACGGGCTTCAACCTGCTCGGCCCGGACATGGTGGACAGCTCCGACCAGCAGCAGCGGCGGCTGAACACGCTGAGCGACATGACCGACATCACGGCGTCGGTGTTCCTCGGCCTGACGCTGGGCTGCGCGCGCTGCCACGACCACAAGTTCGAGCCGCTGGCGCAGAAGGATTACTACAAGCTGATGGCGTTCTTCACGCCGGCGGCGTTCAAGCGCGACACCCCGGTGCCGACGGCGGCCGAGCGCGCCGCGTGCGACGCGGAGATGGAGAAGCTGCGGCAAGACCCGCGCCTGCGCGAGCTGACCGAGCTCGAGGCGCCGGCGCGCCAGAAGCTGCGGGAGAAAAAGCTCCTGACGCTGAACGACGAGATGCGGACGGCCCTGGCCACGCCGCCGGAGAAGCGGGACGTGGAGCAGACGAACCTGGTCCTCGAGACCGAGCCGATGCTCGAGATCGCGGAGAAAGATCTCGCGGCCGCGATCCCCGCGGAGCAGCGGGCGCGGCGGAAGGAGCTGCTCGAGGTCGCGAAAAAACTCAAGGCGCCTCAGCTGCCCATGGCCATGACCCTGACGGCCGGGAAGCCCGCGAAGACCCACGTCCTCCACCGCGGCGAGTACTCGCAGCCGGGCGAGGAAGTCCAGCCGGGCTTCCCGGAGGTGCTCGGCGCGCCCGCTCCGGGGGGGAAGCGCTCCGACCTCGCCGCCTGGCTCGTCGATCCGTCCAATCCCCTGACCGCCCGCGTGATGGCGAACCGGATCTGGCAGCACCATTTCGGCCGCGGCCTCGTGCCTTCGCCGAGCGAGTTCGGCCCGCGCGGCCGGCCCCCGACGCACCCGGAGCTGCTCGACTGGCTCGCCTCCGAGTTCATCGCCGGCGGCTGGAGCCTCAAGGCGATGCACCGCCTCATCCTGTCGTCCGAGGCCTACCGGCGGTCGAGCGTCCACCCCGAAGGCGCCGCGAAGGATCCGGAGAACCTCCTCTTCGGGCGCATGAACCGCCGCCGCCTGGAGGGCGAGGTGCTGCGCGACTCCCTCCTCGCCGTCAGCGGCCGGCTCAACGAGACGAGGGGCGGGCCCGGCGTGTTTCCGCCGATTCCGGCCGACGTCATGAAAGGCTCCCGCGGCTGGACCGTCAACGCCGACCCCAAGGAGCACGCCCGCCGCAGCGTCTACATCTTCGCGCGGCGCAACCTGCGCTTCCCGTTCCTGGAGGTCTTCGACGCGCCCGACAGCAACCTGAGCTGCCCCGAGCGCGGCCGCAGCACCACCGCGCCGCAGTCGCTCACGCTCCTCAACGCGGAGGAGGTCGTCACGGCCGCGAAGGCCGTGGCCGCGATGGCGGGGAAGGACGTCGAGAAGGCCTACCGGCTCGTGCTGAGCCGACGTCCCACGGCGCGGGAGAAGGAGCTGGCGGAGGCGTTCCTGAGGACGTCGCCGCCCCACGAGCTGATCCGGGCGCTGTTCAACCTGAACGCCTTCGTGTACGCGGAGTGAAGCGATGAACCGCCGATCCTTCCTGGAGAACGCGGGCTTCGGCCTGGGCTGGCTGGCGATGTCGTCGCTGGGGGCGCAGGAGAAGGCCGTCGATCCGACCGCGCCGAAGCAGCCGCACGCGCCGGCGAAGGCGAAGAGCGTGATCTTCCTGTTCATGTCGGGCGGGCCGAGCCACGTCGACCTCCTGGAGCCGAAGCCGGAGCTCGAGCGGCTGGCGGGGCAGCCGATCCCCGAGTCGTTCGGGATGTTCAAGACGCGGCGGGCGGTCGCGAAGAACAAGCTCAAGCCGTCGATCTGGAAATACCGGAAGCACGGGCGGAGCGGACTGGAGATCTCGGACGCGCTGCCGGAGATCGCGTCGTGCGCCGACGACCTCTGCCTGCTGCGCGGCTGCTACGGCGACAGCGTGACGCACCCGGAATCGGTGTACCTGATGAACACGGGCTCGATCCTGATGGGGCGGCCGAGCCTGGGCTCGTGGGCGGCGTACGGCCTGGGCAGCGAGAACCGGAACATGCCGGCCTTCGTGGTGCTGCCGGACCCGGCGGGCTGGGTGAAGGGCGGGGCGCCGGCGTGGGGCAACGGCTACCTGCCGGGCGTCTATCAGGGGACGATCCTGCGGGGCGGCGGGACGCCGATCCTGCACCTGAACACGCCGGAGGGCGTGAGCGGGGAGCAGCAGCGGTCGACGCTCGACTTCATCAACACGCTGAACCGGGAGCACCTGGCGGGGAAGGAAGACGACACGGACTTGAGCGCGCGGATCGCGGCCTACGAGCTCGCGTTCCGCATGCAGAGCCACGCGCGCGAGGTGGTGGAAGTGGGCGCGGAGAGCGAGGCGACGAAGAAGCTCTACGGGCTCGACCAGCCCGCGACGCGGGAGTTCGGCCTGCGCTGCCTGCTGGCGCGGCGGATGGTCGAGCGGGGCGTGCGCTTCGTGCAGCTCTACTGCGGCGACACGAACGGCTGGGACGGCCATTCGGACATGAGCGGGAACCACGGCAAGCTCGCGGCGTCGAGCGACCGCCCGGTCGCCGGCCTGCTGCGCGACCTCAAGTCGCGCGGGCTGCTCGATTCGACCCTGGTGGTCTGGGGCGGCGAGTTCGGGCGCACGCCGATGAGCGAGGGCTCGGACGGGCGCGACCACAACCCGCACGGCTTCGCGATGTGGATGGCGGGGGGCGGGATCAAGGGCGGCCAGGCGATCGGCGCGACGGACGCCGTCGGGCTGCGCGCGGAAGTCGACCGCACCCACGTCCACGACATCCACGCGACGATCCTGCACCTGCTGGGCATCGACCACACGCGCCTGACCTACCGCCACAGCGGGCGCAACCAGCGGCTGACGGACGTCGCCGGCCACGTCATCACCCGGGCCCTCGCCTAGGCACAGGTACCGGTACCTGTACCTGGGGAGCGGAATTCCGCCGCCGCGTCACCTTGGGCGGACAAATGACGTATGATTAGTGGGGCGAGCCAGGAACCTATTGGAGCAGGTTCTTGGAGGAACATGATGAGACACGCCCCGGCGCTCGCCTCACTTCTGCTGTTGCCCGTCCTGATCTCGGGCCTGCCGGCCCAGGAGAAGGCGGCCAAGAAATCCAAGAATCCGCTGGCTTCGGCCATTGATTCCAACGCGGGCAGCCTCAGCTCCGGCAAGCAGTCCCCGATCGCGGAGGACGGCGAGTTCCTGCGGCGGGTGATGCTCGACCTCGTGGGCTATCCGCCGAACCTCGAGCAGGTGAAGGCGTTCATGGCGGACGCGAACGCCAACAAGCGCGCGGACAAGATCGACGAGCTGCTCGAGAGCGAGGACTGGGCGGACCGCACGGCGCGGCTGTTCTGCGAAGGCTGGTTCGGCAACTACCACGACATCCCGATCATGGTCATGCCCGCGCTGGACGCGGGGGCCAAGAGCCGGATCACGCAGGATTTCGTGAAGTGGCTGAAGGCGAAGCTGCAGAAAGACGCGCCCTACAACAAGGACATCGTGGACGCGATCATCCGGGCCCGCGGGACGGGGACGGGCGACCCCAGCATGCTCTGGAAGCTCTCCTGCTTCGCGGGGGACGATTCGGGGCCGGTCGAGTTCGCCAACCGCGTCTCGAAGCACTTCCTCGGCATCCGCCTGAAGTGCGCCCAGTGCCACGACCATCCGTTCGACGTCTGGGACGAAGGGCACTTCTACAAGCTGGCCGCCTTCTTCGGCCGCACGCGCGCCAAGGGCGGCGGGGACGCGGAGATCAGCGAGGGCGACGCCCAGGGCGACGCCATGATGATGAAGCAGTCCGGGACCGGCCAGCAGCCGCAGTTCATCTTCGGGCAGAAGCCGGCCAAGACGGATCCCTGGATGGACGCCCTGGCGGTCTACATGACGGGCCCGGAGAATCCGCAGCTGGCGCCCGCCGCGGCCAACCGGGTCTGGTCCTGGCTCTTCGGACGCGGGCTGGTGCATCCGGTCGACGACTTCAGCAAGGCTCACCCGCCGCTCGCGGGCGGCATGCTCGGCGCGCTGGCCAAGGAGTTCCGGACCAACAAGTACTCGGTGAAGGCGCTCTACCGCGGGATCTGCAACTCCGACACCTACCAGCGCGCGAGCGCCAACGACGGCAACATGACCAAGCCGAGCTTCTCCGCCGCCTGGATCAAGCACCTGGACGCGGAGCAGCTGCTGAACTCGATCCAGGTCGCCACCACCGGACGTCCCGCGAAGAACGTCTCCGCGGCGATGAGCATGGTGAATCCGCTCTTTCCGGCCGACATCATCTGGTGCGAGGTGACGCCGCTGCCGGGCAACATGCGGCAGGCGCTGCTGGTCCGCAACAACAGCTCGATCCACAGCGGGATCACCAGCGGCGGCGTGCTGAGCGGCGTCAAGGGCGCCACGACGGCGGAAAAGATCACGGAGCTGTTCCTGGCCGGGCTTTCGCGCAAGCCCTCGGCGTCGGAGCTGGAGCGCTTCGTGGGCTACGTCGACAAGCACGCGGGCCAGGGCCTGGAAGACGCGTACTGGGCGATCCTGAACACGACCGAATTCCTGACGAGACATTAGAAAGAAAGTTGGAGGGGAATATGTCGAACTGCAATCGGTGCATCGTCCCGGCCTACGGGCGGCGCGACTTCCTGTCGTACAGCCTCGGAGGCCTGGCCGCGGCCGCGGCGGGCCCGCTCTGGGGCCAGGAAACCAAGGTCGAGGAGTCCAAGAAGCAGGATCCGAAGTCGAAGAAGTGCAACACGGTCATCCGCATCTGGCTGCCGGGCGCGCCGAGCCAGTTCGAGATGTTCGATCCGAAGCCGGGCCGGCCCACGGGCGGCAAGGTCAAGGCCATCGACACGGCGGTGAAGGGCATCCAGGTCGCCGAGTACATGCCCCAGACCGCCAAGCACATGAAGAACATCACCCTGCTGCGGTCGATGTCCTTCATGGAGCTCGCCCACGAGCGCGCCGCCTCGCTCGCCCAGATCGGCATGGCGCAGATTCCGTTCGCCGGCGTCGCCGACCTGGGAACGATCGTGGCGTACGAGCGCGGGCCCAAGGACCTGCAGCTGCCCTATTCGATCTCGATGGGCGCGCAGCTCCAGCCCGGCCAGAGCCTGCCTTTCGGCGGCGAATACGCGCCGTACCGAGTCATCGATCCGAACAACCCCGTGCCCGACTCCCGGAGCCCCGTCGGCGAGCAGCGCGACGCCGAGCGGACCAAGCTCCTCGTCGGCCAGAACAAGGAGTGGGACGGCAAGCACCTGCAGGGCCCCGTCGCCCAGATCGAAAAGGCCTACGTGAAGGCCCAGGAAGTCATGACCACGCCCCAGGTCAAGGCCTTCAACATCAGCGATGAGGACGCGAAGATCCGCGGCCTCTTCGGCAACGACCACTTCTCGCAGAACTGCCTCGTCGCGTACCGCCTGGCCAAGGTCGGCGTGCCCTTCATCGCCCTCCAGACGGGCGGCTGGGACATGCACGACAACTGCATCGGCGGCATGGAGAAGGCCGTCCCGTCCGTCGACGCCGGCTTCGGCGGCCTCGTGGGCGCGCTCGCCGCGTCCGGGCTCCTGGAGACGACGATGGTCATCATCGGCGGCGAGTTCGGCCGCACCCCGGCCATCAACGGCGGCCAGGGCCGCGACCACCACGGCTACGGCTGCTGGGCCATCGCCGGCGGCGGCATCCGGGGCGGCATCGCCTGGGGCGACAGCGGCAAGGACGGCACCGCCAACAACCAGCCGACGTCCGTCGGCGACGTCTGGCACACGGTCTTCGCGGCCTGCGGCATCGACGCCAAGAAGAGCTACACCGTCGAGGGCCGGAAGATCCCGTACGCCTACAAGGACGTGAAGGGCGCCGCCATCCGCGGCATCATGTCCTGACCGAGAGCCAAGAGAAGGCCCCGGGGCTCGCGCCCCGGGGCCTTTTTTTTTGCCCGGACGCGGATGGGCGACAATTCGCGTCATGCACAAGGGAATCCCCGAGGCGCGCCCGTGGCCGGGCGTTTGCTTTCTCCCCTCCCATGACGTGGCGAGACCGCTCCCACCGCTGGTTCGTGGAGTACAACCCCCTGTACTTCGCGAGCGCGATGTGCGTGTTCGCGGGCGTCTGGCTCGTCTCCGCGGGCCTTCCCGTCGACCACTTCGCCTCGAAGGCGGCGGTCGTGGGCATCACGGAGGCCTATCAGCTCCTCCTGATCCTCGGCGCCTGGCTGCTGCTGCGCGCGGGGCAGCGACGTCCGGCCGCCCTCCTCGGCCTGGTCGCGCTCCTCTTCGCCCTGGACGTCGCCTTCAACGGCGAACGGCTCTTCTCCCACGCCCGGACGATGAGCCTGGCCCCGGGGATGCGCGCGCGCGTCGCGGTCCCCGCGAGCCTCCTCTTCGCCTTCTTCGGGCCCGTCAAGCTCGCGCTCCTCGCGCGGGTCTTCCGCCTGAAGGGCGCCGGCGCGTTCGTCGCCGTCGCCGGGACCGCCGTCTTCCTCCTGCCGCTCCTGCCGTACGCCATCGAAGGCGCCGGGCCGCTCGACGCCTCGCGCCGCCTGGCCCACCTCTACGTCTTCTGGCTCGGCGCGCCGCTCCTCGGCTGGGCGCTCGCGCGGCCCGGGTGGAAGGCGGAGGAGGTCGACGGCCTCCGCGCCCGCCGGATCGCGATCGCCGCCCCCTTCCTGGTCGCCGGGCTCTTCGTCGCGCACGCGGCGAGCTGGTGCGCGTTCGCGGGCCTGGCCCTGACGCCCGCGCACGGCGCGCCCTACGCGCTGACGGTCTTCCTCCTCTGGGCGGCCCGGCTGGACGGGCGGCGGGCCGAGCTGGCGGCCTGGGCCGGCGCGCTGGGCGCGATGGCGCTGTCCACGTTCGGCGACCGGCCCGTGGCGACGATGGCCCTCCTGACGGGCGGCGCGCTGCTTTCGCTCATCGCGCGCTCCGGCCTCCGCCTCCTCCTGCCCGCGATCGTCTGCGTCTTCGGCGGCGCGTTCCTGCTGGCCTCCGGCGGCCCGCCGGGATGCGCGTGGACCCTCGCGCTTTGCGCCGCGCTGACGGCCGGGGCGGCCGCTCAGCGCGACCTCCGCTGCCTCGTGGCGGCGGGCGTCGCCCTCGGCGCGGCGGTCGTCGGGTTCTCGACGTCCAACCTGCCGCTGGGCCTGATGGCGGGCGCGCTCTGGGTCGCGGCGACGTCCTGGCTGATCTTTCCGGAGCTGCGCGGCTGGCTGCCCGGCGCCGCCCTGGCGCTGGCGCTGGCGGCGGACGTCGTTCCGCTCTGGCGCGAACCGGCCCCGACGGCCCTCTGGTTTCTGGGGACGTCGCTCCTCGCCCTGGGCCTGGGCTTCGCGTACCGGATGCCGCTGTACAAGGCGGCGGGGACGGCGGGGCTCGCCGTGCTGGCGGCGGCGACGCACGCGATGTACGCGCCGCGAAGCATGCTGTCCTGGGGCCTGCTCCTGCTGGCGTTCGGCTTCGCCTTCCTCGTGGCCGGCCTCGCCTGCAACCTCCGGGCTCCCGAGCGCCACGCCTGATCCGGCACCTTTCCCGGAAAACGTCGTAAACAGGGGAAAGCTACGGAGGGAGGCACCCTGATGCGACACCCGGAATGGATCCTGGCCGTCGTGGTCCTCGCGTCGATCCTGGCTCCTCTGGCGGCGGGCGCGCAGGACGCGGAGCTCGCCGACTACGCCCAGCGCGAAACGATCGAGTTGGAAGGCTTCGCCGGCGGCCATGCCGGCGTCGTGGTGTTGATCGTGGTGATCGTGGCGGTGATCGTCCTGGTCTCCGTCATCCTCCCATGGTGAAGACGCCGCTCGCCGTCCTGATGGTCCTGGCCTCCGCCGGATGCGCGTACCTGGGTTCGGCGGAGAGCTTCGACCCGGCCGAGCTCGCGCGCGAGCCCGGCTGGATCGCCGTCGCCGACGTCCCCGTCTTCCTCCAGCGCGAGCGGGAGGATTGCGGAGCGGCGGCGCTCGCCATGGCGCTGGCGTACTGGCGCGTGCCGACGTCCGCGGAGGAGGTCGCCCGGGACTGCCCGCCGGTGCCGGGGCAGGGGATCAAGGCGGGAACGCTCCGGGATTACGCCCGGAGGAAGGGGTTGCAGGCGTTCCTGATCCGGGGGACGCTGGTCGACGTCCAGAAGGAGCTCTCGCGGGG
>DASVNH010000021.1:0-5891 GCA_036383955.1 Planctomycetota bacterium | reverse complement strand
CACCAGCCCCCGGTGCTTCTCGTCGACCTTCACCCGCGAGCCCGCCGTCCCGAGCACGCCGGGGGTCAGCAGCTCGACGTCCGAGAAGTAGCCGTTCCGGCACTCGTCCAGGCCCACGAGCATCGTGCGGCCCAGGCCGCGCTCGCGGATCGACGCCGCCGCGCGCTCCGCCTGCGCCATCGTCTCGAAGACCACCGCGCCGGCCCGCTCGCCCAGCGCGCCTTCCACGGCCGCCACGTCCTCCGCCGCCACCTCCAGGAGGTCGGCCACCGTCCCGAGCGTCCCTTCCGGCCGTTCGCGCAGCAGCGTCTTCGCGCCCGCGTCCAGGCCCTCCAGGTGCGTCTCGAGGTCGCGCAGCGTCTCCCGCCGCGCCACCCGGTGCTGCTTGCCTTCCCGCAGCTGGGCGACGCTCCGCTCCAGCTCGGTCCGCTCCGCCCGCAGGCGGGCCTGCTCGACGTCCTCCGCGCGCTTCCGCTCCAGGAGCGTCGCGATCTCCGTCTCCAGCGCCGCCTTCGCCGCGCGGGCCTCGGCGACCTTCGCCCCGATCTCCGCCAGCTCCGCCTCCAGCCGGCCCGCCTTCTCGCGCAGCGCCGCGCCCTTGGCCGCGAGATCCTCCGCGTCCTGGCGCAGCCGCGCCTGCTCGTTCTTCGTCTGCGATTCCTTGTGGGCGAATTCGACGGCCTCCGCCTTCCGGCGCTCCAGGTTCGACGCCGCGCGCGAGCACTCCCGCGTCGCGTCCTCGAGGTGCCGGCGGAACTCCGCCTCCTGCGCCGCGCGGGCCGCGACCTCCTCCGCCAGCGCCGCGAGCTGCTTCTCCTCGCCCGCCATCAGGGCGGCGACTTCCTCCGCCCGCGCCTGGTGCGCGGCCCGGTCCGCCTCCGCCCGCCGGCGCTCCTCCTCGAGCTCGCCGCGGCGCGCCTCGGACGAGGCGATCGACTTCTCGAGATAGGCCGCCTGCGACTCGAGGGACGCGAGGGCCGACGCCAGCTCGGCGTGGCGCCCCGACTCCGCCTCCATGCGCTTCTGGGCCTCGTCCACCGCCCGGCCGCGCTCCTCCACCGCCGCGCGCAGGGCGTCGCGCCCCTCCTCGGCCGCCCGGAGCCGCTCGGCCACCTCGGTCACGCGGGCCGCCCGGACCCGGAACTCGTGCACGAAGAGCCGGGTCTTCTTGCCCTTGAGGTCCTCGGTCAGCTCCCGGTAGCGCGAGGCCCGGCCCGCCTGGGCCCGGACCGAGCGCAGCTGCTTGGTCACCTCGCCGGACACGTCCTGGATGCGCAGGAGGTCCTGCGTCACCTTTTCGAGCCGGTTCTCCGTCTCGCGCTTCTTGGCGCGGTACTTCGAGATGCCCGCCGCCTCGTCGAACACCAGGCGCCGCTCGTGCGGATTGGACAGCACGAGCTTGTCGATCTTGCCCTGCTCGATGACGGAGTAGTTGTCCGTGCCGATGCCGGTGCCGTACAGCAGCTCCCGGATGTCCTTGAGCCGGCACGGCGCCTTGTTGATGTAGTACTCGCCCTCGCCCGTCGAGAAGAGGCGGCGCGTGACCGTCACGTCCTCGAACTCGAGAGGCAGCGAATGGTCGGAGTTGTCCAGCGTCAGCGAGACCTCCGCGAAGCCCATCGCCGGCACCCCCTGGGCGCCCTTGAAGATGACGTCCAGCATCTCCTCGCCGCGGACGGACTTGTAGGAGAGGGTGCCGAGCACCCATTTGATGGCGTCGACGACGTTCGACTTGCCGCAGCCGTTCGGGCCCACGACCCCCGTGACGCCCTTGTTGAAGAGCATCTCCGTGCGGTTCGCGAAGGATTTGAAACCGCACATCTCCAGCTTCTTAAGCTGCATGTTCCCCTCTCCACCGAAACGGCCCCGTGCGGCCGCTCTCTCTCTTCCCCTGGCGACGTCGACCCGATAATTATAAATTATAAAGTATCCACGTGCAAGCGGAAAATGTTCGTTTTCTTAACGATGGGTCGTGAGCGTGGCCCGCCGGGAGATCAGCCGCTCCCGGATCACCAGGTAGTTCTGGTAGCGGCTCGGGGCCACCGCCGCCCGCACCGCGCAGACCTCCTCGGTCGTGTGCGTGCAGTTCCGGAACCGGCACCCCGGCGCCAGCTCGGCAAAATCCAGGAAGTGGTCCTTCAGGTTCTCCGGCGTCACCCCCCAGAGCGTGAAGAACTCCAGCCCCGGCGTGTCCGCGATCACCCCCCCGGCCGCCGACACCAGCTCCGCCCAGGACGTCGTGTGCCGCCCCTCCCCGCGCTTCGACACGTCCCCCGTCTTCAGCCCCAGCTTCGGGTCCAGCGCGTTCAGCAGCGACGACTTGCCCACGCCCGACGGCCCCAGGAACACCGAGGTCCGGCCCTTGAGGATGTCGCGCAGCCCGTCCAGCCCCTCCCCCGTCTTGGCCGAGGTCCGGATGATCTTGTAGCCGGCGGTCTCGTACGCCTTCAGGTCCGGGCGCGCCAGGTCGCTCTTGTTGACGATCAGCAGGCAGGGCAGCTGGTTGGCCGCGGCCATCACCGTGCACTGGTCCATGATCAGGTCGTTGTATTCCGGATCGGCCGCCGCCTGCACGACCACCAGGAAGTCGACGTTCGCCACGATCACCTGCTCGTGCGTGGGGCGGTGGACGTCGTGCCGCGACAGCTTCGACCGCCGCGGCAGGATCTTCTCGATGACGCCCTCGCCCGCCCCGGTGGACGTCAGCTCCACCTCGTCGCCGACGGCCGCCAGCTTCAGCGTCGCCTCCTGCCGGTCGCGCGTGAGCTTCTTCCGGTAGCGGCAGTGGAAGACGCCTTCGGACGCGTGGACTTCGTGGTCGTTGCCCGCGATCTTGTGGATGCGGCCGATCATTCGACGGCCAGTCGCGACGCCAGCGTCTCCGAGAGCAGGCGTCCGAGCACCGCGTGGAGATCGGCGGGCGCCAGGCGGGCGCGGTCGACGACGGCCCGGGCCGTCGGCACCAGCGTGTGGAAGCGGGCTTCGACCGCGAGCGTCTCGAAGGCGGGCGTCCCGCGGGTGCGGAAGCCCGGCGTGTACTCGGCGCGGTCGGCCAGGAGGCCGCGGGCGCGGGGATACATCTGCGCGTCGATGCGCGTGAACCGCGAGAGCGCCTCGTCCGAGGGGATGTCGCGCAGCGCCAGCCGGAGCCCGTGCTTGGTGGCCTCCTCGCGGAGGCGGAAGAAGACGTAGGAGACGATGCGGAGGGCGAGGCGGACGGCGGCGTCGCCCTGGTGGATCTCCTCGCCGGTGAGGAGCAGCTTGACGGCCTCGTTCAGGCCGACGAGACCGACGGCCGACTCCATGGTCTCCAGGCGCAGCGCGCCCGCGCCGTCGGACACCCAGCCCAGGGACTGCCCGAAGGTCTCCGCGCCGCGGTCCGCGAAGCGCCGGACGAGCTGGCGCTTCTGCACGTGCGCGCGGACGGCCAGCTCGATCGACGCCTCGAGCTCCGCGTAGAAATCGCTGCCCGCCTCGCTGCGGTAGTACGCCTGCGGCAGGTTGATCGTCACCGCCTGCGCGACGGCGGACCAGCCCGTCTCCGTCATCGGCGCGGAGGAGCCGGGCAGGCCCGGCGGCCGCTCGAACGCGAACGTCATGCCCCGGTCCGCCGCCACCCGGCAGAATTCGCGGAGCTCGTCGCCGACGGAATCGACGGCCACCTCCGCCCGGCCCAGGCGGGCGAGCGGCAGCGCCGTGCGGTGCCGCGGATGGACGGTCGTGCCGGCCTCGTCGAGCGCGGCGCCCGCGTGCTCCGCCTCCGCGCGGACCGCGTCCTCGCCGGCGCCCCAGAGCAGCTGGTCGTACGCCTCGCTCGCGTGGGCAAAGACCACGGGCCCGGCGACGAAGCGCCGGGCGTCGACGGCCACCCGGCCCAGCTGGGCCGTCAGGGTGCGGGCGTCCTTCGCGGGCTCCGACAGGACGGCGGAGCCGCGCACCCGCACGCCGGAGCGCCGGATCTCGCGCACGCAGGGGCGGATCGCGTGCAGCTTCAGCGGCTCCTCCAGGTGGTGGACGTGGATCCGGCCCTCGACGTGGGCGTCGGCGACGTCCCGGGAGAAGATCTCCTGCAGCGCGTACTGCTTGAGGGTGGTCTGGCCGATCGTGCGGCAGAGGGCGTCGGGATCGATCCCGGCCCGCTCGTCGTCGACGAGCCGTCCGAGGTCGTACTTGGGAAGGCCGACGACGATCTGCCGGCGCAGCTTGGAGCCGTAACCGCGGCCGAGGAGCTCGTGGTTGACGAGCTCGCGGATGAGGCTGGTGGAGACGCGCTTCTGCCCGAGGCGGAAGATCTTCGTCTCGACCGCGCCGGCGATCTCGGCGGCGGCGGCCTCCTCCAGGCCGGCCTCCTTCGCGAGGGCGCTGATGATGCGCTCGCGCCCCCAGGGAGCGAGCTCGCCGCGCGTGGCGCCGTCGACCAGCACCAGGTTGGTCGGGAACAGGTCCTCGGGCGGAGGCGCGGCGGCGGGCTCGTCGCCCGGCTGGCCCTTCTTTTCGCGGTGGACGATGTAGGCGCGGGCGATCGAGGCGTGGCCGGTGTCGAAGAGGATCTTCTCGACCAGCTGCTGGATCTCCTCGCTGCCGGGGACGTCGCGCTCCCGGTACCGCTCGAGGAACATCGTCACGGCGCCGGCCAGGTCGCGGCCGATCGTGGCGTTGTCGTTGCCGGCGGCGCGCGCCGCCCGGGTGATGGCCTCGGCGATCTTGTGCTCGTCGTACGGCGCCTGGCGGCCGTCGCGCTTGCGGACGGTCTCGACTTTCCGGATCGGCATCCCTTCCCCCGCTCCCGCGCGTTAGCCGCGCGGCCCCACTTTCAGCATCGGCTTCAGCTCGCGCATGAACTCGCTGACGTCCTTGAATTCGCGGTAGACCGACGCGAAGCGCACGTACGCGACGTGGTCCAGCGACTTCAGCTCCCGCATCACGAGGTCGCCGACCTTCGTCGACTTCACCTCGCGGTCGTAGTTCTCGTACAGCTCGATCTCGATCCGGTTGACGATGTCCTCGATCGTCTGCAGCGAGACCGGGCGCTTCTTGCAGGCCGTCAACAGGCCCCGCTTGATCTTCTCGCGGTCGAACACGTCCCGCCGGCCGTCCTTCTTGATGACGTAGAGGGTGATCTCCTCGACCTTCTCGTACGTCGTGAAGCGCTTCTGGCACGACAGGCACTTCCGGCGGCGCCGCACCGTCGCCCCCCCGTTCGCCGACCGCGAATCGATCACCCGATCGTGGTCCTTCTTGCAGAACGGGCAGCGCATCGCGGCTTACTCTAGCCCCCCCTTCGATGCCTTGTCAACCCCAGGTACAGGTACAGGTTCAGGTTCAGGACGTCCCCCCCTCGCCCCCCCGGGGGGGGAAAGGGGGGATTTTCTGAACCTGAACCTGAACCGGTCGTCTCATTTGCCGAGGCAGAAGCGCGAGAACACCCGGTCCAGCATCGCCTCGTCCACGTTCCGCCCGGTGATCGCCCCCAGGCTCGCCAGCGCGGCCCGCAGGTCCAGCGCCAGGATCTCCAGCGCGGCGCCGCCCTCGACCCCCCGCGCCAGCGCCGCCTCCGCCTCCCGCAGCAGCGCCTCCTGCCGCGCGTTCACCCCGCTCCCCCCCGACAGCGCCGCCGCCAGCGCGCGACGGAGGACGTCGAGCCCCTCCCCCGTCCGCCCCGACACCGCCGCGAACGGGCGCCCCGGATGGCGCGACCGGACCGCCTCCGCCGAGGCCAGGTCGACCTTGTTCGCCACGATCACCGTCGGGCCGGCCGGCGCCAGGTCCGCCTCGGTCGAGCTCGCGTCGATCACGAGGAGGGCGACGTCCGCCGCCGCCGCCGCCGCCGCCGCCCGCCGCTCCGCTTCCGACGCCAGCGGATCGCCGCTCGCGCCCGCGCCGGCGGTGTC
>DASVNH010000020.1:0-7418 GCA_036383955.1 Planctomycetota bacterium | reverse complement strand
GACCCGAGGGAGGCCATCGGCTGGCTTTCGCGGAAGTTGGCGCCGAGCGAGCCGAAGCCCAGCATGAGCGAGCCGTAGAGCAGGTAGCCGAGGAGGAAGTAGGCGAAGCAGACGGCGAACGCCGCCGGCTCGAGGACGAGGACGAACGCGGGGATGAAGGCGGAGCCCGCGAGGCCCATCGTCGACCAGCAGGCGAGCTGGAGCAGCCCGGCTCCTCCCAGCCCGACGAGCTTGCCCAGCATCAGCTCGCGGGGGGTGATGGACGTGAGGACCATCTCCATCACCCGGTTTTCTTTCTCTTCCGCCATGCCCTGCAGCAGGTACTGGCTCGACGAGAAGATCGACATGAACAGCAGGAAGAAAAAGATGTAGGCGACGACCGACCGCTGCTTGATCGCGTCCGGATCCTCGCCGGAATCGAGGCCCGCGTCGTTCAGGTAGACCATCTCCGGGGCGAAGGGGGCCCGGGCCCGCTTCCGGCGTTCGGCCTCCACGCCCTTCAGCAGGTTCTCGATCAGCCAGGGCTCGAGGCTCGGCGGGAGCGGCGTGCGCTCCGCGGTCAGCAGCGTGGCCCGCCGGGTCGTGAGCACCTTCATGTCCCCCGTGGCGACCCAGTCCGGAGAGACGATCAGGCAGGCCGTGACGTCGCGGCGGGCCAGCGCCTGCCGGGCCTCGGCCTCGTCCTTGAACCGCAGGATCTTGAACGAGGCCGGGTCCTTCTCCAGCTCGCCGGAGAGGTCGACGACGCCCAGCGGCTTGGCCAGCGCCGACGCCTTCGTCTCGTTGATGGTGTTCACCTGGATCATGAACATCAGCGCGATCACGCCGAGCGACAGCAGCGGGAACACGAACGTCGCCAGGACGAACCAGACGCGCCTCACCGTCACGAGGAACTCGTGGCGCGCGACGACCCACGCCTTCGTCACGGCTTCACCACCTTGACGAAGATCTCGTCCAGCGAGGGCAGCGCGTGCTCGAAGCGGCGGATCGTCGCGCCCTCGGCGATGAGCGCGGCGAGGAACTTCTCCGCCGGCTCCTTCAGCCAGAGCTTGCGGCCCTCCGCGCGCTCGACCATCGGGTGCTTCGCGACGTCCCGGTCCGCCTCGAGCTCGACCGCGTTGTCGGCGAATTGCTTCTTGAGGTCGTCGACGGCCCCGTGCAGCACCTCCTTGCCGCCGTTGATGAGGAACACGCGCCGGCACAGGGTTTCGACCTGGTCCATGCGGTGGGAGGAGAGGACGATCGACGTCCCCTTCGCGGCGCGCTCCTTCATGAGGTCGGTGACGAGCACGCGGTTGACGGGGTCGAGGCCCTCGAAGGGCTCGTCGAGGACGACGAAGTCGGGCTCGTGGAGGAAGACGGCGGCGATCTGGACCTTCTGCTGCATGCCCTTGGAGAGCTCGCGCATGTTCTTCTTCTTGGTCTCGAGGAGGCCCACGCGGTCGAGGCCCGCCTCGACGCGGCGCTCGGCGACGTGCCGCGTCAGGCCCTTGAGCTCGCAGAGGTAGCGGAGGACGTCGCCCACCTTCTGCCGCTGGTAGAGGCCGCGCTCCTCGGGGAGGTAGGCGATCCGGTCCTTGACGGCGGGCGTGAGGGGGCCGCCCAGGACGTGGATCCGGCCGGCGTCGGGATGGATGATGTCGAGGACCATCCGGATGAGGGAGGTCTTGCCGGCGCCGTTGGGGCCGAGGAGGCCGAAGATCTCGCCGGGCTCGACGGAGAGCGAGACGCCGTCGACCGCGGTCTTCGCGCCGTACGCCTTGACGACGCGCTGGACGTCCAGCGCGGCGGGCATCTACCCGATTTCGCCGAAGGTTTTGACGACCTTGGAGACGAGCCCGTACTTCTTGGCCTCGTCGGGGGAGAGCCAGAAATCGCGGTCGGCGTCCTTGGTGACCTGCTCGGCGGTCTTCCCGCACTCCTCGCCGACGATCTCGTTGTAGCGCTCGCGGAGCTTGAGGATCTCGTTGGCGCTGATCTCGATGTCGCTGGCGGAGCCCTGGACGTAGGTCGAGGGCTGGTGGATCAGGAAGCGGCCGTTGGGCAGGGAGAAGCGGCGCTCCTTGGGGGCCGCCAGGTGGATGATGATCGCGGCGCTCGCGCAGAGGCCGTTGACGATCGTCCGGATGGGCGGCTTGAAGAAGCGGAGGGCGTCGTAGATGGCGAACCCGCTGTCGGCGCTGCCGCCGGGCGAGTTGATGTAGACCGTGATGGGGGACTTTTCGTCGTCCATCTGCATGAGGATGAGCTGGCTCTGCACGCGGCGGGCGAGCTTGTCGGAGACCGGCTCGGAGATGAGGATCGAGCGGGCCTTGAGCATCTGCTTGAGCATGCCGCCGTCGCCGCCCTTGTCGTTGTCCTTGTCGTCGTCGGCCAGGCGGAAGTCGTCGTGGATCATCGTTGATCTCCTCGGATGTGCCCGCCTTCGCGCCGATCGGTGGCGCGCTCCGGCGGTGAATGGGCGTGGACAGACTCGAACTGTCGACCTTTCGCTTATCAAGCGAATGCTCTAACCAACTGAGCTACACGCCCGTTTCGCAAAGAACGTTTCGCGATGACGGCGAGCCATCCGTAGCTCGCCGGCATTTCAGCCCTCCTTCGCCCGGCGCCTTCGGCGTCGGGCTTCGGAGGGCATCCTCCGCTCGCCTCACCGGCGAGCGAAGGATGGACCCGACCGGGATCGAACCGGCAGCCTCCTGCTTGCAAAGCAGGCGTTCTCCCATTGAACTACGGGCCCGGGTTCGCTTCACGGGGGTGGGTCGCCCGATATTTATAATCGTCGTGGTAGAGGGGGTCAATTCTTTCTTTCAACGCGGGAGGCGCGACGGAGATTCGCGCCTAACGCCGGCCCTTCGACGGGCTCAGGGCCTGCGGGGGCGGAGGGGATCGACTTCCGGCATCGCCTTCCCGTCGGTGCGGGCCACGCGCCAGAAGCGCCAGTGCTTGGTGGTGGGCGTCAGCTGCGACACCTTTTCGATGTGCCACTCCTCGGGCTTCATCAGGTAGTAGACCAGCGGCTTCTGGCCGCTCGGATCCTTGAGGTCGACGTAGACGTCCGCGTACTCGCGCCGCTGGTTCGCGTCGATCGCCGGCGCCGTCAGCGAGCCGGGACTGGTGTTCGTCGACGCCGCCGCGGCTTCGGGCGTCGTGGTCAGGTTCGGATTCTGGTTCTGGAGCCGGGCCGCCATCTCGCTCGACCGCGGCCCGGCGGCGTGCGCGATGGAGCTGTCCGCTCCGTCCGTGGGCGTGGTGGAGCACGCGGCCAGGAGCGCCAGGAGGAGGGGCGACGCGCGTCGCATGAGGGCGGCCATTATATACTTAGGACGTCGCGCGACCTCCTTTTTCCGGCATTACCGGCCGTCCCCGGCGGCGTCCATTGTAGTGGGGGGCCAAGCCATGGACGGAGTCTGGCGGTCCATCGAGGAGCCCGGGGAGGATGTCGTCGTCCTGCGGGGCCGCGCCGCGACGGCTCCCGCGTCCTTCGAGCGCTACTACGCCCGCGTGGGCGTTCCCGACCGGGCCGAGCGCCGGGCGGAGTGGCTGCATCGGACGTCGTCCTTCGCCTTCTCGAGCGTTCTCCATCTCCTCGCCCTGACGCTGCTCGTCGAGTTCGTCTATCTCGCGACGCCGCTCCTCGAAGAGACGATCCTGACCGCCAGCTTCTACAAGCGCGGGCCGGCCCCGGAGGTCGCGAAGACCGAGCCGACGCCCCAGCCTGAGCCGTCGCCGCAGAAGGAGCAGATCGCGGCGGAGGCCCCGCGCGCGGCCGAGACGCCGCGGCCCGAGGCGTCGACGCCCGCCCCCGTGATCGGCGCGGGCGCGCTCCAGGGCGAAGCCAAAGTCATGCCGGTGGGCGTGCTGGAGGCCGTCGAGCCGATCCCGGAGAGCGACCTGGCGCAGTTCGCGGGGCCGGGGAACTTCGAGCACCGCTCGGGCGCGTCGAGGAGCGACGCCGTGGGCCGCTACGGCGGCAACCTGGCGAGCGAGGCGGCGGTGGAGCTGGGTCTGAAGTGGCTGATGGCGCATCAGTCCGCCGACGGCCGCTGGTCGCCGGCCGACTTCTACAAGCGCTGCCCGTCGGGGGAGCGCTGCGGCGAGATGTCGGGGCCGCCGGAGTTCGACCACGGCGTGACGGGGCTGGCGCTGCTGGCCTTCCTGGGGGCGGGCTACACGCACACGAAGGAGAGCCCGTACAAGGAGGCCGTGGCGCTCGGGCTCCAGTGGCTGCTGGAGCGGCAGGATCCGTCGGGCTTCTTCTTCGACCCCGGGGACGCCCGGAACGCGAAGGGCGGGATGTACGGCCACGGGATCGCGACGTTCGCGCTGGGCGAGGCGGCGTCGATGACCCGCGACGAGAAGCTGCTCGAGGCGCTGCGCTCCGCCGTGATCGGCATCGAGGCGGCCCAGCAGTTCAACGGGGGCTGGTACTACACGCCGGACGCCGACCTCCGCCGCAGCGAGTTCACGCTGAGCGTCTGGCAGATGATGGGCCTGAAGGCGGCCGAGAAGGCCGGCGTGACGATCCCCGAGCGCGTCTGGACCGCGGCGAAGAAGCATCTCATCGACCAGCAGGCGCTCAACGGCGGCTTCCGCTACAGCCCCGGCAGCGAGCCGACGATCGGCGCGACCGGCGCCGGCGTCTTCGCCCGCTGCATGCTGGGCCTCACCAGCGGCAACGGCATCGAGCGCGGGCTCGCGTATCTCGAGACCGACAAGAAGGGCGATCCCGATCCTTCCCGGGGGGAGTCGTGGCAGTACCTCTACGCCTGGTATTACAAGACGCTGTCGACGTTCCAGGTCCAGGGCAAGGCCTGGCGCGACTGGAACCGCAAGATCCGGCCCTTCCTGGTGTCGCGCCAGCACACCCGCGGCCACGCGGCCGGCTCCTGGACGATCGTCGACTACCAGCAGGCCTCGCCCATCTACGGCACCGCGATGTGCGTGCTCATGCTCGAGACCTACTACCGCTACCTGCCCATGGCCGGGGACCGGAGCGCCGTCGTGGACGCCGTCGCCTCCGCCGAGAAAGCCGAGCTGACCCGCGAGGAGGAGCGGCGCATCGACGAGGTGCGGCCGCCCAGCGACGACCAGAAGGCCGAGCGGCGGAAGCGCGACCTCCTGGAAGCGCGCGGCAAGCTCGCGAGCGACAAGCCCGAGGATCGCTACATCGCCGCGCGCCGCCTGGTCGAACTGGGCGACAAGGCGTCGGTCCGCGCCATGATGGACGCCGCGAAGCTCGAGACCGGCCGGCTGCGGGCCGCGCACCTGCTCTTCCTCGGCCGCCTGAAGTCCGCCGAGGCGGTCCCGTTCCTGCTGGGGCAGCTGGACGACCTCGACGGCGACGTCCGGGGCGCGGCGATGAGCGCGCTGACCTCGATCACGGGCGTCTACATCATGGAGGAGTCGCGCTGGCGCGACTGGTGGCGCGACGAGCAGAAGCGGAAGAAGTAGGCGTAGCGGTTTACCTTGCAACAGGGCCTCCGGGGTGGTCGTATAACCCTTCGACTTTCCGGAGGCTGCGATGCGTCTTTCCCCGCTGGTCTGGTTCGTCCTCGCGCCCCTCGCCTGCGTCCGCGCGGACGACGAGAGCGATCAGCGCTCGACCATCAACGAGGCGACGCTCGAGGCGCACATCAAGCTGCTCGCGAGCGACGAGCTCGAGGGCCGCGCCGCCGGCTTCCCGGGCAACGAGCGGGCGGTGGATTACATCGTCGACCAGGTCAAGGGCTACGGCCTCGCCCCCGCCGGGGACAAGGGCGGCTACACCCAGGAGTTCACGTTCAAGGGCGACCGGAAGGCCAAGAACGTCTGCGCCGTCCTCGAGGGCTCCGACCCGAAGCTCAAGGCGGAGTTCGTGGGGATCGGCTGCCACCTCGACCACGTGGGCATGGAGGGGCAGGCCGTCGGCGGCCAGTCGCCGGGCGGCCCGGACAAGATCTGGAACGGCGCGGACGACAACGCGAGCGGGACGTCGGCCGTGCTGGCGATCGCGCGCGCCTTCGCGAAGGCCAAGACCCGGCCGAAGCGCTCGCTCCTCTTCTGCTGGTGGAACGCCGAGGAGGCCGGCCTGCTGGGCTCGAAGCACTGGGTGAAGAACCCCACGCGGCCGCTCGACAAGATCACGTATTACCTCAACCTGGACATGGTCGGCCGCAACCCCGAGCGCCCCATGGACATGGAGGGCGTCAAGAACGCGGAAGGGGACCGGCTCGAGAAGATCATCGGCGCCGCCTGCGAGGCGGAAGGCCTGAAGATCAGCAAGTTCGACCACTCCAACGAAGCCATGTTCCGCTCCGACGGCGCCAACTTCCTCGAGCAGGGCATCGCCGCGTCGATGATGTTCACGTCGTGGCACGCCGACTACCACCGCAGCGGCGACCATTGGGACAAGATCGCCTACCCGAACCTCGCCAAGATCGCCCGCGCCGCCCATCGCATCGTCGGCGAGACCGCCGGCCTGGACGTCGCGCTCAAGTTCAACGTCGACACCCCCCTGCGCGGCAAGGCGCTGCGGATCCGCGGGGAGGACCTCGACGGCGGCAAGGTGAAGGTGACGGACGTGCTCGACGGCCCCCTCGCGGCGGCGGGCCTGAAGGCGGGCGACGTGATCGTCTCGCTGGGCGGGACGCCGCTGCCGGCCGTCCGCCCCCTGGCCTCGCTCTGGATGCGGGTGCAGTTCCAGGTGCGCTTCGACGAGGCGGTGGAGGTCGGGATCCTGCGCGGCGGCGCCGCCCAGACGCTCAAGGCGGTCTGGCCCCGGAAGTAGACTACTTCGGCGCCGGCAGCGTCAGGATGACGCGGCCGTGGTCGTAGAACGCGGTGACCGTGTCGGTCTGGTACCAGGTCCGGGGCGCCGAGGGGTTGGGGGGCAGGTAGGCCACCCGGCGGCGGTCCGACACCCGCAAGACGCGCGGATTCTCCTTCGCGACCGCCACTTCGAGCGTGCCTTCCAGCGTGTCCCAGTAGACCTCCCGCGGCTTCTCCAGGCGCTCCTCCACCGCGGCGCGGTCGATCAGGCCGTCCATCTCGTTCCGGATCCGCGCGGGCTCGAAGTCCCAGCGGAAGACCCAGCAGTCGACGTCCCGCGTCTTCTCCGAGCGGATCTCGGGCTCGCCGCGCACGCCCTGCAGCGCCAGGTCGAGCTGGACGTGCGGCGCCTGCGCGGCCCGCAGCGTGGCCACGACGCGCTCGTCCTCGCCCTTGATCACGCCCAGCTGGTTCCAGGGCCGGTTCCCGCGGCGCACGTGCGTGGCGGCGGGCTCGCCGAGCGGGCGCACGGCGGCGAACTCGTCGATCGCCGACGCGAGCATGTTGTCTTTGAAGCCGCCCGTGCGCAGGCGGCGGCCCTGGGCGGAGAAGCGGTAGCCCGACGTCCTCAGCGCCTTGCAGGCGGGGAAGGGATCGGGGAGGGCCGCGGG
>DASVNH010000019.1:0-44652 GCA_036383955.1 Planctomycetota bacterium | reverse complement strand
CGACGCGGCGCTCCACGACGCCTACGGCCGCCTGCACGGCCGCCACGTCTGGGAATGCTACGGGCCCGACTGGCTGAAGCACGACCTGTCCCGCTACCTCGACGCCCAGTTCGCCGGCGAGTTCCTCGACCGCTATGTCCTGGCGAAGCCGAAGCCGCGCCTCCCGCTCTATCACCTCGTGGGGGCGCTCGACGCCCTGACGGACGCGGACGTCAAGGAGCGGCTCGCCGACGGCCTGCCCAACACCCTGGGCGAGTGGATCAAGAAGGACGAGCTCACCCATCTCAAGATCAAGCTCAACGGGAACGACGCGGGGTGGGACGTCGAACGCGTCATCGCCATCGACGCCGTGGCCGGCGGCCTCACCTACTCGCTGGACTTCAACGAGCAGTGCCCGAACGTGGAGTATCTGGTCGACGTCCTCCGCCGGATCAAGGACCGGAGCCCGCGGGCCTTCGAGCGCACGGCGTACGTGGAGCAGCCGACGGCGCGCGACCTGAAGGCGCACCCCGAGAACAAGATGCACGCGGCCGCGGCGATCAAGCCGGTGGTGATCGACGAGTCGCTGGTCGACTACGAGAGCCTGCTGCTCGCGCGCGAGCAGGGCTACACGGGCGTGGCGCTGAAGTCCTGCAAGGGGCAGGGGATGTCGATGATCATGGCGGCGGCCGCGCAGAAGTTCGGGATGTTCCTCTGCGTGCAGGACCTGACCTGTCCGGGGCTGGCCTTCCTGCAGTCGGCGGGCCTGGCGGCGCACATCGCGCCGGTGACGGCGATCGAGAGCAACGGGCGCCAGTACTGCCCCGAGGCCAACGTCGAGTGGGCGAAGAAGCTCCCCGGCCTCTTCACGATCAAGGACGGCCTGATCGACACCTCGGGCCTCTCCGGGGTCGGCCTCACGTGTTGATAAACTGATGCGGTCATTTCGTCAACACGTGACGCACGTGTTGACGAAATGACCGCGTCAGAACGTCAACACTTCAGGCGCTTGCCCAGGAGTTTCTCGACGGCCTCCACTTTCGAAGCGAGGCGGCCCTTCGCGCCCTTGCGCCAGTCGCCCTTGATCGAGATCGTGATCGGGACGCAGTCTTTGGCCATCTTCGTCCAGCAGCGCTTGACGACGGCCATCACCGCGTCCCACTCGCCCTCGATGCAGGTGCCCATGGGGCCCAGTCGATAGTCGAGGCCGCTCTTCTCGATGATCGCGAGCGAGCGGGCGACCCATTTCGACACCGACGGCCCTTTGTCCATCGGCGACATCGACAGCTCGATCAGCAGCATGTGAAGTGTTGATAAAATGACCGCGTCATTTTATCAACACATCCCAGTCCGGTTCCGTGAGGACGCCGAAGGGGGCGGCGTTGATCTCGACGACCGACATGGCCCCGTTCTCGATCTTCACCGCGCCCAGGCCCGACGGCAGCACGCGGTACAGCGACGGGTACTCGCGGAGCGTCGACTCCTTTTCCCGCGGGGAAAAGTATTCGAACGCCCGGATGTAGTGGTGGCCGTTGCGCTCGCTGTGCCCGATCCCCAGCGCCGCCGCCACCGCGAGGTCCTGGTGCAGCGGCACCACCGGGATGTTCATCAGGTCCTCGCTCGAGAGTACCGCGCAGGCCTCCCGCGTCCGCCGGTGGCTGTGCAGCGTCCGGAACACCCCCTTGCAGTTCTTCGCCGAGATCCCCCGGTACCCCAGCGTCAGCGCCCGGTCCACCGCCGCGTCCGTCCCGTCCGACTCGTCGATGATCACCGGCTTCAGGCGGTCGATCTCCTCGAGCGCCTCGTGGACGTCGTCCTCCAGCGCGCGCGAGCGCTCCACCGGCTGCTCGATCCACAGCGTCTTGCCCCAGAATTCGCGCAGGGCGGGGTCGGCCGACACCCTCCGCACGAACGCCGCCGCCTCCTCCATCGCGTGGAACTGCTCGTTGCCGTCCAGCGTGACCTGGTAGTCCCCGCGCAGCACCGCCGCGATCCGCCGCAGGCGGTCGAGCGAGTCCTCGACATCCCCCGACACCTTCACCTTGTAGTAGCGCACGCCGTAGACGCGGGCGACGTCCTCCAAGGTCTCGGGCAGGCCGTCGCCGACGGGCTCGCGGACGTCCGCCGCCGTGATCGGGTCCGCCATGCCGACCGTGTGGCGCACCTGGACGCGGTCGAGCGGCCGCTCGGGCAGCTCGAGCGGGCCGAAGCCCAGGAGGTCGTCGCGCAGCGCGCCGTGGAAAGTCGTCCCGGTCGCGCGGCAGAGGGCGTCGATCGCCGCCGCGTCGAGCAGGGCCACGCCGAAGCCGGCCGTCAGGTCGTTGAGGCCGCGGAGGCGCCGTCGGGTTTCCGCCTCGCAGGTCTGGTGCAGGGCGAAGGCGGGGGCGGCGGGCGCGGCGGTGTAGACGTCGGCGGCGGCGCGGAGGGAGCGGAGGAGGTCGGCGATGTTGTCGGCGTGCGTCTTCGAGGGATCCTTGTCGAACCAGAGGGGCGGGAGGGCGGCGGCGGAGACGCCCAGGGCGCGATGGCCGTCGATCTCGGCCACGATCCGGAGATGGGCGATGGGCTCCTCGGTCACGACGGCCTTGCCGTAGCGGAAGGGCATGCGGGTGCGGACGGGGCGGAGGAAGACGTCGGCCTGCCGGACGCGGACGCGGTGCATGGGGCGATTGTAGGTTCGGGTTCAGGTTCAGGTTCAGAAAATCCCCCCTCCCCCGGGGGGAGACGGCGGGGCCCCCCCCGGGGAGGCGGGGGGGGTGATTTTCTGAACCTGAACCTGAACCTGATTCGGGAACGACGTCACTTCCCGAGGTGTAAGAACTAATACCCAGATGGCCCGGGCGCTATACTGGAGCGACGGCCTACGGAGGATGACATGTCGATGACCCGCCGCGAATTGCTCGAATCGTCCATGTGGGCGACGGCCTCGGCCGCCGCGTTCTCGCTGGCGCCGCGTCCGCTCGCCGCCGCTCCGAAGCTGGGCGCGAACGAGGTGCTCCGGGTCGCGGTGGTGGGCCTGCGGGGCCGCGGCGGAAGCCACCTGGCCGAATTCGGCGGGATGAAGGACGTGCAGGTCGCGGCGGTGGTCGACATCGACGACAACTCCTTCGAGCCCGCGATCAAGACCATCGAGCGCAAGGGCGGCAAGAAGCCCGAGACCTACAAGGACATCCGGAAGATGCTCGAGGACAAGAGCATCGACGCGGTGTCGATCGCCACGACGAACCACACGCATTCGCTCTTCTCGATCTGGGCGATGCAGGCGGGCAAGCACGTCTACGTCGAGAAGCCCGTCAGCCACAACGTCTGGGAAGGTCGGAAAGTCGTCGAGGCCGCCCGGAAGTACAACCGGATCTGCCAGCACGGCACGCAGTCGCGCTCGAACAAGGGCATGCGCGACGCGGTCGCGTACATCCACGCGGGCAAGATCGGCAAGCTCTCGCTCGTGCGCGGCCTCTGCTACAAGAGCCGCAAGAGCATCGGGTCGTTCGCCGACAGCGCGGTGCCGGCCGGCGTGGACTACGACCTCTGGCTCGGCCCCGCCCCGGTCCGTCCCTTCAACAAGAACCGCTTCCACTACAACTGGCACTGGTACTGGGACTACGGCAACGGCGACATCGGCAACCAGGGCGTGCACGAAATGGACCGCGCGCGCTGGGGCATGAACAAGAACGAGCTGCCCAAGAAGGTCGTCAGCGTCGGCGGCCGCCTCGGCTACGAGGATTCCGCCGAGACGCCCAACACGATGGTCACGCTGATGGACTACGGCGACGTCCAGTTCATCTTCGAGGTCCGCGGCCTCGACACGGAGACCGTCAAGGACGCCAAGGTCGGCGTGATCTACGAAGGCGAGAACGGGTACGTGGTCAACCCGAACTACGCCACGGCGACGGCCTTCGACAAGGACGGCAAGGTCGTGGACAAGTTCGGCGGCGGCGGGGACACCGCGCACTTCCGGAACTTCGTCGACGCCTGCCGGAGCGGCAAGCGCGACGACCTGAACGCGGAGATCGAGCAGGGGCACCTCTCGGCGGCCCTCTGCCACCTGCCGAACATCTCGTACCGCCTGGGCGAGAAGGGCACGCTCGACAAGGTGAGCACTTTCGCCGGCAGCGAAGCCGGGCAGGAAGCCTTCGAGCGCATGAAGAAGCACCTCGTCGGCAACGGCGTGAAGGCGGACGCGCCGATCACCCTCGGCAAGGCGCTCGCGATCGACACCAAGGCGGAGAAGTTCGTGGGCGACGAGGCGGCCAACAAGCTGCTCACCCGCGAGTATCGCGCGCCGTTCACGGTTCCCGAGCAGGTCTAGGCGGAGCGGGATTCCGGGGCTGGGGCATTGGGAGGACTCCATCCATGGGTCGCCTGACCCGTCGCGCGTTCCTCGAGGAGTCCCTCCTCGCCTCCGCCGCCGTCGCCGTTCCCGCGTTCGCCGCCGAGCCCCGCCGCTCGCGCTCCGCGAACGAGCGCCTCCGTGTCGCCGTCCTGGGCGTCCGCGGCCAGGGCCGCGTCCATGTCACCAAGTGGGCCTCGATGCCGGACGCCGAGGTCGCCGTCGTCTGCGACCCCGATCCGGGCGTCGTGGGCGAGGCGATGCGCGTCGCCGAAGCCAAGTCGGGCAAGAAGCCGGCGTACGTGCCGGACCTCCGCAAGGTTTTTGAGGACAAGTCGATCGACGTCGTGTCGATCGCGATGCCCAACCACTGGCACTGCCTGGCCTCGATCTGGGCCGTCCAGGCGGGGAAGGACGTCTACGTCGAGAAGCCCCTCGGCCACAACATCCGCGAGCAGGCCAAGCTGGTCGAGGCGGCGCGGAAGCACAACCGCCTGGTCCAGATGGGGAATTACCCGCGCTCCCTGGGGCACGTGCGGGCGGGCATCGACTTCCTCCGCTCCGGCCAGATGGGCAAGGTCCGCCTGGCGCGCGGCATCTGCTACAACCGCCGGGAGTCGATCGGCCGCAAGCCGGACGGCGCCCCGCCGGAGGGCGTCGACTACAACCTCTGGCTCGGCCCCGCGCCCGAGCGCCCGTTCAACCCGAACCGCTTCCACTACAACTGGCACTGGAACTGGGAGTTCGGCGGCGGCGAGATCGCCAACAACGGCATCTACCAGCTCGACACCGCCCGCTGGGGCCTCGGCAAGGACACCCTCCCGTCCAAGGTGGTCAGCATCGGCGGCCGCCTGGGCTACGAGGACGACGGCACCACCCCCAACACCCAGATCACCGTCTTCGACTGGGACGACGCCCGGATCGTCCAGGAGATCCGCGGCCTGCCCTCCGACAAGTTCAAGGACGTCGCGATGGGCACCGTCTTCCACTGCGAGAAGGGCTACGTCGCCTTCAACATCAGCGGCACGGCGGCGTACACCGAGACGGGCGAGCCCATCCAGAAGTTCGCCGGCGCCGGCGAGCACTTCCGCAATTTCGCCGACGCCGTCCGCGCCCGCGACCGGATGAAGCTCAACTCCGACGTCCAGGAAGGGCACCTCTCGAGCGCCCTCTGCCACCTCGCCAACGTGTCGTACCGCATCGGCACCATGAAGCCCCGCGCGGCGTTCGTCGGCTATGCCGGCGACGCCCTGGGCGAGGCCTCCGAGCGCATGTTCAAGCACCTCGCCGACAACGGACTCAAGGACGCCCAGATCGAGCTGCGCGTCGGCCGGCCGGTGGCCGTCGACGGCGACGCCCTCCGGCTGCGGGACGACGCGGCCGCCGACGCCCTGCTGGGCCGCGAGTACCGGAAGCCTTTTCTTCTGCCCGACCTGGTCTAAGGAGGCGATCTATGGCCCTGATCACCCGCCGCTCCTTTCTCGGGACGTCGGCCGCCGGCGCCGCCGCGCTGACGGTTCCCGGCTGGTCCCACGCGAAGCCCAACGAGGTCTTCCGGATCGCCGTGGTGGGCGTGAAGGGACGCGGCCTCTCGCACGTCGGCGAATGGGCGAAGATGAAGGACGTCCAGGTCGCCGCCCTCGTCGACATCGACGAGAACATCCTGGATCCGGCGCTCAAGATCGTCGAGCGCAACGGCGGGAAGAAGCCGGACGTCTACAAGGACTTCCGGAAGATGCTCGAGGACAAGACGATCGACGCCGTGTCGGTCGCGACCTGCAACCACACGCACTCGCTGATCTCGATCTACTCGGTGATGGCGGGCAAGCACGTCTACGTGGAGAAGCCGCTGTCGCACAACGTCTGGGAAGGCCGCAAGCTCGTCGAGGCGGCCCGCAAGTTCGGCCGGGTCGTCCAGCACGGGACGCAGAGCCGCTCGGCGGGCGGGCATCGGAAGGCGGCCGACTTCCTCAAGGCCGGCAAGCTGGGCAAGGTGAAGATCTCCCGCGGCCTCTGCTACAAGCGGCGGACGTCGATCGGCAAGAAGCCCGACGGCCCGGTCCCGGCGGGGGTGGACTTCGACCTCTGGCTGGGCCCGGCCCAGGAGCGGCCCTTCAACTCGAACAAGTTCCACTACAACTGGCACTGGCGCTGGGACACGGGCAACGGCGACATCGGCAACCAGGGCGTGCACGAGTTCGACAAGGCGCGCTGGTACCTCGGCAAGAACGAGCTGCCCAGCAAGATCCTCTCGATCGGCGGCCGCTTCGGCTACGAGGACGACGGCGAGACGCCCAACACCCAGATCGCGCTCTGCGACTACGGCGACGCCCTCCTGATCTTCGAGGTCCGCGGCCTCGAGACCGAGGAGTACATGGGCCAGAAGATCGGCAACATCGCCCACGCCGAGAAGGGCTACGTCTCCGGCTCGACGGCCTTCGACGCCGACGGCAAGAAGCTGACCCTGGACGTCCCCGACGACGGCCGCGCGGGCAACCATTTCCGGAACTTCATCGACGCCGCGATCGCCGGCAAGCCCGAGATGCTGAACGCGGACGTGCTCGACGGCCACCTCTCGGCCTCGCTCGGCCACCTCGCCAACGTGTCCTACCGCCTGGGCGAGCCGCGCGGCTTCGAGAAGGACGACCCGTTCGGCGCCTACGAGGACGGCAACGAGGCCTTCAAGCGCATGAAGGACCACCTCAAGGCGAACGGCGTGGATCTCGCCAAGTCGAAGCTCCAGGTCGGCCGCCTGCTCACGTTCGACCCGAAGACCGAGAAGTGCGTCGGCGACGAGGACGCGAACAAGCTCCTCACGCGCGAGTACCGGAAACCCTTCACCATCCCGGAGACCTTCTAGCATGCTTCTCCTCCTGCTGGCCCTCGTGCAGGACGCCGTCACCGTGACGGCGCCCGCCCACGACAAGGAGCGCCGCTACGTCCTGCTCGAGGCGAAGCTCGCGGGGTCCGGGCCGTTCCGCGCCCGCGACAAGGACGCGGGGACCCTGCTGGCCGCCCAGGGCGACGGCGCCGTCGTGCGCTGGCTCGTGCCGTCGATTCCCGCCGGCGCGAAGCGGACGTTCGTGGTGGAGAAGGGCGAGGCGGCCGGCGCGACGACGCTCACGATGTCGGAGTCGGATGGCGTCGTGTCGATCAAGGCGCCGGACCGCGAGATCACCCGCTGGCATCCCGGGGCGGGGATCGCCAACAAGAAGCCCTGCTTTTATCCCCTCACGGGGCACGGCGTGAACGTCCTCCGCGCGCATCCCTTCGAGGACCGCGCCGGCGAGGCGAAGGACCACCCGCACCACACGGGCATCTACCACGCCTTCGGGGACGTGAACGGCACCGAGTACTGGTCCAAGACCAACATCGTCAACCGCAAGGCGACGCGGGACGCCGGGCCGGCCTACGCCCGGATCCGGGCCGAGAACGCCTGGGGCGAGGACCTCGTCGAGACGCAGGACGTCTTCGTCCTCAACGCCGGCGCCGACGTCGTCATGGACTGGACGATCACGCTGACGGCCGCCGTCGACGTGACGCTCGGCAAGAACGCCAAGATGGCCAAGGAAGGCAGCTTCGCCGTGCGGGTCGGCACCGAGCTCACCCGGAAGGGCGACGCGCCGGAGATGATGTCCGACGCCTTGGGCAACAAGGGCGAGAAGGCGATCCGGGCGGCGGCCGCGCCCTGGGTCGACTACTCGGGCGAGATCGACGGCAAGAAGGTCGGCGTGGCCGTGATGGACCATCCGGCGAGCTTCCGCGCGCCCACCAACTGGCACGTGCGCGCCTACGGGCTCTTCGCGGCCAACCCCTGGCTGGTGCGCGGCGAGAGCGCGCTCAAGAAGGGCGAGTCCATGACGCTGCGCTACCGCGTCTACGTCCACGGCGGCGGCCCCGAGGACGGCAAGGTCGAGCAGGTCTACGCCGGCTTCACGAACGCCAAGACCGAATGAAGTGTTAACGTTCTAGTCTGATACGGACGTTAACACTTCATGATCCTCGCGGCCTTCTTCGCGCTCCAGACGTCCGACGTCTTCGTCGCGGGCCAGGACGGCTACCACACCTACCGCATTCCGTCGCTGATCGTCTCGGCGAAGGGCGTCGTCCTCGCCTTCGCGGAAGGCCGCAAGGAGGGGCGGGGCGACGCGGGCGACATCGACGTCGTCCTGCGGCGCTCGACCGACGGCGGCGCCACCTGGGGGCCCCTCCAGGTCGTCTGGGACGACGCGGGCCACACCTGCGGAAATCCCTGCCCGGTCGTCGACGCCCGGACCGGCGCGATCCACCTCCTGCTGACCCGCAATCTCGGAAGCGATCCGGAATCCAAGATCGTCGCGGCGACGGCCGTCGGCACCCGCACCGTGTGGATCAGCCGGAGCGACGACGACGGCGCGACCTGGGCGAAGCCGGCCGAGATCACGAAGCAGGTCAAACGGCCGGAGTGGACCTGGTTCGCGACCGGGCCGGGCGTCGGGCTCCAGATGAAGTCGGGTCGGCTCGTCGTGCCTTGCGACGGGAAGGACGTCGGCGGCAAGAAGGGCTTCGCGTTCGTCATCGCGAGCGACGACGGCGGCGCGACCTGGGCGGCGGGGGACGTCGTCGGCGACACCTGGAACGAGTGCCAGGCGGCGGAGCTGTCGGACGGCGCCCTGGCGCTCAACATGCGCAACCACAACTCGAAGAACCGGCGGCGGGGCGTCGCGATCAGCCGGGACGGCGGGAAGACGTGGGGGCCGGCGACGTCCGACGCGGCGCTGGTCGAGCCGGTCTGCCAGGCGAGCCTGCTGCGCGCCTCGCGGGAGCCGCACCGTCTCCTGTTCTCGAATCCGGCCGACGAGAAGGCCCGGGTCCGGATGACCGTGCGGACGAGCCTCGACGACGGCCGCACGTGGCCGGCGTCGCTCACGCTGCGCGAAGGGCCGTCGGCGTATTCCTGCCTCGCGGTGCTGCCGAAGGGGGACGTCGGCTGCCTCTTCGAAGCCGGGGAGAAGAGCCCCTACGAGAGGATCGTCCTGGCGCGGTTTTCGATCGACGCCCTCCGCTGAGCGTCAGCGCAGCTTGAGGCCGAACTTCGCCGCCACGGCCCGTTGCTGGGCTTCGAGCCTGTTGTGGACGATCTTGCCCTGGGACTCCAGGGCTTTGAGGGATGCTTTGACGCCTTCGACATCCTCCTCGGCGGGCGGATTGGCGGCTTTCATCTCCTCGATCAGCTCGCCGAGCGTCGTCACCTGGCTTTTCTGGAAGTCGATGTAGGCGATCAGCTCGTCCTGCATCTTCCGGCATTCCGGGTCGTCGGGCGCCGTCAGGTAGCCGAGCTCGCGCGAGGCGATGTGGACCTCGGACGCGTAGTCCAGGTAGGCGGCGTCGGTTTTCTCTTCGTCGAGCTGCCGTCCCTGCAGGTACGGATCCAGGACGGGTTCCAGCCGGTGGATGGCTTTTTCGCAGCGCTGGTGCAGCCCGACGGCCTTGTCGTTCCAGGCCACCACGCTGTGGCTGGAGAGCGTGAACACCGACGCGACGGCCCCGATCACGATCAGGACGCCGAACGCGACCAGGCGGCCGTTCATGAAAATTAGTATAGCCGCTTATTTGGGACGCGCCTCGTAGAGCTTCCGGAGCTCCTCGACGGCGTCGTCGCTCTTCTCCACCTGGAGGTCGAGCGTAAGGCCTTCGACGCCCTTCTTCGCCACGCGGATCCCCGCGGCGAGGCGGCCCCGGTGGTCGCCTCCCGCGCGGTCGGCCGCGACGAGGGCGGCCATGAGGCGGTCGGCGAGCGGGCCGGCGGTCTCCTCGAAGGCCTTCGCCATGGCGACGACGACGTCCCGCCCCGCGAGCGTGTTGCCCGCGCACGCGAAGTTCTTGCCGGCCATGGAGCCCCAGTAGATCCCGCCGGGGAGGTCGGGCTTCGCGGGATTGCGGACGACGGCGCGGCCTTCCATGTCGATGAGCAGCAGCTGCCGCTTGTCCCGGTTCGCGTCGTCGCGCAGCAGCTCGCCCAGGACCTCCTCCGGGAGCTTGCCGGAGCCCAGGAGGTCGAGCGCCCGCTCCCCCCACTTGGGGTTGTGCCAGTGCTGGGTGCAGAAGGCGCCCACGCCGGCGCGGACGTAGGGGACGACCTTGCCGACGGAGGGATACTTGCTCGCGACCGCCGCGCCGCAGACGCCGGCCTCCGGATCGACGGCCACGATGGAGAACGTCGCCGAGACGCCGTCGAAATCGGCGGGGGCCGTCGCGCAGCTTGCGGTGAGCGCCGCCGAACCACCCGCGAGCAGGAGAAGAGGGATCGTCCTCATCAATACCCCACGACGATGCCGCCGCCGATCGCGCCGCGGGGGTCGTCTTCGTCCTGGCCGACGAGGGCCCACCAGCCTTCGAGGCGGACGGGCGCGCGGCCGTTGATGATCGGCCAGATCATGATCGAGAGGTCGAGGCGCAGGCCCAGGCCCGCGCTGGCCGCCCCGAAGTCGTCGTCGAAGGCGTTCTGGACCTCGAAGCCCACGTAGCCCACCTGGCCGAACGCGAAGCCGCGCAGGTCCTTCAGGATCAGCCACTCGCCGAGCCCGATCAGCTCCAGCGGCTGCCAGAGGAAGTCGCGGAAGAGCGGGAAGCGGAGCTCCAGCGTCGCGCTGCCGCGCTCGATCCCCTCGAGCTCTTCCGCGCCCCGCACCGCCGCTTCGATGTCCAGCACCTCGTCCCGCAGGAGCACCTGGGCGATCAGCTTCTCGTAGGTCACCCGCGTCCACACGATCCAGTCCTCGGCCAGGTCGAACGCGGCCTCGCCGAACGCGAAGTACTCGGTCTGGTCGCGGTCGCCGCCGAGGTTCTCCCGGAAGAACGCCGCCGTGCCGCCGAACGCCAGCCCCCACGCGGCGTCGAAGGTCTTGTAGCTGTCCAGGTTCGAGTACAGGAGCGACGCCGACGGCCCGCTGTCGAAGAAATGCGGATCGGCGAAGTCGTCCTCGACCTGGATCCGGTGCCGCCCGACCCAGCCGCCCCCGACCTCCAGCGTGTTCCAGAGCGGGAGATCGACGAACGGACGCCCCAGGTACTCGATGAAGTCGCCCGCGCGCGCGGCGGAGGCCGTCGCCCCGATCGTCGGCCACCAGCGCGTGTTCGTCACCGTCGCCGCCGCCGCCCAGGAGTCGCTCGCGAAGCCCGTCGCGATCAGCGAGAGCGTGTTCTCCGCGTCGCGGTCCCCGAACTGGAACTCCAGGCCCGGCGTGACGAGCGAGGACGACAGGACCGGGGCGTGGAACCAGTCGACGCCCCACACCCGCGTCTTCTCCGCCGGCTCCCCCCGCGGCGCCGGCTTCCGGAAGGCGTCGTACCAGCCCTTCCGCCCCTCCTCGTCGAAGCCCGGCTCGTCCTGGGGATTCCAGGGCACCTGGTACAAGTCGTAGCCGCGCCCCTCGTAGTAGCTGATCAGGAGCGAGCCGTCGGGGTGGAGCGCCGGATAGTGGACGCCGCCCTTGAACTTCGTCAGGCGACGCCCCGCGCCCGTCGCCGGATCCACGACGAAGGCGTCCCAGACCTGGCCGACATCCGCCGCCACCACGATGCCCTGGCCGTCGGCCGTCCACTGCGGGTATTCGAGCAGCGCCCAGGTCTTCGACACCGCGCCCCGGCCGAGCACGTGCAGGACGGTGCGGCCCTCGACGTCCTTGATCCACGCGAGCCGGCCGTCGCGCGACCAGGCCGGCGCCGCGTCCCCGTGCGGATCCTCGGTCAGGCGCTCGATCCGCCGGTCGCCCAGGTGCAGCACGTAGAGGTCGCTGGTCCCGTTCTTGAGCGCCGCGAACGCGATCCTCTTCCCGTCCGGCGCCCACGCGGGATCGTAGAGCTCGTCGAAGGGCAGCTCGATGGCCTCGTCCGTTCCGCCCTCCGCGTCGACGAGCAGGAGGAGGTCGCGATGCGTCCGCTGCTCGATGATCGCGATCCGCTTGCCGTCGGGCGACCATGAAGGGGGGGAGACCACCTCGGCGCCGTCGACGCTCCGGTCCCAGCCCAGACGGCCCGAGCCGTCGACGTAGAGCTCGTTCCGCACGTCCTTGTTGCCGACCCACGCGAGGCGCGTGCCGTCGGGGCTCCAGCGGCCGCCCCAGGAGCGGCGCCGGTAGTAGTAGCGGGTGTCGGTCTTCCGCTCCGAGGGAACGCCGCGGCCGGCCATCTGCGCGGCCCAGCGCGCGCCCCAGTGGGCGTTGAATTCGGCCTCGACGTCCTCCCGTCTCCGGCCGGTGACGTACTCCAGCGGCTTCTGGGAGGCGATGGGGAGCCCGTGGTCCGTGCGGTCCCAGAGCTTCCGGGTGACCTCGGGGCCGTACTTCTCCTGGAGGAAGGTCCAGAAGGCGGAGCCTTCGTAGTAGATGGCGATGTAGTCGACCGGATTGAGGATGTCGGGCGTGTGCAGCTCCTTGAGGTTGAAGAGCCGCTCGGTCGCCAGGTCCCGCAGGAACTGCTCTTCCAGGCTGTCGAAGGCGCCCGCCCAGTAGTCGGCGCCGCCTTCCCACCACCACTTGGGCACGACGGGATTCTTCAGGGCGATCATCCAGCTGGGGAGCCGGAAGCTGTAGAGGTGCGCGTACTGGAACTGGTGGACGAGCTCGTGCTTGGCGAACCAGGCGTTCCAGCGGTCGCTCGCCTGGCAGTGGATGAAGATCCGGTCGCGCGTCGGCTCGGCCAGGGCCAGGGCGCGCGAGTGCGCGTTGAGGCGCTCGGCCGCGCGCGGCGCCGGCCGGTCCAGCGCCCGGGGCTCCCGGACGCGGTCCAGGAGCGGGCGCGCGTTCGCCAGGAAGCTCGACTTCCGGAGATCGTGGAAGCTCCGGTAGAGGAAGACGTTCACGACGGGCGGCTCGACGCCCGTCCGCGCGGCGAGATCGGTCCGCGCCTCCTCGAACCAGCCCGCGAAGTCCCGCGCCCGCGGCAGCAGGCCGTCGTCGGGATAGTGGATCCGGAAGTGGGGGGTGTCGATCCGCTTCCAGTCCTTCGCCTCGTCGCGGACCTGGATTTCCTGGGCGAGCAGCGCCGCGGCGAGCCAGACGGGCATGGGAAGATTGTCTCCGCGGGGGCCGCGCGGGGCCACTATAAACCATGCCCCCCGGTTTGCTACCGTAGGGGCATGCGGCGCCTCACCGCGGTCCTCATCCTGTTGACGCTCGTCCCGATCGCGCTGGCGACCCGGCCGCCCGCGCTCCGGGAGTATCGCGGCATCCTCCACTGCCATTCGCTGCACTCGCACGACTCGAAGGGCACCTACGAAGAGATCCTCGCGGCCGCGAAGGCGGCGAAGATCGACTTCATCGCGATGACCGACCACCCGCCCAAGGACGAGACGATCCCGTTCCGGGAAGGGTGGCGCGGCCTTCACGACGGCGTCCTGTTCCTCCAGGGCGCCGAGTACGCCGGCCAGCATCTCCTGGCCGTGGGGACCCGGGAGCCCGTGCACGGCTCGACGGCCGAGAAGATCGAGGCCATCCACCGCCAGGGCGGCCTCGCCTTCCTCTCGCATCCGGAGGAGGTCGAGGACTGGACCCCCTACGCCGCCGCCGACGGCGTGGAGATCTACAACGTGCACGCGGCGTTGAAGAAGCGACTGAAGGAGCCGGGCTTCATCCCCGAGGTGCTCCGCGCGCTCAAGGCGGATCCCGAGACGTCGTTCCAGCTCCTGCGCCGCCTGGATCCGGACATCCTGGCGAAGTGGGACGCGGTCAACCGGATCCGGCCCTTCACCGGCATCGCGGCGAACGACGCGCACCAGAACACGGCCTTCTTCGGAACGCGCCTGGATCCGTACCCGCGGGCCTTCCGCTTCGTGACCACGCGGGTCCGGGCGGCGGCGCTGACGGAGGCGGCGATCCTCGACGCCCTCCGCGCCGGCCGCTGCCGCGTGGAGTTCAGCGACGCGCCGGATCCCCGGGACGTGGAGACGGTCGTCGTGGGCGCGCGGCGGGAGCTCTGGATCCGGAAGGACGGCGAGCGGCGTCCCTGGATCCTGGAGAACTGGAAGCGCTAAGGAGATTCGGAGATGGAACGGATCCGGAGAGGAGATCCCGGGCATCTCCAGGGTGAATCGTTTCTCGGGACGTCACCCGGCCCCGCGACCATCCCTTAATCCGTCCTATCGCGGCATCTCCTCTCTAGTTCAGCCAGCGTTCGAACCAGGCGAGGGCGGCCGCGTGCTGCTCGGGCGTGACCTTGTGCCCCACGCCCTCCGCGACCATCACCTTCAGCTTCTCGGGGCAGCCCGCCGCCCGGTAGGCCTCCTCGGCCGCGGCGATCGCGAGCCGCGCGCCCTCGACGGGACAGTTCGGATCCTGGTCGCCGCTCACGATGAGCAGCGCGCGGCCGGCGAAGAGCTTCAGCATTTCGGGGCAGTCGAAGCGGTCCAGGATGCCGGGGATCACCTTGGTCCAGAGCGCGCGGCAGACCCGGCCGTCGACTTTCTCCGCGCCCAGGTCCTTCGCGACGCCCTCGTGCGCCGCCTTGATGCTGTTCGCCCGGCCCTGCCAGCGCTCGTTCTCCAGGCTCCACTGGAAGCTCTGCACGGCGATGGCCGGCACCGCGGCCTTGATCCGCGTGTCCACGGAGGCCGCCAGCCAGGTCTGGATCCCGCCCATCGAGAAGCCGATCATGCCGATGCGCTCGCGGTCCACGTCCAGCCGCGAGCAGAGCCAGTCGACCACCCTCAGGATGTCCCAGACGGTGTCGTAGTAGAACGGGTGCTCCATCTCCTCGGGCTTCGCTCGATACGCCTTGAGGATCGCCGCGTTGTAGGCCTCGGCGCCCTTCGTCACGCCGACCCGCTCGCCGTGATAGCGGGCGTCGATCGCCACCCCGATCATCCCCCGCTGCGCCAACTCGACGAGCGTGCCCCGCATGTTCTCCTTGGTGCCGCCGGTCCCGTGCAGGACGATCACCGCGGGACGAGGCTTCTCGATGCCCGCTTTTCGGATCATCAGAATGGGGACCCTCACGTCCTTCTCGGTCGCGATCGAGACGCGCTCGGTCGTGAGGTTGTCGACGCCGGTATCCGATCGTCCCGTCATGTTGGGGTGCACGCGGGGCCGGTCGAGCAGCTTGAGGAAGTCGTCGCGCGTGTCGGGCGCGGGGGCGAGCCCTTCGACTCGGCGCGTTGGGACGCCGCTCAGGGCAAGCAGCAGGAGGAGCGAAAGGTGTCGCATGTTCCATAGTACGCCGCTACGGTAGGGCGGATGTTGCCTCCGTGGGAGAAAGGCGAGCTGCCGGACGCCCCGGCGTGGAGCTGGCGGCGCTGGTATCTCCTGCTCGGCCCGGGCCTGCTCTCGGCGGGGGCGGCGATCGGGGGCGGCGAGTGGCTGATGGGCCCGGTCAACACGGGCCGCTACGGCGGATCGATCCTCTGGGTGACGACCCTCAGCATCCTCGCCCAGGTCGTCTACAACATCGAGATCAGCCGCTACACGCTCTACACGGGCGAGCCGATCATGAACGGCAAGTTCCGCACCTTCATGACGCCCCTGTTCTGGCTGGGGATCTACACGGTCCTCGACGCCGGCTCGCTGATCCCGTACCAGTCGATCAGCACGGCCGTGCCGATCGCCGCGATGGCGAAGGGGGCGGTGCCCGACGCCTCGACGTCCCAGGGCACGCTGCTCGCGATCGCCTGCGCGATGTACGTGCTGACCGCCGTGCCGCTCGTGTTCGCGGGGAAGATCTATTCCTTCGTCAAGGCGCTCATGACGCTGAAGGTCGTCTACGTGTTCGCCTTCCTGACCTTCCTCATCCTGTTCTACTGCCGCTGGGACACGTGGGTCGACGTCCTCACGGGCTTCTTCAAGATCGGGTCCGTGCCGGTGGAGGGCGGCGGGGTGAAGAACGTCTTCGTCTCGCTCCTCTCGGGGGAGGGGCTGCCGAGGGTCGACGGCGCGGCGGTGGCGGCCCTCGCGGCCTACGCGGCGATCGCGGGGATCGGCGGGCTCAAGAACACGACGATCTCGAGCTATACGCGCGAGCAGGGCTGGGGGATGGGCGGCCAGGTCGGCGCGATCTCGAGCATGTTCGGCAAGGTGACGCTGACGCTGTCGCACACGGGGAAGGTCTTCGAGCCGACGCCCGAGGCGATGCCGCGCTGGCGGCGCTGGCTGCGGCACGTGACCCGCGAGCAGCTGGCCGTGTGGATGACGGGGGCGATGATCGGCGTGGCCCTGCCGGCGATGCTCTCGGTGCAGTTCCTGCCCCGCGGGCAGGCGGGCAACGACTGGGCGATGGCGGCGCTTACGGCGGGGGGCGTGCGCGAGGCGGTCGGCGGCGCCCTCGGCACGCTCTACTGGTACATGCTGATGCTCTGCTCGATCCTGATCTTCGTGCCCAACACGGTGTCGGACGCCGACGGCACCGTGCGGCGCTGGGTCGACCTGGCGTGGACGGCCGTGCCGCGGCTGCGGTCCTGGGACCCGCGGAAGGTCAAGTACCTGTATTTCTGGACCCTGATCGCGTACGTCGCGCTGGGCGTGAGCGTCCTCCTGTTCCTGCCCCGGCCCAAGGGCCTGACCGAGATCTACGGCTGCATCGCGAACTTCGCCCTCGGGTTCAGCGCCTTCCACGTGCTCTGCGTGAACACGCGCCTGCTGCCGCCCCCGCTCCGCCCCGGGCTCTTCACCCGGACCGCGCTCTTCCTTTCCGGCGCCTACTTCATGGCGCTCTCGGGCGTTACCCTCATGACGACTTTAAGGAAACTCGGGTGGGCATGATGCTGGCGGCCGTCCTGCGCGATGTCGACAAGCTGGAGCTGGAGGACGTCGAACGCCCCGCGCCCGGCGCCGGCGAGGTCGTCGTCCGCGTCCGCTCCTGCGGCATCTGCCAGACGGACTACAAGGCGATCAAGGGCGTCCGGAAGAACGTGGCGTTCCCGACGATCGTGGGCCACGAGCCGGCGGGCATCGTGGCGGACGTCGGGCCCGGCGTGCGCCACTTCAAGCCGGGCGACGAGGTGATCTGCCAGCCCTCGGGCTTCTGCGGCTTCTGCGCGCACTGCCGGGTGGGGAACACGCACTACTGCGAGACGGCCTTCACGACCGGCGGCGACGGCCCGGAGGACGTCTGGAACGGCGCCTTCGCGGAGTACATGCGCACCACGGAGGGCTCGCTCTTCCACAAGCCGAAGAACGTGTCGTTCGACGCCGCCGCGCTGACCGAGCCGCTGTCGGGCGCGTGGAAGGGCGTGATCCAGTACAGCGAGATGAAGGTCGGCGACGACGTCGTGGTCATCGGCGTGGGCGGGATCGGGCTGCTCTGCCTCATGGTCGCCAAAGCCGCGGGCGCGGGGCGCTTGATCGCCGTCGATCCGAGCCCGACGGCCCGGGCGAACGCGCTGAAGATGGGCGCGACGCACGCGATCGAGCCGAAGGACGCGAAGGCCCAAGTTTACGGGATCATGCCCGGGGGCCCGGACCTGGTCGTCGAGGCGGCCGGCGCGATCGCGGCGGTGAAGCTGATGGTCGAGCTGCGGCGCCGCGGCACGCGCTGGAACCTGTTCGGGATCACGACGCACGAGACCTTCGAGCTCGACGGCGGCTTGGCCCACTTCCTCGAGGGCCGGATGGACGCGAGCTTCGGCACGACGTCGATGGCGATGCAGTCGGCGATCCGCCTCCTCGAGCGCGGCGTCATCGACACCGAGAAGATCATCTCGCATCGCTTCGCGCTGAAGGACGTCCACAAGGCCATGGACGCCATGGCCCGTCCCGACCGCAACAAGGTGATGATTCAGCCCTGATGCCGCGCGAGATCAGCGCCTCGGATCTAGCCGCGCGGCTGCGCGAAGGTAAGGCCACGGTGGTCGTCGACGTCCGCGAGGACTGGGAGCGAGCCATCTGCGCGCTGCCGAACGACACGCACGTGCCGCTGCACAGCCTGGTGGCACGGGCCGGCGAGATCGTCCCCCCGAAGGACGGCGCCGTGGTGATCTACTGTCACGCGGGCGTGCGCAGCTGGATGGCCGCCCAGTACCTCGAGCACGTGGGCCTGAAGGACGTCCTCTCGCTCGCCGGCGGCATCGACGCCTGGTCCGTCGAAGTGGACCCGAAGGTCGCGAGATACTAGCCTGGCTACTTTCTCCAATTACCGGAAGAAACCAGCCTGGCTACTTTTTCCGATTAGCTGGCCAGGGCAAGTAGACGGTCGAGTGTTCCGGCCTCGGTGAGCCGCTTCTTCGCGCTCCACAACTCGCGACTGATGTCGGCGGCCTTCATGCCTGTCTCCACGGCCGCCATCGCTGCTGGGAAGACCCCGCAATTACGCGCCCAAAGCATCGCGACCAGAGTGGGGTTCTCTCCCGCAAGATGGTCGCTTCGCTCCAAGGCCAAGTCTTTCAGCCACTCGAAGTGCATGCTTTGGATCTCCCGCGCCGTGGGGAGTTCCGCTTTCCTTCGATCCTGGCGGGAGAGTTCGAGATCCATCGCTCTCTTGAACAGGCGCTTCGCTTCGGAGTCGGAAGGGGCAACCTTCCGCAACAAGGTCGACGTGAAGTGGGGTTCTTCATACCCTTCAGAGTAGTCAGTGTAGTTGGACCACCGATAGGAACCCGGCGATCCCGTCAGTCCCGCGCGAACTGGATTGAGGAAGACGTACGCCAGTTTGCTCAATGCGAGGCGGGGAGTGGGCTGGACATACCTCTGGAAAGGGCCGTCGAACGTGTGGCCCGACAAGTGGTGCTTTTCGTTGTGGAACCTGGAGTAGGAGTAATTCAATCGACGCATACACGCGCTCAGCGCGAGGCTGGTTGCCTCCATGATCATATGAAAGTGGTTGTTCATGAGGGTGTAGCCGGCAAGCTGTACTTCGGTGGATCGGGTACTGGTGCGGAGGATGGAGAGGAAGATCTGGAAGTCCTCGTCATCCCAGAAGATCCCCAGGCGCCGAGCCCCTCGTGCCATGACATGCCAAAAGACCGGTTTCGTGATCTGAGGCCTTCTCATCTGTCGACGCTCCTTTCGTCTCCGCCCCTAGTGGGGTGCAGAGCGAAAAAGTCGTCGGAAAATCTGGTGGCGCGCCGATTGCTGGCGGAGAAAGCAGCCTGGCAGGATTCTCCACGCTGACGGAGATTCTAGCCAGGCTGGTTTCTCAGGCCTTCTTGGCCTTTTCGATCTGGGCGGCGAGCGGCCGGAGCAGGTCAATCTCCCACGCCGGGCGGCGCGGGCACTTCGGGTGGACGAGCGGGTCGCGCATCCGGCCGGTCAGCTTGAGATAGGCCGCCGCGCTGTCCTTGTAGGCCGGCACCGGATCGCGGAAAGCCACCGCGCCCAGCGCCTGCAGCGCGTCGTTCAGCTCCAGGAAGCGCGCGTCGCCCTCCGCCCACCAGCGGTCCCGCAGCGCGAACGCCTCCGGATCGAAGGTCGAGATGCCCAGCAGATAGTCGCTGCCGTACATCACCATGTCGATCGCCAGGTCGTTCCCGGTGTAGACCTTCCAGTCCGGCCGATGCCGGTCCCTCAGCTCCAGCCGCGCCAGCTCCAGGTCCCGCGACAGCGACGAATGCTTGGCGCCCGCGAGATTCGGGATGTCCATCAGGCGGCGGTAATCGTCGAGCGAATAGATCCGCCCGAACGGCGCGAACATCGTCCCCAGCTCGAAGGCCAGCGCCTTCGGGGCCGGCGCCACGATCTTTTTCGTGAGGGCGACCACGTCCCCCTCCGCGAAAAGCTCGCTCTGGAACACGATCGGGATCGCCCCGACGTCCAGGATCGCCGCCACCGCCTTCTTGTAGCCGCGGAGGAGGTCGACGTCCTCCCCGAACGCGCACGCGCCCGCGATGAACGGCGACGTCCCCAGCGCCTTCCGCGTGAGCTTCAGGACGTCGACGCGCTCGGCCGGCGTCAGCTGCGGGCCGAAGCCCGTATCCATGTTCACGGCGGGGACGATGCCGGCCTTGGACGTCGCGACCAGGTGCTTTTCGAAGTCGGCGTAGTCGGGCTTGCCGTCGGCCTTGAAGGGGAGGAGCACCGCCGAGTTGGCGTCGATCTTCCGGCCGGGCCGGATCCGCTCGACGTAGCGCTTCACGTCGAGCGCTCCTTCTTGCGGATCTCCTGGAGCAGCTTGCCGTAGACCGGGTCGCGCGGGACGCAGCCGGCCGCGTACTGGCCGAGCTCGTTGCTCTTCGTGCGCATGAGCGTCGTGCAGTAGCTCACCGTGATGCAGGCCTTCAGCTTCTCCATCCGGCCCTTCTCGGCGAGGTCCTTCACCCAGTCGGGATACGCGATCGCGCCGCGCCCGATCCCGATGAACGAGATCCGCCCGTCGCGGATGTTCGCCTCGCCCGCCTCGGCCGCGTACTCGCGCAGGTAGCTGTAGCCCGTGCCCACGCAGGCGAGGTCGGGGAACGCCCGCTGGATCTGTTCCTGCAGACGGAAGTGGCGGTCCATGCCCACCAGCCCCGACTCCGGCATGTCGTAGCCGTCGGGCGGAGGGAGGTCGGCCGGCCGCAGGAAGTGCGGGTTGTAGTAGGGGCAGCCCGCGCTGACGTTCAGGAACTGCAGGCCCGCCTTCACGAAGAGCCGGATCGCCTCGAGCGGCTCCGTCAGGTCGGGCACGCAGGGGTCGTCCTCCCGCGTGCCGAACGCGTTGCGGTAGGGCGTCGGGTACGCCACCGGCACCCCGACGTTGCCCGGGCCCTTCGTGTAGGGCACGGCGTCGAAGATGTTCATCCGCGTGGCCAGGATCAGGTCCGGCCCGCACGCGGCGCGGATCCGGCCGAGCAGCTCGCGCATGAACCGCGTCCGGTTCTCGAGGCTCCCGCCGTACTTGCCCGGCCGCGTCTTCGCGCCCAGCATCTCGTTCAGCAGGTAGCGGTGGCACTGCTTGATGTCCACGAAGTCGCAGCCGGCGTCCTTCGAGCGTTTGGCCGCGACGACGTACGCGTCCTGGAGGCGGTCGAGGTAGTCGTCGCTCAGCACCGGCCAGTCCGCGGGGATCGGCTGTCTCGACGGCCCGTGCTTCGCGAACGGATCGATCACGGGGTCGCGCGTCAGGATGCCGGGATTCGGATAGGCGAAGCGGCCGGAGTGGGTGAGCTGGAGGCCGATCAGGAAGTCGTCGGCCGTGCCGCACGCCTTGCGATGCTCCTCGCGGCTCCAGCCGATCAGCTTCTGGATTTCGGGGAAGTTCGCCTCGTTCATGAGGAGCTGGCGGACGTTGGCGCGGCCCTCGGGCACCACGGCGCAGGCCTCGCCCCAGAGCACCTTGGCCCCGCCGCGCGCGAAGCGCCCCCAGCGGTGATAGGTGATCTCGTCGGGCTTGCCCTCGAGGGTGCAGTCGCAGCCCTCCATGGGATGGATGACGTAGCGGTTGCCGACCCGACGTCCGCCGATCGTCGCGGGCTTGAGCGACTCGCGGATCTCGGGCTCGAGGCGGACCTGGACGCCCTGCTTCTTGATTTCGCCTTCGAGCGCCGCGCGCGAGGCGAACAGCGGGTTGCCTTTCAGGAAGTCGGCGTGCATGGTCCAGGATCTTAGCCCAAGTGTTGATAAATTGACGCGGTCATTTCGTCAACACTTGAGGTAGGATGTCGGGCCATGCCACACCTCGGCGGCGGATGGAAGGCGGCGGCCCTGTGGGGATCGCCCCTCCTGATTACGGCGGGCGTCGTGGTCTTTTTCGGGCTCAGCCTCTGCGGCCCCCGCAGCACGAGCACGAAGGCATCCGTGTTCGGGTCGATGGCGGTGGTCTGGGCCCTCCACGCGGGCTACCTGCTGGCGCCGTGGCTGGCGGCGGGCGGACGTCCCGGGCTTGCCCTCGCGCTCATGATCCCGGTCGGCGCGATCTTCTTCCTGGGGGGGACGGGCCTCGCTCTGGTGACGGGGATCATCGCCGACTGCCTCCGCCACTGGCTCCCCGCCACGCTCGGGGTGTTCCTGCTCCTCCTCGCCGCGCTGACCTACGCCGGCCCCGTCGTCGCCCTCCTCGTCTGAGCCCCCGAGATTCGAGATGCCAGATTCGAGATTCACTTCCCAGGGCTGTGGTAGCGCTCGCCCGGGGGGACCGGCTTGAAGGCGTCGACGTTGGCCGCGAGCCGCTCGCCGAAGGCCTTGAGCGCGGCGACCCGCGAGCGGCGGATGGCGTTCTCCTCGTCGACGTAGACCAGCGGCGCCGTCGTCGTGCCCGTCGCCCGCGCCGAGCCGGTCCAGTAGACGTACTCGTTCCGGTTGTCCATCACGATGCCTTCCACGATCGTCATCGCGTCCTTGCTGTGGCCCGGCGCGACGTAGATCCCCGCGATCGTGAGGTCCAGGATGGCGAGCGGATTCAGGTAGGACGAGACGTCCGTCACGCTCGACAGCAGCAGGACCGCGTCCGCCTGGACCCGCGCCGCCGCCACCCGCACCGACTTGAAGTAGTCCTGGGCGTGCCGGCCCTGCGAGGGCGTCCCCAGCAGCACCTTCGGCAGCAGGATCACCTCTTTCACGAGGCCCGACTTCTTGAGCTCGGCCCCCCAGGCCTCGATCGCCTCCCGCTCCCCGTCCAGCTCCGGCGCCCCGTACTCGTACATCGGCGGCGCGATCGCCAGGCGGATCGGCGGCGTCAGCTGCGGCCGCAGCTGCTCGATCTGGCGCAGGTCGTCGTCCGTGAAGAACTTCTCCCCGCCCCACAGGCGGTCCTGCATCTCCCGGGGGTTGAACGAGGCCGAGCAGCCGACCGCCGACAGCGCCGCGAGGAGGACGGGCAGGATCTTCATTTCTTCTTCTCCACCGTGGTTTCGTAGTTCACGCCCTTGGGCGTCGGCACCGGCTGGACGACCGTCGTCCCGCTTTGCCCCTCGGTCCGCCTCAGGGAATCCACCGCCACGAAGGCCGTAAAGTCGGACAGCAATCCGTGCGCGAGGGCCGTCGCCTGGATCGCGCCCAGGCACTCCATCGTGTCGGAGGACGTCGACATCCGATCGTGCAGCGAAGCGATCTTCGCGCGGGCCCAGACGGCCGGCAGGGCGGGATGCGACGTCCCCTTCAGCGCGACCTCGGCCGCCCAGGGCTTCCCGCCGACCAGGCCCTTCACGCGCAGCGGGCCGTCGCCCTGATAGCGTCCCGTGATCACGACCGGGCGTCCCACGAAGAGGTCGGGCAGGGGGCTGGGATGGATCTCGACGCCGCCCTCGATCGACAGGTCGGTGAGGGCGGGCCGCTCGATCCGCGTGTAGAGCTCGTCGACGGCCTTCTGGCTGGCGTCGTCGGCGAGGACGTATGTCGACGTCCCGCGCCCGACGCGGGCCATGCCCTCGATCAGGTAGCGGTTGACCGAGGTGCCCACGCCGAAGCTGAAGATCCGCGCGGGCCCCAGGCGGCGCTGGATCTCCTGGAGGATGTCGCGCTCGTTGCCGATGTAGCCGTCGGTCATGAAGGACACGATCCGGTAGCGGCCCGGCGTGTGCGGATAGCCGAGCGCGGCGCGGATGCCGGTGATCATCTCGGTGCCGCCCTCGCTGTTGAGGCTCTCGAGGTAGGCGAGGCCCTGGCGGACGTTCTCGACCGTGGCGGGCACGGGGGCCGGGCCCATCGCCGAGGCGTCCGACGAGAAGCGGATGATCTGGAAGGTGTCGTCGGCGCCGAGCCGCCGCAGGCACTTCTCCATGGCGCGCTTGGCCGCCGCGAGGGGATAGCCGTTCATGCTGCCGGAGCAGTCGAGCACAAAGATCATCTCGCGCGGCAGCGGCGCGACGTCCGCGAGTGCCGCCGGCGGCTGCAGCAGCAACGTGAAGTAGCCGTCCTGGGTCGCCACCGCGGCGCGGACCCCGGCGCCTCCAGGCCGCCAGCGCAGCACGAAGTCCTTGTTCGGGATCCGGTCGTGGCGGCCGAGCGCGACCTTCGCGCGGGACTCCGAGGGGCGCTGGACGTCGATCACGTGCGTCGGGCTCTCGAGCTTCTCGATCGGCAGGCCGGCGTCGAGGTCGACCTCCAAGGCGATGTCGTGCGAGCTCACGGTGTCGGGCGGCAGGTACTGGACCTCGGTCTTCTGGCCCGAGCTTCCCGATTTGCCGGCGGGTACGGCTCCTACGCCGTCGGTCGTGCCGGCGGGGTTGTAGCGCGGCCCGACGACCATCGGGAAGGCGAACTCGAACGTGCCGTCCTGGTAGCGCATCGTGTGGAAGTAGGTGATCGAGATGTCGATCCGCTTGCCCGGTTCGATGTTGGCGACCTTCTGCGTGAAGATGTTGGCGCGCTCCTGGGTGAGGAGCGAGGCGACGTGGCCTCGGGCGCGGGCCTCAAGATAAATCTTCTCCGCCTCCTCGCGCTCCCGGATGATCCCGCGGATCCTGCGCTCGCCGATCGTCATCACGAAGTCGCGGATCGCGGCGTCGTCGGGCAGCGGGAACACGTAGACCGCTTCGATCTTCGAGTCGTAGGGGTTGTGATACTGCTGGGTCACCGTGACCGAGCCGATGTAGATCGAGATCTGGGCCTTCACGTCCGTGTGCTTCAGAGGCAGCGGGATCGTCCGCGTCGGCGTCTTCGCCCACATCTCCGCGCCGCGGATCTGCTTTGGATAGCCGAGCCGGCTTCGCTCGATGATCAGGAGCTCTTCGTCGGTCTTCTCGCCCTTTCGGAACGCGTCGCGGCGGGTCGTCTCCTCCAGGTCGAACTCAAGGCCGCCGAACTGGTTGGTCCGGGTGTTCACCTCGGCGTATCGTGGAGGAAGTCCGGAAGCCGGCGCCGATGAAGTCGTGCCGACATTGCACCCCGCGAGCGCCGCCAGGCAGAGCACGGCCGCCAGTCGTCGGATCATTTCGCCCTCACCAGTTCGATCTTCACGTCCAGGCGCGCCCCGCCCGGCGCGGCCGCCACGATCTCGTGCGCGGTGGAGGTCGACGTCCCCCGCTCCCGCAGGTGGAGGCGCGCGACCCGGATCCGGCCCGACGGCGGCGCCGCGTCCGTCGTGAACGCCGCCAGCACGATCCGCCCGCCCTGCAGCGCCTTCGGGTCGTAGAACGGCGGCTCCGCGTAGGGCTTCGGCTCGCCGCCTTCCACGCCCACGATCGTCGCGTCCGTCCGGATCTCCAGCTGCCAGGCCGCCAGCGGCTTGGGGCTGTCGATGTAGACATCCACCGCCGCGAAGTCCTGCAGGAGCAAGAGCCCTTCGACTACGCTCAGGGCAAGCACGGCGATCATCGGGCCTCGCCTCCGCCGATCGACACGACTTCCCGGGCCAGCGCCTCCGCGTCCCGGCGGTCCACGACCCCGTCGCCGTTCACGTCGCCGTCCTTCAAGCCGGTCGCCAGCAGATACGCGTCCACGATGTCGACCTTGCCGCTGCCGTCGAGGTCGCGGGGGTTGCCTTTGGGCGACATCCACAGCGCCGCGACCGCCAGGAAGATTGCCGCCGCGGCCGCGAGCGGCATCCAGCGGCGCCGCGGCTTCAGGATGCGGGCGCGGACGAACGCCGGCACCTCGAGCGTCGGCGGGGCCAGCCGGGTCTCGAGCGAGCGGAGGAGGTCGAACTGCGCCCGGCACGCGGCGCAGGCGTCCAGGTGGGCCGGCCGGGGGCCGGTCCGCGCGGCGTCCAGGCTCAGGAGGTCGAGGTGTTCGCTCATCGGCACTCCTTCAGGGGGGAAGGGGGCGGGAAAGTTCATCGATTCGACAGGCGGTCGCGCAATATTTCGAGGGCGGCGTGGAGGCGGGATTTGACCGTGCCCAGGGGGACCTCCAGGGCGTCGGCGATGGCCTGCAGCTCCAGGCCGTCCGTGAAGCGCATCTGGACGACCTCCTTCTGCTCGTCGCTGAGGCCGCGGAGGAGGTCGTCGACATCCCCCGCCGCCGGCGCCGGCGCTGGCCGGGGGGGCGGCGGCCGGCGGTCCCGCTCCTTGCGCGCGAGGGCGAGGTGCTTCACGACCGGATAGAGGAAGGTGCGCATCTGGGCGCGGAGCTCGAGGGTCGCGCGCTTGCGGAGCAGGTACGCGAAGGTGTCCTGGAGGACGTCGAGCGCCGCGTCCCGGTCCCCCAGGAAGCGCAGCGCGAGCGCGGCGATCCACGCGTGGTGGCGCTCGTAGAGGGCCTCGAACGCGGCGTCGTCGCCGTCGCGGAACCTCCGGACGAGCTCTTCGTCGCTCATGTGTTCATAAACGGACGCGGTCATTTCGTTAACACGTGCGCCACTTTACTATCACATGACGCTACAATCGGCCTCGTGGACGCCCCGGAAAACATTCCGCTCGAGGACGCGGTGGCGCGCGGGCTCATCCCCTGCTCGGCCTGCGGCGCGAAGGGCGCCGGCGTGAAGCGCGTCGAGGGCAAGCCCCACTTTCTCTGCGGGACCTGCGCGAAAAAAGGGCGCTCGACCTCCTGGGTCGCCCTGGGGATCGTCCTGATCGGCGTCGTCGGCGTCGCCTGGTGGTTGAAGCCTTCGACGTCCGCCGCGCCGCCCCGCGGGAGCGACTGGTTCGTCCAGGCCGACGGCCTCCTGCGCGCGGGGAAGTATCCGGAGGCGCGCGCGCTGCTGGAGGGCCGCGCGAAGGAGACGCCGGAGGACGCGCGCGTCCACTTCCTGCTGGGCCAGTGCCTGCTCGCGATGGGCGCGGCCGAGGGCGCGCACGCGGCCTTCGTCGCGGCGGCCGCCGCGGACAAGGACGCCGTTCCCGTCAACTCGCTCTGGGCCGGCATCGCGCTCCAGCGGCTCGGGCGCTCCGCCGAGGCGCTCCCGCTGCTGCAACCGACGGCCGCCGGGCCGAAGTTCGAGGAGCGCCGCCGGGCCGCGCTCGTCGAGTGCCTGCTCGACCTGGAGCGCTACGAGGAGGCCCTGAACGCCATCGGGAACGACCCCGGCATGCTCTGGGAGCGGCATCGCGCCCTCCGCTACGGGAACAAGCCGTCGGCCGCCGAGGCGCTCGAGACCCAGGCCGACCCGAAGGACGCGTGGACCTTCCGCGGGACCCGGCTCCGCGAGGAGGGCGACTTCGACGGCGCCCGCGCCGTCCTTGAGAAGCGCCGCCAGGAGGCGCCCGAGGACCGCCCGCGGCTGGCCCGCGCGGAGCTCTCGGTGGCCGTCGAGACGAACGACCTCCCCCGGCTCGAGGCGCTGGCGGCCGAGCTCGCGGCGGATCCCCGGCATTTCGCCGAGGGGCTGTGGTTCCGCGCGATGGGCCGCCTGCTCGCGGGAAAGCCCGCCGAGGCCCGCGCGATCGCCGAGGAGTTCCTCGCCAAGACCCACCCCGAGCTCTCCTCCATCCGCCTCGAGCGCCTGCAGATGCGCTTCCTGACCGGGCAGGCGACGGCCGCGGACGTCGAGGCCGAAGCGAAGCGGACCGGCCGGGTCCGCGCCAACGACCTCTACTGGTTCCTGGCCCTCGCGACCGGCGACCGCGCCTGGGCCGAGAAGGGCTTCACCGAGACGCCCGGCCGCAATTTCCCCTACCACGCGCTCAAGAGGCTCGCCGGGAAATGATCCTCGCGGTCGACGCGGGAACCACGGGGATCTCGGCGATCGCCGTCGACGCCCGCGGCCGCCAGATCCGCCGCGCCTACGCCGAGATCAAGCAGATCTACCCCCGCCCCGGCTGGGTGGAGCACGATCCGATGGAGATCTGGGCGAAGACCCGCGACCTCCTCCGCCGCGTCGCGCGAAAGGACGTCGTGGCCCTCGGCCTCACCAACCAGCGCGAGACGACTGTCGTCTGGGACCGCCGGACCGGCCGGCCGGTCTCGAACGCGATCGTGTGGCAGTGCCGGAGGACGTCGGACCGCTGCGACGCGCTCCGTTCGCGGGCGCCGGCCATCCGCCGGACGACCGGGCTGGTCGTCGACGCCTACTTCAGCGCGACGAAGCTGGAGTGGATCCTGAAGCACGTCCGGCCCCGCGGCGACCTGGCGTTCGGGACGATCGACAGCTGGCTGCTCTGGAACCTGACCGGCCTCCACGCGACCGACGTAACCAACGCCTCGCGGACGATGCTGTTCGACATCGACCGCCGCCGCTGGGACCCGGGCCTCCTTCGGACGTTCGGCGTGCCCGCGTCGATGCTGCCGGAGGTGAGGACGTCGACGTCCTCCTTCGGCACGACGTCGCTGCTCGGCCGGGAGATCCCGGTCACGGGGGTCGCGGGCGACCAGCAGGCGGCGCTGTTCGGGCAGGGCTGCGCGCGGCCGGGCGCGATGAAGAACACGTACGGGACCGGCGGCTTTCTCATGGTGAACACGGGGGCGCGGCGGCGCGACTCCCGGAGCGGCCTGCTGACGACGCTCGCGTGCGGGCCGCGCGGCGAGACGGTCTACGCGCTGGAAGGGGCGGTCTTCATCGCGGGCGCGGCGGTCCAGTATCTGCGCGACGCGCTCGGCCTCATCCGGAACGCGGCCGAGACGGAGACGCTGGCGCGCTCCGTGCCGTCGACGGGCGGCGTGTACTTCGTGCCCGCCTTCGTGGGGCTGGGCGCGCCGTACTGGGACATGCGGGCGCGCGGGGCGATCGTCGGCCTCACGCGCGGATCGGGCCGGGCCGAGATCGCGCGGGCCGCGCTCGAGGCGATCGCGTACCAGACCCGCGACATGATCGACGCCTCGGGCGTGAAGGTCCGCGACCTGCGCGTCGACGGCGGCGCGACGTCCAACGACTTCCTGATGCAGTTCCAGGCGGATCTGCTGGGCGCGCGGATCGTCCGGCCGAAGACGCTCGGCGCGACGGCGCTGGGCGCGGCCTACCTCGCGGGGATCGGGGCCGGCCTCTGGCGCTCGCGCGACGAGCTGCCCGTGGACGTCGACCGCGTGTTCGAGCCCCGGATGTCGCGCCGCGACGCGGCCGCCCTGCACGCCGGCTGGAAGGCCGCGGTGAGGCGGGTGCGGTTGCCGATAAACGGTTGATGAAAGCTCCGCGCGAGAACCAGAAGTTCCACGTCGGCATCAAGGCCTTCATCCTGAACGGGCAGGAGGAGCTGCTGCTGGTGCGGGAGTCGACGACCGGCCTCTGGGAGCTGCCCGGCGGGCGGATCGACGTCGGAGAGGAGCTCGTGCCGCAGGAGAAGGTGCTCCGGCGCGAGCTGGGGGAGGAGCTGGGGCCGGAGGTGCAGGTGAAGATCGGCCCGCTCGGCCTCACGTGGGTGCGGGAGCGCAAGCCGGGCGACTTCGTGTTCCTGGTCGGGCGCCTCTGCCGCTTCGAGGCGGGCGTGCCGAAGCTGTCGGACGAGCACGACGCCTGGGGCTGGGTCGGCCGCCGCGAGCTGGAGGGCGTCGAGTTCGCCCACGGCTACCGCGAAGCTCTCGCCGAGTTCTGGAACCTCCCGCCCGCTGCCCGCAAGTGATCCGTCAGGTACCGGGTACCGGGTACCAGGTACCGGATTCGTCCCCCCCGTCTCCCCCCCGGGGGGGGCAGGGGGGAGATGTCGAGTATCCGGTACCCGGTACCCGGTACCTCGTTTACCGGATCTCGACGCGCATCGACTTCGGCTCGATGCGGATCGAGCGGCCGCGGAAGGCGGCCGGGCCGAGGACGACGCCCACCGGGAAGCCGAACGAGCCGTCCAGCCCGAGCGGGAACGCGGCCGGCGAAAGCGGAGGCTTGACGACGTTGAGCGGCCCGGCCGTCACGTCCCGGAACGCTTCGCCGCGCGACGCGAAGAACTGCTCCGACGGCGCCGCCGTCACGCCGGCCAGCCCCGTGTGGATCCCCGTCAGCGTGGCGTGGGCGCCGTTCGCCTTGCCGGGCACGAGCAGGTAGCGGTCGCCCGCCACGTAGGCGGGCACGCTCGCCTTCGACGGCGTCTCGCCCGGCCTCTTCAGGAAGAGCTTCCGCAGGTTGAAGTCGATCGTCACGTCGAAGTGCAGGAGGAACGCCAGGCCGATCGCCCCGTCCGGCTTGAGCGACGCGCGCGACGCGACCTCGCCGATCTGCGCCGGCACCGTCCGCACCGTCAGCCGGCCCATCGCGATCTCGTCGACGATCGCCTCCTCCGCCGCGCCGCCCCCCGGCGTCCCGATCGGCGTCACCCCCGCCCGCTTCGCGAACGCCCGGTCCAGCACGATCTCCCCGCCCCCCGTGTCCACCACGAAGAGCCCTTCGCGCCCGTTCACGCGCGCCGCGATCAGGGGCAGGGGATCGACGGCCTTCAATTCCAGGATCGAATCCGTCCAGCCCGCGTCGATCCGGTAGGCCGGCCCGCGCGACAGGAGATCGCACTTCTTCGCGAGCACCGGATCGCCCAGCTTCGCCCAGGCCTGCGCCGCGCCCTGGAAGTCGTCGAGCCGCGCCCGCGCCGCCGCCAGGTCGGTCAGCATCCGCTGCACGAGGAAGGCGGCGTCCACCGACTTCACCTTCGCGATGAGCGGCGACAGGATGTCGGCCGCCTCCGCCGCCCGGTTCATCATCAGCAGCAGGCGCGCGCGCGTCCAGCGCGCCTCGGGATCCGACGTCCCCCGCAGCGCCGCCTCCGCCGCCGCCAGGTCGCCCCGCGCGAGCGCGGCGTCCGCGTCGCCGGGAGGGGAGGACGTCGACGTCCCCCCGCAGCCGGCCAGCGCGAGAACGAGCCCTTCGACGACGCTCAGGGCAAGCCAGGCGCGCTTCACTTGAGGAACTCCTTCCGGGCCAGGGCCCGCCGCAATTCTTCGTCGAGCCCTTCGCGGACGGCCGGATCCCGGACGAGCACGAGGGCCTCCATACAGACGTTGACCGCCGCGTCGTGCTTGCCGAGCTCGTTGAGGATCGACGCGAGCACCCGGGCCCCCTCGACCGACCCGCGCTTCGAGAGCGAGCGCCGCATGTCGGCCTCCGCGTCCTCCAGCCGCCCCAGCTCGAGATAGAGGATCGCCCGGTTGAAGAGCGCCGGCGGATAGTGCTCCTCCATCGCCAGCGCCCGCGCGTAGGCCGCCTCCGCCCGGACCGGGTCCCGGTACTCCTGCTGATAGATGATCCCCGCGCCCGTCGGATACGCCGGCCGCTTCGCCATCGCCTCCGCCGCCGCGTAGGCCTCCAGCGCCTCCTCGAAGCGGCCCGCCGCCCGCAGCGCGTTTCCCCGGTGGTAGCGCGTCTCCGGGTCCAACCTCCGGATCGATCCCGCCTGCTCGAACGCCTCCGCCGCCCGCTCCGGCCGCTTCGTCTCCAGCAGGGCCCGCCCCAGCCCCATCCAGGATTCGGAGCGGAGGGGGTCGACGTCCGTCGCGAAGCGGAACCAGCGCTCGGCGTCGAGCGCGAACCCGTGGTTGAGCCGGCGCACGCCCTCGTTGTGGAAGGGCTCCGCCCACTGCGCGCCCTGCTTGCGGGCGGTCTCGACGTCCGCCTGCGCCTCCGCGTCGCGCCCCGCGAGACGCCGGAAGCGGGCGCGCTGCAGGTACGGCTCCGCGAGCGTCGGGTCGCGCCGGATCGCCTCGGCCAGCGCCGCTTCGGCGCGGTCGAGGAAGCCCAGCTCGCCCTCCGCGGCCCCCAGGCGCGTGAGGAGGTCGGCCGACGGCCGCAAGCGCGCGGCCTCCGCGTAGTCGTTTCGCGCGGCCTCCAGGCGGCCGGCGTCGCGATGCAGCCCGCCGCGCGTCTCGTAGATCTCCGCCCGCTCCGGCGCCAGCGCGATCGCGCGGTCGAGCAGGCTCAGGGCCTCGCGCCCGACGGACAAGTTGTGCCGGGCCTGGCGGTAGAGGGCGTCGACTTCTTCCTTCTCCGTCGGATAGTAGACGCAGCCCGCCAGCCCTTCGACTCCGCTCAGGGCAAGGAGGAGCAGCCAGGCCGCTCTCACGCCCCCCTCCAGCGCCGGTCGGCGCGCAGCGGCGCGAGGGCCGGGTCCATCGAGGCCCGGTCCCGGTCGACGTCCGGCAGCAGCGCGAACGCCTCGTCGAGGCGCCCCGCGCGGACCGCCTCGACCAGCGCGGCGTAGCGGGGGTCGTCGACCGGCTCGAAGCGCACGCTGCGCTCGTAGAGGAAGTTCGCGGCCTGCGGCGCCTTGCACGCGGGGCAGGCGAGGCGCCGGACGTCGGTCCCCTCCGGGACCTCGTACGCATGGCGACAAACGAGACACGTAATCTTCATGAGCTGAATCAAGAATCAAGAATCAAGAATCACGGGGCCCGTTTTGTCACCAGGATACTCGTAATCATCCGGACTCCGTGATTCGTGATTCCTGATTCGTGATTCTAGTCTTCACAGTCCCCACTTTTTCTTCCGGTCCCAGAGCGTCTTGCGGCTGAGGCCCAGGCGCGTCGCGATCTCTTCGAGGGAGAGGCGGCCCTGCCAGCGGAGCAGGACGTCCTTCATGTAGGCGTCGACGCTGAGGATGTCGGGATCCTCGCCGGCCTTGGACAAAAACGCGAAGTCGGCCGCGCGGAGGAGCTCGGACTCGGCGAGCGACACGGCGCGGCGGAGGGCGTTCTCGAGCTCGCGGACGTTGCCGGGCCAGCGGTGGGCGGCGAGGGCCGCGAGGGCGTCGGGGGCGAGGCGGCGTCGCAGGCCGGTCTCGGCGGCGGCGCGGCGCAGGAGCTTGTCGGCGAGGAGGGGCAGGTCCTCGGCCCGCTCGCGCAGCGGCGGGAGCTCGAGGCGCAGGACGTTGAGGCGGTAATAGAGGTCGCGGCGGAAGTCCTCCTCGAGGTTCTCGTTCGTCGCGGCGACGACGCGGACGTCGACGGCCTCGGCTTTCGATCCGCCGACGCGGCGGATCTCGCCGCTCTCGAGGACGCGCAGCAGCGACTCCTGCGCGCGCGGGGAGAGGCAGGCGACCTCGTCGAGGAAGAGCGTGCCGCCGCGGGCCTGCTCGAAGAGGCCGGCGCGGTCGCGGTCGGCGCCCGTGAACGCGCCCTTCGCGTGCCCGAAGAGCTCGGCTTCCAGCAGGTTCTCGGGGATCGCGGCGCAGTTGGCCGCCACGAACGGCCCGGCGGCGCGCGGGGACTTGGCGTGGACGGCCCGGGCCGCCAGCTCCTTGCCCGTGCCGCTTTCGCCGAGGATCAGCACCGGATAGGGCGCGACGGCCACCTTGTCGATCAGGCGGCGCAGCTCGCGCATCGGGGCCGACGTCCCCACGAGCTCGCCGTCCCCGCGGCGCTCGAGGGCGCCGACGAGGGCCTGGTCCAGCGCGCCGGCCACCGCTTCCAGGAAGTCCGCGTCCTGGAAGAGGTCTTTCGTCCGGCGGTGGTCGAGGTAGACCGCGCCGCCGCAGGCGCGCAGCGGGAGGACGCAGACGGAGCGGACGTTCCGCTCGCGGAGGCTGGCGAGGAGGTCGACGTCCGCGTCGGTCGCGAGCAGGGGCCGGCCGGAGGCCATCGCGCGGTCGACGAGCGTGCGGCTGATCTTCGTGTCCTCGGGGTCCATCGCGCGCGCGCCGCGGACGTCGAGCTCCCCCCCGCGGCGCAGGACGAGGAAGCCGCGCTCGGCGCCGCTGACGTCCACCAGGGCGTCGAGCACCTTGGCGGGCTCGGGCTCGGCGGCGGAGCGGAGGGCCTTGAGGAAGTCGTCGCGCGTCACAGGCACTCCTGGAGCAGCTTCACGCCGGCGTCGGCGAGGGCCTGGGCGCGTTCGGGGGAGGGGGCGTCGGAGTAGACGCGGATGAGCGGCTCGGTGCCGCTCTTGCGGAAGAGCAGCCAGGCGTTGTCGCGGTAGAGGCGCTTGAAGCCGTCGACGACGACGTCCCGGGCGCGGCCGTCGAGGAGCTCGGTCTGGAGCCGGCGGGCGACGGCGATCATGGCGCCGGGCTTGGCGGCGTCGTCGACGTCCACGTTGCGCTTCACCTGGTGGAAGCGGGGGAGCTCGGCGACGAGGGCGGCGAGGGGCTTGTTCTCGCGGGCCATGATCTCGAGCATCTTGCCGGCGGCGAAGAGGGCGTCGGCCCAGGGGCCGTGGGCGGGGAAGTAGTACTTGCCGGATTCCTCGTAGCAGAAGGAGGCCTTGTGGGCGCGGATGGCCTCGACTTCCGCGGGCTGGCCGACCTCGCAGTACTCGAGGCGGACGTCGAGGCGCCCGCACACGAGGTCGATGAGCCCGGAGGAATTGACGGGGACGACGCAGGTCTGGCCGGGCTTGAGGATCTTGGCGGCGAAGAGGGCGCCGACGCTGTCCTCGGAGAGGGCGGCGCCGTCGGCGTCGATGAGGAGGAGGCGGTCGGCGTCGACGTCGAAGCAGGCGCCGAGGTCGGCCTTTTCGCGGCGGACGAGCTCGATGGCGGCGCCGACGGTGGAGGCGCGGGGCTCGCTGGGGCGGTCGGGCAGGGGATTGGGATCGAAGTGGAGCATTTCGACCTGGCAGCCGAGCCACTCGAAGAATTCCTTGGCGATTTCGCAGGAGGCGCCGTTGGCGGGATCGACGACGATCTTGTACTTTTTCGCGCGGCAGAGGGGGGCGTCGAGGGCCTTCATGCAGGCGGCGACGTAGAGCTCGTAGGGGTGGAAGGCTTCCTCGAGGCGGCCGATCTCGTGGGGCGGCGCGGCGGGGAGGTCGGCGTCGAGCAGGAGCTCGATCTCGTCGGTCTGGCGGAAGGGGCGGACGGCGCCTTCGTGGTCGACGAGGATGAGGCCGATGCGGTCGGGGCCCATGTGGGAGCCGGTGACGAGGAGGCCGCCGTCCTGCTCGGTTTTCGCGACGTTGAGCGAGAAGGCGCCGGTCGGCACGATGCCGTAGGATTGCACATGGCAGCCGGCGGAGGCGAAGCCGCAGGCGGCGGCGCGGGCGAGCATGGAGGCGCCGTAGCGGGTGTCGTGGCCGATGGCCACTTTGGGGGCGCGTTTGAGGCGGTTCTTGAGCCAGATGCCGTTGGCGCGGCCGAGGCGGAGGGCGAGGTCGGGGGTGATGTCGGCGTTGGTGACGCCGCGGATGCCGGCGGTGCCGAAGAGGCGGTCGCCCATGGCGGCGATGATACCGGAACCGGCCCCGGAACGGGAACCGGAACCCGACGGGGAACAAAGCTTGAAACGGCGGGCGACAACACTATAATTGTCCCTCCCTGCCCGAGGAAAAGGGTACGTGCGCCGCTAGCTCAGTTGGTAGAGCAGGTGATTCTTAATCACCGGGTCGTGGGTTCGAGTCCCCCGCGGCGCACCATTTTCCTCTCTCCCCCAACCGTTTACGACGGCCTTGGGGGGTAGCCCCCCCGGCGGGGGGGGCTTGGTGTCCAAAATGTGTCCATAGCCGATCTCCGAGAGCTTCTCGACGGCCTCATTGCGAAGCTCCGGCGCCAAGTGCGCGTACCGCAGCGTCGTCATGAACGACTTGTGCCCGAGGATCTCCTGCACCGTCTTGAGCGGCACCGCCTTCATGACCAGCCAGCTCGCGCAGGTGTGGCGCAGGTCGTGAAAGCGGAAGTTCTCGATGCCCGCTTCCTTGAGGACCAGTTCCCAGCGGGTCTTGAGCTCACGGAAGCGCCGGCCCGCGTACTTCCCCTGGTCGGCGTGGCAGAACACGTAGGGGCTGTCGATCCGGCGCGGGATCGCTTCCAACGCGGCGGCGAGAGCGGAGTTCATGGGAACGTGGCGCTCGCTGTCGCACTTGCCTTCCCGGACGGTGATGACCCGGCCCGCGAGGTCGACCTCGCTCCACTTGAGGTCCAGGATCTCGTTCTTGCGCATCCCCGTGTGGACCGCGGTGATGATGATCGGCTTGATGTCGATGTGCCGCAGGCGCCGCTTGTCGCGAAGCCGGACCTTGTCGGCCGAGAGAAGGAGTTCCATGTACTCCTTCTCGGTCAGGTACCGGAGACGCTTCGGATTTTCCCGAAGCATTCCAATTCGACGCGGAAGGCTTTCCGCGACTTTGACGCCGTGGAGGATTTGGCCTTTGAGGGCCAGGTTATAGAGGCGTTTCAGGGTGGCGAGCTCCCGGTTGACGGATGACGGGGACACGGTCTTGAGCCGCGCGGCCTTGTACTTTTCGACGTCCGGCGGGGTGATCTGGTCCAGGTGCCGCTCCGCGAACGCTTCCATCAGGTTGGCCGCGTAGTTCGAATAGCTGCGGTGGCCCGCCGGTCGGCAATTGACCTTGGCCCAGGTCAGGAATTCTTCGACCGCTTCGCGGAAGCGCACGCGCTTGGCTTCCCGGTCGGGGAAGAAGCGTCGCTCGGCGATGTCGCCGAGCCGTTTGCGGAGGAGGTCCTCCGCCAGCTTCTTGTTCTGGCCGACGGCCTCGCGCTTGCGGCACTGTCGCCCAGCCTGGTCGCGGTAGTAGTAGTCGATCCAGTACGTGTCGCCGTGCTTCTTGACGGCCATGTCCTACCCTCGCAATTTGGCGACGGATACCCGCGACCTTGACCCGCCCTAACCGGCGTTGCGACGATGCCTTTCGAGCCACTTCCAGAGGTCGTCCCGACCGAAGAGGACGCGCTTTTCGATCTTGTAGTAGGGGACTTTCCCGGTCTGCGCCCACGTGTAGAGGGTGAAGGCCGAGATGCCCAGCCAGGCGGCCGCTTCCTTGACCGACAACATCTGGCGCTCGGGTTTCTCGTTCATATCCATCGATCCTATGCTGGAGAGGAGAACTGTCAACCGGGGAACTTCAAGCTTCGAGGAGCGGACGATCCCGCGGGCTGCACCGGGCGGCTCAGCTGGCCGAAGGAGATGACTCCTTCTGGATCGCCCTCAAACCTCCCAGAAGGGCGAGGAAGGGCCCGCGGGTCGTGGGCGTCAACTTGCGCCCGTTTCGAGGACCCTCCACGCTCATGCGGTGCCCCACCTGCCGGACGGTTTCCCGGCAGACCCAGCGTGCCTCGCCCAGCGCGGCCCGTAGCTGCTCAGCGAAGGCCTCCAGGCCTTTTACCGGCGCCGAGGCCGTTTTGAGTACAAGACGCCGGCGGAGGGCTTCTTCGAACAGCCCGCTCAGGAGCTTTGGGAAGTTCGGATAGATTTGCCGGAACGCCCGTGGGCCGGTGCCCCAAGAGAGAGCCCACCCCTGGGGGCTGGCCTCGATGTCGAGATCGGCATCGATCTGGGGAGGGGGAAAGATCTCGGAATCGGCCTCCTCCAGCCTTCCGCGTCCCGCCAGCAGGCGCCATGCGTTCTTCATGCCCTTCTCCATTTCACAATGTCAGGTCATCCATCCATCTCCCATCGCGGGCGAAGGAGGTTGAAGTGGCGGGGAAACGTACCGGATATGGAAGGCACCCGCCGCGTCAGCATGGGCCACAGCCCCGGGCTACGATTGAGTCAATAGCGGAATTCAAGCGGGTGGGAGAGGGAGCGCGTGGCGAAGAACGACGGCCCCATCGCGCCCACGCCGGAGGCGAGGGCACGCCGACTGGCGGAGCTGTTCTTCCCCCAAGCCCGGGGCGAGCCCAGGGACCCGGCGAGGCTCAGGAATGAAGTGAAGGCTCTCCACGCGGCCACGCTCATCGCCCAGGAGATCCGGGAGGCCCTTGAGCTCGATCGGTGGGGCAGGGTGCAAGCCGAGGCCTGGGTTTGCGGGGCCTGCAGCGTGGCATTTTCAAGGGCCGACCTGGTTCACCGGGGTTTGGCCGAGCTTTGTCCGGCCTGTGGCCAGCCGGCTACGCCGGCCTCACCGGCCGCGCGGTTCCCCGGCTATACTTAGTTTAATGATCGTGCTGGCCTTGCTCTTGTTGGCCCAGGAGCCGGACGCGAAGGAGATCGGCAAGCTCTTGTCCGGCCTCGAGCCTTTGTTCGTGGACTCGATCAAGAACGCGGACGAGCTTGACCGACGATACGTCGGGTTGAAGAAGACGCTCGAGGCGAACCTGGACGCCAAGTCGCGGGACGTGGTGTTGAGCTGGATGGCTAGGCTCGCCCGGAAGACGGGCCGGCCCGCCGAAGCCATCGTCTTCACCAAGGAACGGCTAAAGTCTGGAATCCTGGATCCTCGTCACGTCGAGGGCGCTTACCAGGACGCGATCTACAACGCGGCGCTCGCGCTCAAGACGGACGAGCTGGTCGCGCTGATTCGGGCCCTGGTCAAGGAGCGGCCTGATTCCCCGCTGGGTGCCATGCGCGAAGACGTGGAGGTGGATGCCAGGACTCTCGGACGCTCCAATCCGGTCACGGCTCCCATGTACGACGGTTCAAAGTCGTTTTCCTGGAGCACGGATACCAAGGACAAGATCGTGTTCCTGTACTTCACCGCCACGTGGTGAAAAGGCTGTGCTTCTTCCGTTGGAAGAATGGCTCAGGTGGGGCAGAAGATGAAGGCGACCGGGGACGTAGTCCCAATCGCCGTCAGTCTAGACTACGAGAAGCCGCCTCTCGTCGGGTACGCGCAGCGACTCGGCAAGGATTGGACCGTGCTCTGCGAGTCGAAGGGCTATGAGTCGCGGACAGCCAAGGAGTACGGCGTCCGGGGTCTCTCGAGAACCTTCATTCTCGACGGCCGGGGTAGGCTTCGGTTTGGCGGTAGCCTTCTCTGGTCGTCCGACGAATGCGTCGAAGACCTGCGCATAGAGGCCTTCTGGGCGAAGAAGCGGGGTGTCGCGGCTCCGGCTACGCCCGCGCAGCCGTCGGCTGCTCCAAATCCAGCTTCGCCGCCTGTCGCTCAGCCCGCTCCCGCGGCCAATGAAGCCCAATGGATCTTTCATCTCAAGGGTGGCGGCAAGATCAAAGTCATTTCCTACGAAGAGGCGGACGGCAAGTACGTGCTGAAGCTGCCGACCGGAAGCTCGACGGTTTTGAAGGAAAACGTGGAGCGCATCACCAAGCCGGACTTGCTAGGGAAATAGCGGTCAGCTATCGACTCCTCAAACGCCCACCGCCCTCACTCAGGCAAGCCCCTTTATCATGGCCAGCTTTGCTTCGATGCGGCCAGCCGGCGGCTCAGGCCACTTCTAGCACAAGGTTGATACGGGGGGGGATAAGGGAGTGTCGATTGAATCCTAACTAGCCCTTCGTGGAGTCAGTTCGAGTTCGCGCCTGGTAGGTAACTTCTGGGGCATTCCGGAGTTGCTCGATGAAGAGGTGTGAGGGTTCTCCAGCCAATTGGCGCAGCAGTCGGAGTAGGCCACCAACGCCTTCCCTGACGAGGTTGAGCTGATGCGCTGTCGTCTTGAGGTGGAAAGCGTTGTAAGTGTCCGGAGGATGGACGATTTCATTGCGGATGATGCGGAGTTTATTGAAGTGGTCCCACTGCACGGTTCCCACGATGGCGTCGCGAGACTGCTCCGCAAAGGCAGTGAGCCAGCATACAAGCCTCGTGCGGATAGGTAGCGGACGTTTGAGCTGAAGGAAAGAATCAGGTTCCGGTCCGTCCCATTTTGCCATCGTTACATAGGTGTTCAGGAACGCCTCAACCAGGGCGCAGCAAGAAAGCACGTAGGAGCGGAAGTGCCGCGATGTCGCGGCGATCTCTGTGCCACTTGTCGCGCAGGCCGCGTCGCGATGATGCAAGATATCGCCCGTGAGGAGGGTCACCGTTGCGCAGAGTTGCGCTGGCCCCATCAGAGAATGAGTCTTCCCCCCATGGGTAACGCTTATGTTGATTGCGGGGCTGGTCGTCGCCAAAGTCGATAGCATTCCACCGAACACCGGATCGGTCGCGTCCACGAGGCGCTGCAATGTCCTCGGAACACCGGATTCAATTGTCTCCGCGATCAGCGTTGCGAAAGGAACGCTCTTCCGCTTCTCAGGCTTGCCGTAGCTTAGGCTGCAAGCATCCCAGCCGGCGTCTGGTTGCTTTAGTCCAGCAGCCTCCAGGGCTTTGATGAGGACCTCTCTTGCTTTGGATCTCGAAACGCTGCGATTGGACATGACTAAGCGAGCCGGATCTGCCATGTCGATACTATGACTCTAATCGATCTCTATGGGCGCGGATTAGCGGATGGCAAGGCAAGGGGGCTATTCTGCCGCGCTGCCGAATGTCGGGTTAGACTAGGAATGAACCGGCAAGCATCAGCAACAGGTCGATATGGGGACCTCTTTGGGAAACGTCGAAGAGTTCGTCGAACAAAGTCGAGGATTCCGGCGTCAATTCATCGATCTACCACATCAGACGGCTGCTCCACAGCTGCGAAGGTGCAGGCAATGCTGGAAGGACTCTTTCGTTGGCGTCGAACCGTGCCCTCGTTGTGGAAGCGAGACGATCGGTCTTACGGTGGCGAGTGTTCTTGATGGCTCCGATCAGAAACACCAAGAGGCATTCAAGGCATCCAAGACGACGGAAGCACGACGGGCCTATGCTGGCCTCATCTTGGCGGCGCTGACGGCCATATGTTGTCTGGCGATGCTCGCTTGGAGCTCCTGGCTGATCGTATTTCTGCCAATCCCGATGGGATTGGGAATCCTGGCATTCCTCGCCTATCTAGCTTGGACGAGGAAGAAGTTTGTCGAGGTTCATGGATCCATAGGGGCGGCCAGTGGCAACGAAACTTCCCCATCGGAGAGGATCGACGACGATATGCGGGCATTCTTTGCAAGGAATCACATCCCAAGATTCGGGCGGCCAACTATCGGGATTGAGGAACGCGAGACTCTTTCTTTGCTCCTATCCAGGAAAGGTGTCGTCATTGAGTCCGAAGTTATGGCGATCTTCCTGGATGCGAGTTGCCTGCGGAGGGATTGGCTCGAGTTTGCCGGGCGCCTCGCTGGCGCCAAGACGGATGGAGTGAATGCCTACGAAGCTTACCTGAACTACATTCAGGGCTTGGATGGCCCCGGAGACCTCCTTCCGTTCCTTCAACACCATCTGTCTAGCGATGGCAAGCCGCATGATTCTCAATCGATCCAAGCGGGGCTTGAACGCGCGCGGACCGAGAGGAAAGTGCGTGGTATGGAGCAGCATCTGGACGCGATCAAACAGGGGCCCGGAGGAATCATCACGCTTGAGATGATCGATGTGATGGATCCTTTCCTGTTCCAGGACCTCATCGGGATGGTCTACGAAAGTCGGGGATTTGCCTTGCACGCTACCCCCAAAAGGGGAGATCAGGGAGCGGACGTCATCGTAGAGCGGGGCGGTGAACGTCTCGTGATCCAATCGAAGCTCTACGCCGGGAATGTGGGGAACGATGCCGTGCAGGAAGTGGTCGCGGCCAGAGCTCATTGGACATGTAGCCGAGCTGCTGTAGTTACCAATCAGTACTTCACGCCAGCCGCGCTGGACCTCGCGGCGAGCAATGGAGTCGAGTTGATTAGCCGGGACAAGCTCGGCGAGATGCTCGATCAGTTCAGCAGGAGCTCCAAGGACGTTGTTCGCCTTGCCGCCCTGTTGAGGCCCGCTGCCAGGGCTACAGACGCGTTTCCTGGTCACTCGGCTTAGGAACGGAAGTCCGCCTTTCAGCTCGGGCTAGACGCCAGCCAGCCCTTTGCCTGGCAGACCAAGCGCTTGGAGATGATCGGACTGAAGTTTCTTGGTCCGGTTGCGTGCTCTCGTGAAATGGCGTAGAATCGCCCTTATACGGAGTAGCCTTTCCGAGCAGTACCTAGCGCAAGGCTGGGCTCCCTGGTGCAAGGGGGATTAGGTTGAGGAGGATGTATGCCGGGACGTGATCAAAAGACCATCGAGGTGCTGGCCACGGCTCTGTCCAGGCTGGAAGGGAACCTTGGCCGCACGAAGCTCATCAAGCTGGCTTACCTGTCCGACTACTTCGCCCGCAAGACGATCGGGCGGCCCATCACGAGCTACACCTACAGGTTCGGAGACCACGGTCCTTTCGATCGCGCCTTCTACGACACTTTGGAAGTCCTCGGAGGAGAAGGAGTGCAGGAGCGTCGCTACGAGGAGTGGGACGCTTACCGCTATACCGTCCCAGCGCCACTAGCGGAAGCCCGCGCGTTGGATTCCACGGAGCGGCACATCGTGGAGAGCGTGATAGAAAAATTCGGCCGGCTTCCACTGCGGCAGCTGCTTGATTTCGTCTACAGCACGGAGCCGATGATCTCCGCTGAGCCTGGGGCCGAACTCCGGATGGACGTGGTCAATGGCTCGATCGCTCGGGAAACGGGCCTGGACTTCGACACTTACCTCGCATCGCGCGCGGCTCTTCGAGAAGGGGATCGAATCCCCATCGAAGATCTGATCGATGCTCTTTAGGGTCTACTTCGCTCGTCCGGTCCTCGACAAACTGCGCTCCCAATTCTCGCATTTCTCTCTCCGCGAGATCATCGCTCACCTGCAAGCGCTCACCGACCTTGATTGGAACACCGGAACACGCCGACCGTTCCCGTATGTGCAAGGAACCCTTGTGCTATCCCGTACGCTGGAAACCTCGCAAGGCACCGTAGATGTGTTCTTGGAGTACGAAATCGATCGGCTTGACCGAGCGGTGAACGTCATGGACATTGGTATCGTGGCCGATGAAGCGGGCGACGTTCCGTTCTAATGGTTCGAGGGATAGATAGGGCCGTCGAAGCGATGATTTCGGGAATGAGCTCCAAGAATAGCCCAAGCCTTTGGGTCGACAAAGGCCTCCGAACGAAGCGTGAATGGCGAGTGATCAGGGAACTTTCAGCGCAAGCCCTTAAAGACATGGGCTATGAGCTTGAGCCACCTCCCCCCATCTCGATTTAAGCGAATATCCGCAAGTTCGCCGACAAACGCCAGCCAGCCCATGCTTGGGCGTGGGTAAGGGGACCGGGAGGCGTCCTTCGACGCGCTCCCGGTCCCGTACTACATGCCTGTCCTTAGAAGGTAGAATCCTCGAGCAACTCCGAGAGCGTGTCCCGGAGCAGCTCCACCTGAGCGCGTTCGCTCAGGCGAATCCCACGACGCGTGAAGCCCTCGAACGACTGAGAGCTCACGTACTCGCGGACATCCAGGGTCTTCTTCAGGGCGTCAGCGTCGACCAGCAAGCGCACTCGGTATTTGCCCAAAGGGACAAACTCCTTGCGCACTTCCTCGCGACGTTTCTCGTTGACCTTCATGCTTTGCTCTCCTGAGTTGGGGAACGGCTGAGTGGATGACACCTACCGCTCACCGTGCCTTGCCATCTCCCGGTCATCGTGAGCCGGACCATGAGACAGCCAGCGGATCCGAGGGACACGGCAGTACTGAGCCGCCTTCCGGATCCAGCTGAGGACCGCGTGGGCTCGCTTCTCGGGGGTCATCTCGTGCCAGCGGCGGCCGAAGGACTCGCCGAAGGCGAACGTCCCTCGTCCTTTGACCGACAGGACGGCGCCTTCCGGTCCCAAGCGAAAGTAAACGGCTTGGTCATCATCCAGCAACGCGGCCAAGTCAGCCTGAACTTTGGCGATCTGAGTCGCCGGGGCGACCTGAGCCCTCGGCCTATCCGGCGCTTCTGGGGAATCGGCCGCCTCTTGGGGGAAAAGCACGGATCGCCTCCTTTGCCGACACGACTGGCTCAATTCCGCCGGCGATGTTGACCGCCCTCAGCGCCCGGCGGATTGCCTCAACTTCAGCGGACCGCGGGCTGATGCCCGCCAGGGCCAGCGCCAGGCCGGCCGACGTGAGCAGCCTGTTGACGGTGTGGTACGCGACCTCCCGCACCCGGGCTCTTTTCATGGGGTCGATGGGAGGCTCTTCATATGGAGGAGCCATGTGTGTAGACCTCCTTTCTGGGTTTTGAGAGTGGCTTCCCAGCCTGAATCAGTTCAGGCCGTCAGCGCGAGCGCCCAGCGCCATGCGCGCTCCTTGAGCGCCCTGCCGCTGCCGAAGACGGCGGACTTCCAGCGGGCCATGCCCTCTGGAGTTCCGCTGCTTCCGCGAGTCGGCCGCTCATGGTCGACGAACTCACTCGCCGCATTCAGTGCTCCCCAGAGCGTTCCGCGAGCGCCGGGGAGATCGCTGCCTCTTCCGCTCTCGAAGAGCCGAAGAAGCGTCTCCCGAGTCGCCGCGGCCCTGCCCGGGTCGGCCCCCATAGGGTCCGGCACCAACTCCTCGAAGTACCTCCTCACGGCATTCGCGGTCATTTGCTGGCCGGCGAACCGCCGCGCCTCGTGACCAAAGTCGTCGAAGTACTTGAGGCTGATCCCGAGCACCCTTTGGGCTTCAGCCACTTGGCTGGCGATGTCGCCGGTGTGCCGGATGCGCACGGCATAGGGCCGTGCTTCCCGCATCGCCGCGAAGAGCATGTTCTCGCAAGCGAGCCGCCGGGCCGTGAGGATCACCCAGAGCGAGCTGCCCCGGAAGTGGGGATTGGTCAGGAGCAGATACTTCTGCACGCTGTCCTCACCATGGACCCACACGTCCCCAGGCAGCTTCGCCTGCAGCCAGATCCGCCGGCCGCCATCCAAGGCGCCGGCCCCTTCATACGCCGCTTGGCTTTCTCCCATCAGAAGCTCGGCGAACCGGAACGCTTCCGCGTTCTGGATCGGCCGGTAGCCCGTTCCCACGACGGACAGAGCTTCCATCCGGTCCGTGCGCACCAGCGCACGGGCCCCAGGGATCACGCGACCCCGAACATCGTGTACGGGTTCGAGGGCCACGGACCAGTCGAGGCCCACGGCCTTCATCATGGAGACCGATGGCGCGAGGTCCGGATGCGTTTGGGTATTCGGAACAGCTTCGACAGGCATGGGCTTTCCTTTCTCTTGGGAAAAGCCTGTCCCCGTTAC
>DASVNH010000018.1:0-72228 GCA_036383955.1 Planctomycetota bacterium | reverse complement strand
CCCGCGCCCGCTTCCGGCGCCGCTAGAAAAAACCATAAATCGTACTGTCCGATTTATGGTTTTCCTCCGCGGGCTCTTTGTGTCGGCCCGGGCCTTCTCCATCGTCTAATATTCTGCATGCTCGCCGCCCTTCTCGCGCTCGTGGCCGCCCAGGAGCCCGCCCGGCCCCCCAAAGCCGAAAAGGCCGAGATCGTCGCCAACCTTCAGTGGAGCCTCGGCCGCCCCGTGGACGCCGAATGGCAGCCGCTGGACGTCGACCTCCAGAGCGCCGTCTCCAAGGACCTCGACGTCCAGATCGTGATCGACGAGGACGCCTCGCGGACGCGCGTCGTCCGCCGCGAGACCGTGCCCGCCGGAGGACGTCGCCGCCTCTGCCTCCACCTCCCCACGGGACGGCTCGGCGCCGCCGCCTTCTCGACGCGCCCGGTGATGTCGATCCGCGGGCCCGGCGGCCGCGAGCTCGCGACCTTCACGCTCACGGCGGGCGGCCGCTCCTGGGCGCAGGACGAGATCCTCGTGGGGCTCGTGACGTCGGATCCCGCGCCCGACACCGCGTTCGGCCTCGGCTGGAAGGCCGGCGGCTCGACGGTCGAGGTCGCCCGCATGGCGGCCGACCGCCTGCCCGACCGCTGGGTCGGCCTCGCCCCGCTCCGCATGATCCTGATCCACGGCGCGCCGCTCGACGCCCTCTCGCCCGACCAGGGCCAGGCGCTGCGCGACTACGTCCGCCAGGGCGGCACGCTGGTGCTGTCGCCGGGCGTCGCGAAAGGCGGGCTCGCGCATCCGGCGATCGCCGCCATCGTCGAGATCCGGACCGGCGAGGCCGAGACGCGGACCGAGCTGCCCGCGCTCACGGCCAAATTCGGCCCCTTCCAGGGCAAGACGCCGTTCCGCTTCATGCCCATCCGCGAGGCGCCCTCGCTGCCCGGCCTCGAGGACACGGGCATCGTCCGCTACGAGGCGGGCTTCGGGCAGGTGATCGCGCTGCCGTTCGACCTCGTCAAGGCGCCGTTCGACGGCTGGCCGGGCACGGTCCAGCTGATGACGTCCCTGATCGTCGGGGCGAAGCGCGCGGACCTGGAGTGGGCGTCGGGCGCGGGCCTCCCGCCGGAGCTCGGCCAGGGCGTGCGCCGCGGCAACGTCCTCGGCCGCATGCTCTCGCTCATCAATCCGTATCCGTCGTGGCCGCTGCTGGCGGGCCTGACCCTGCTGTACCTCGCCGTGATCGGCCCGGTCAACTACCTGATCCTCCGCCGGCTCCGGATGACCCTCCTGCTCGTCGCCACCGTCCCCGCGATCTCCCTGCTCTTCCTGAGCCTGACGCTCGGCCTGGCCTACCTGATCAAGGGCGGCACCACCACCGTGACCTCGCTGCGGGTGCTGGCGACGTCCCCCGGCCTCGCCTGCGCGCGCGAGACGCGGCTGACCGCGGTCTTCTCGCCCTCCACCCGCGCCTACGACATCGGCTCGCCGCCGGGCCGCGCCGCCCTGCCCGTCGACCGCGCGCTGTTCAACCCCGACGAGCGCCACGACCGGGCCGCGGCCCTGGAGACCGAGGAAGGGGCCTCGACGACCTTCCGCGGCGTGCCCATCGGCCAGTGGCAGAGCTGGGCGTTCGAGACCCGGGCCGTCGCCGACCTCGGCGCGGGCGTCCGCTGGGAGCTGCGGAACGGGAAGGTCCGCGTGAAGAACGGCTCCGCTTTTTCGATCGAGCGCGCGATCCTCGTCCGCGCCGGACGCGGCGGCTGGTCCTCCCCCGTCGGCGCGATCGCGCCCGGAGGGGACGTCGAAGCCCCCCTCGACACCGCCCGCTGGTCCCCGATCGCGGACCTGGGCTTCGACGACCGCTCGCTCGGCGCGCGCGTGCTGGGCGGCCCGCTCGGCGGCCTGCGCCTGCTCTATCAGCGCGACGACGGCCGGAGCGTCGTCCAGCAGGAGGAGATTCTCGTCTGCGTGATCCGGGAGGACGGCCCGGGCGCGGAGGTCAACGCGCGGCTGTCCGGCGAGAGCCGCTCGGTCTCGGTGCTCTTCGTGCGGAAGGAGCGCTCGTGATCGAGTGCCGCTCGCTCGCGAAGAGCTTCGACGGCCGCTGGGCCGTGCACGGGATCACGTTCGACGTCGCCGAGGGCGACATCTTCGGCTTCATCGGCCCCAACGGCGCCGGCAAGACCACCTCGATCCGGATCATGAGCACGCTCCTGGATCCCACGCAGGGCGACATCCGGGTGGGCGGCAAGAGCGTGATCGAGGACCCGGAGGCGGTCCGCAAGCTGATCGGCTACATGCCCGATTCCTTCGGCGTCTACGACCGGATCACCGTCTGGGAGTACCTCGACTTCTTCGCGGCGGCCTACGGGCTCTCGCGGCGGGAGCGGATGGGGACGCTGGAGGGCATCCTCGACCTCACCGATCTCCGCGGCCTGCGCGACCGCCTCACGGCCGAGCTGTCGAAGGGGATGCGCCAGCGGCTCTGCCTGGCGAAGACGCTGGTGCACGATCCCAAGGTGCTCATCCTCGACGAGCCCGCCAACGGCCTCGACCCCCGCGCCCGCATCGAGTTCCGCGCGCTGCTCAAGGAGCTCCGGCTCATGGGCAAGACGATCTTCATCTCCTCGCACATCCTGGCGGAGCTGTCGGACGTCTGCACCGCCGTCGCGATCGTCGAGCGCGGGCGCGTGGTGGCCTCGGGGCCGCTGGCGAAGATCCGCGCGGCCCTGCAGCCGGGCCCGGTGCTGCGCCTGGAGGTCCTCGGGGACCCGGCGGCGGCCGCCGCCGCGCTGAAGGGCCTGCCCGGGGCGGGCGAGCCCAAGATCGAAGGGGGCGCGGTGCTGCTGCCGTTTTCCGAGCCGCGGGAGAAGATCCCCTCGTTCCTGCGGGCGGCGCTCGACGCCGGCGTGCCGGTGGCGGGGCTGACGGAGGTCAAGACCGACCTCGAGGACCTGTTCATGAAGCTGACGCGGGGGGACGTCGCGTGATCGCCGAGCCCCTGCACGCGCGCGTGGCCGGCTGGCTCGAACGCGCCTTCAACCCGATCCTGGTCAAGGAGCTGCGGGGGAGCTTCCGCGGGGCGCGCTTCTTCGCCGCCCACATGGCGGTGCTGACGCTCTTCGCGGCCGGGCTGCTCGTCTGGCTGGGCGTGACGATGTCGGAGGCCCGGCAGGTGGGCGATGTCGGCGGCTTCGTGGACCCGTCCCACGTCGGCCAGAAGATCTTCCTGGTGACCCAGATGCTCCACCTGGGCGTGGTCTTCCTGGTCGTGCCCGGCCTGGCGGCGACGTCGATCACCCTCGAGCGCGAGGCGCTGACGCACGACCTGCTCGTGACCACGACGCTGCGGGCGCGGCAGATCGTGTGGGGCAAGTTCACGGCCGCGCTGTTCCAGACCTTCACGCTCTTCGTCTCGATGGTCCCGCTCGTCGGGCTCACGTTCTTCTTCGGCGGCATCACCGTCTACCAGATTGTCGCCAACTACGCCTTCCTCATGGCGCTGTCGGCCCTGGTCGTCGCGTTCGCCCTCTTCGTTTCCTCCCAGGCGGCGTCGACCCAGCGGGCCGTCGCGGCCGTTTACGGCGTCGCCCTGCTCGGCGGGGGCTGCGCGGCCCTGCTGCTGGGCCTGCTGGGGAACGAGCGGGAGGAGCTGGCGGAGGCGGCCGCCCTCGCCTACGGCTTCGTCTCGCCGGGCACCTGGATGAACCGGGCGACGGCGACGCTGTTCGACCGCGTCCTCTACGTGCACGTCGTGCCGGGCTTCCTGGCCGTCGCGCTCTTCGGCCTCTTCTTCATCAACGCGGTCAACCGCCTCAAGCCGCTGTTCGCCAACCGCTCGACCAACCTGCGCGCGTTCTCGTTCCTGGCGGCGGCCGGCCTCGTCGCGATCGGGGTCGTCGCCTTCCGCCACGAGCTGCCGCCCGAGACGGGGCTGCGGATCCGCGCCGACGGCCTGACGCTCGCGGCGGCGTCCTGCCTGATCGTCGGCCTGGTGGCGTCGTTCTTCGCCTGCGAGGAGGCGGTCGTGCCGCCCCACCTGCTGCGCGGGTGCGGCCGCCTGCCCGTCGTGCTCCGGCCCGGAGGCGGGCCGGGCGCCGGCTTCGCCGCGCTGCTGTCGATCCTGGCGGCGGCGGCGCTCTTCGTCGGCCTGCTGCCGCTGACCGACGGCTTCAACCGCGGCGCGTGGAGCGGCCTGCCCGCGCTCTTCCCCTGGGCGCTCGCCTGCGGCACGGCGGCGACCTGGGGCCTCGTCTGCGCGCTCTACGGGCGCTGGCTCGCGGCGGCCCTCCCCGGACGTCCGCTGCTCGTCCGCACGCTGCTCGTCTGCGGCGCGCTGGCGCTGGCCCTGGCGCCCTGGCTGCACTGGACGGTGGCGCGGGAGATCGAGCGCGACCTGAAGGATCCCCGCGGGGTGCGCGGCCCGGTCACGCTCCTCCTCAGCCCGGTGGCGTCCGTGCTCTCGGCCCTCGACCTTTCCTCGCAGCGCCGCGAGTTCCCGCTCACCGCCGCCGGGATCCCCATTCCCGCCGGCCACACCGGCTTCTCCGTCCTCCTCGCCGCCGCCCTCCTCGTCCTCGGCAACCGTTCCGTCCGCGCCCGCCGCGCGGAGTCCGCCCCCCAGCCCCCGCGACAGGAAGCTCCCGCGACGGTATAATCGGCGGTCTATGGCGGACAAGGCGCCGCAAGGCGACAACATCAAGGTCATCCAGCGGAACCGCAAGGCCTGGTTCAACTACGAGATCGTCGAGAAGCTGGAGGCCGGCCTCGTGCTGACCGGATCGGAGGTCAAGTCGATCCGCGACGGCAAGGTCACGATCCAGGACGCCTGGGGCAAGATCCAGAACGACGAGCTCTGGCTGGTGGGGCTGGACGTCTCGCTCTATCCGCAGGCCGGCCCCTACTTCAACCACGAGCCGCACCGCGTCCGGAAGCTGCTGGTGCACCGGCAGGAGCTGCGCCGGCTCAAGAGCAAGACCAAAGAGAAGGGATGGTCGATCGTCCCGCTTTCGTTATACTTCAAGGACGGCTACGCGAAGGTCGAGCTCGGCCTCGCCCGCGGCAAGAAGCAGTACGACAAGCGGGCGTCGATCAAGGAACGCGACGCGAAGCGCGACATCCAGCGCCGCATGATGAAGTAACGGACGTCGACATCCGACGTCCTATAAGACGGTTCTTTTACAAGTGGGGCCCGAACTGGTTTCGACCGGGTTGATGAAACGGTTTGCAGCGCGTCGTGGACGCTCGTTGGCCACGTAAAACATCGAGCACAACTTTAAATGCCAAGCCGGCATTCGCTCTGGCGGCTTAAATAGCCACCCGTCCCCTGGTTCCTTCCCATAGTCGCGCAAGCGATGGGATCAGAAGGACGTTAACATTGGGATATGCCGAGGCGGAAGACCGGCGGGTCGCCTTTGGTGAACGGCTAACGCCGGGAGGTCCTCAAGATCCCGTCGATGGGAGCTTGAAGGGCGATATAAAACGTCGACTACACGCGTAGGATAGCGGTCGCTGATTCGCCTTGGGACGGCGGTTCGATTCCGCCCGGGTCCACTTTTTTCACCCCCCCTCCGCCCCCCCGCTTCGCGGGGGGGCACCGGCCCGCGGAACAGACAGTTCGCCGCCTCGCTCCCCCGGGCCATCCGGTGGGATTCCCCCGCGTTTCCTTGACCTTGACCGTGACCGTGACCTACTTCGTCAGCAAAACGCACTCGTCGGCCAGCGCCTTCAGGAACGCCGGGTCCACCGGGCCGCCCGCGCGGCGAAACACGTGGTCGAGGCCCGGCAGGACTTTCGTCGACGGCGCCTTCCAAAAGGCCGCGTGCTCCGCCGACACCACCTCGTCCCGCGATCCGTGGAACACCGCCGCCGGCGTCCCCGCCTTCAGCGGATCCAGCGTGAAGCGATCCCGCATCCAGCCCACGAAGACCCGGCGCTCGTCCACCTCCAGGGTGTCGTCCGTCGACGTCCGGATCCGCTCCTGCGTCGCCCGCTCCTTCTCCAGGATCTTCACGATGAGGTCGTCCGACGTCCCCTGCGCCTTCAGCGCGCGCCCGGCGCTTTCGAGCAGCACGACGTCCAGCGTCTTCGCCGGCGAGGCCAGCGTGATGACGCCCGACGCCCCCACGCGCGGCGCCAGCCGCAGCGCCAGCAGCCCGCCCTCGTCGTGGCCGACGAGCAGGAGGCGGTCGACGTCCCCCCGCGCCTTCACCGCGCGGATCGCCGCCTCGGCGTCGGCCTCGAGCTCGGCCAGCCGCGCCGTCGTGAACGTGCCGCCGCTCTTGCCGCAGCCGCGGTCGTCGTACCGGAACACGAGGAAACCCTTCAGCGCGCCGGCGATGTCGCGGTAGAGGTCCGCTTCCGGCGCCTCCCAGGCGAAGCGCTCGAGGCCGTCGCCGCCCCGCGTCACGTGCCCGTGGCGGTCCTGCGGGCCGGAGGCGCTGAGGATCACGACGGCGTGGACCTTGCCCGGCGCCTTGGGCCGCGTGACGGTGCCCGCGAGGGCGATCTCGCCGTTCTTGAAGAGCAGCTCCTCCTCGACGGCCCCCGGCGGCGGCGGCGGGACCGGCTTCCAGCCCGCGTAGCCTTCGAGCTCGGCGAGCACCTCGGTCTGGGCGTGCCAGGCGCGGAGGACGCGGAGGCGGTCGTCGACGTGCACGATCACGTCGAGATACCCGGCCGTGATCTTGAGCTCGCGGACGCGGATCGAGGCGTCGGGGCCCGCGAGCATCGCCTCGCCGCGGTCCTCGATGAGGAGGTCCTGGTCCTGGGCCTGCGCGGGCCGGTAGACCTTGACCTTCTTCGGGGCGCCGGGCGTCCGGAGGATCGGCAGCAGCTGGGCGACCGTGTTGTTGTCGAGGAGATGCGTGGCCTTCGTCGGCCGCGGGCGCTGGCCGTCGGACAGGATCTTCCCCTTCTCCCACTCCAGCTTGATCAGCTTCTCCTCGCGGCCGGCCTTGTGGTAGCCGGCGTAGCGGGCGGGGGCGAAGCCCTTCGACATCGTGAGGCTGGTGTCGACGTCGTAGCCGCGCTTCTGGCCCTGGACCTCGACCTCGAACTTGACCTTGGAGGTGAGGACGATCGCGCCGGTGTCGAATTCGCTGAGGCGCCAGGTTTCCTCGCCGGCCTCGCGCCCGAAGCAGCTGAGGCGGTAGGTGCCCCGCTCCTCCTTGACGTCCTGCGCCCCCGTGAGGAGAACCGCGGCGAGTACTGCCCCTCTCATCCTGAGTATTCTACGGTCCGCCGCCCGGTGATACAATCCGCCACCATGGCCCAGCTCGCGTTCACCAGCGGCCCCCGCATGGGTTCGTCCGTCGCGCTGACCGACGGCCTGGCGCTCGGCCCCGCCGTCTTCCGCCGGAGCGCGGCGGGCTGGACGATCGCGATGGCCGGCGAGCAGCGGACCCTCAAGCACGGCGACGCCCTCACGATCGGCGGGGCGACCCTCGTCTTCCGCGACGATCCGATCTCGGCGGACATCGTCGACAGCGGCGCGTCCACGCGACGGCTGACGGCGGCGGCGGCGAGCGAGTCGACGGACGCGCTGGACGGAAACGCGCTCCGGAGCCTCTGCCGCCTGACGGCCGCGGCGCACTCCAGCCTCCAGCTGGAGGAGGTCGGCGCCCGCCTCCTCGACCAGCTCCAGAGGATCCTCGGGCCGGACCGGAGCGTCCTGCTCCTGGCCGACGACCGCGGCCGCCTCGCCGTCAAGGCCGAGCGGCCCGCCGGCGGCGCGCCGCCCCCCCGGAGCGTCGTCGACCAGGCGGTCCAGGAGCTGAGCTCGGTGAAGGAAGGCTCGCTCATGGCCACGCCCCTGCGGCGCGCCGAGCGGCTCATCGGCATCCTCTTCGTCGAGCGCGCCCGCCCCTGGTCCGAGGACGAGCTGAACTTCTTCGCCGCCGCGGCCGAGCCCGCCGCGATCGCCGTCGACAACGCCCGCGCCCACGAGCGGGAGATCGCCTTCGGACGTCGCATGGCCCGCATGAGCGAGGCGTCGCGCCGCCTGTCCCAGTTCGCCTCGGAGGACGAGGCCGCGCGGGCGGCCGTCGACGAAGCCTGCCGCCTCTTCGAGTGCACCAAGGCCTCGCTGCTGCTCTTCGACGCCCCCTCGGGCACGCTGCGTGTCGCCGCCTCCAATTGCGTCGATCCGGCGCTCTGGCCGAGCATCGGCATCAAGCCCGGCGACGGCCTCGCGGGCCGGGTCTTCGCCGACGCGCGGCCGGCGGTCGTGGACGCCGTCGACCGCCCCACCGCCGGGCGCCAGTACTCCACCGAGTCCTTCGCGATCGCGCCGGTGGTGGCCCGCGCGGGCAGCCGGCCCCACGGCGTGCTGACGGTCACCGACAAGTCGTCGCGCGAGCCGTTCACCGCGCGGGACGAAGGCGCGCTGGCCCTCTTCGCGGCCCACGCGGCCGTCGCGCTCGAGGCGGCCCGCTTCTTCGAGCGCACGACGGCCGACACCCTCACGCGGCTGCCGGCCCGGTCGTTCTTCGACGCCCGCCTCGAGGAGGAGGTCAAGGCCGCGACGGCCTCCTCGACGCCGCTCTCCCTGCTGGTGATGGACATCGACAACCTGAAGGACAAGAACGAGATCTACGGGCACGAGACCGGCGACCGCCTGCTGCGGGAGGCGGGGGGCATCGCGCGCACCTACGGCGCGGCCGCCCGCCTGGGCGAGGACGCCTTCGCGCTGCTGGTGCCCGCGCTCGACCTCGCCGGAGCGATCTCGCTGGCGAAGGACCTGCGGCTGGCCGTCGAGCGCTTCGACTTCAACGCCGACCACGAGGCGATGCACGCGACGGTCTCGGTGGGGCTGGCGGTCCTCAAGCCGGGCGAGACGCCCGAGGCCTTCCTCAAGCGCGCCGAGCAGGCCGTCTACATGGCCAAGCGCAACGGACGCAACCGCGTCGAATCGGCCCGCTGACGGTAGCCCGTAGCCAGTAGACAGTAGCCGGTTCCGGAGACCGCATGACCGAACCCGCGCGATCTGTCCTCGGATCTCTCGGGCTTGCGCTGGCGCTCGTCGGCCCCGTCATTCTGGTGTTCCTAAAGAGAGGCCGCAATTGGCCTATGGTGGTCCTGGCGATCTTGTCTGTCACAACCCTGTTCTTTGGGATAGGGCTGTTCGCCAATCCCCACTTATTCGTTGGGCCTCCACCCGAAGATCCGCCCTCTCCTGAGCGGCGATGGCCAGTGCTGCTGAAGGGGGCTAGCATCTGGGGCCTACTTCTGTCGGCATGGGGAGGCGTCTGGACCCTCTACGCGTGCTTCGCGTCCGTTCAAGGCGCGAAGGAGAAGCCAGGTCCCACGACCTCATAAGGCGGATCGCTGGCGACCGGCCTCCTGAACTGATACTTTCGTCACATGACCATCCACGTCAGCGCGAAAGTCAAACGCGCCAGCGAGCTGCTGCTGGCGATCAAGGCGATGAGCCCGGCGCGCGTCGACGCCCGGAAGCTGACGTCCTTCGTCGACGAGCGCCGCGAAATCGTCTGGCACATGGCGGAGGCGGTGCGCGACCAGGCCTTCGACGCCGTCGCGGGCGACGCCTTCGGCGCGTGGGTCGCCGAGCTGGCGGGGCTGCCGCTCGTCGGCGAGCTGAAACCCGGCCAGAAGGTCCTGCTCGTCGAGGACGACGCGGCCTCGCTCTCCGCCCCCCTCCAGGCGCTGCGCGGCGCCGGCGCGATCGTCGAGCACGCGGCCGTCGTGTTCTACGACGGGACCCCCCTTCCCGCGGGGATCACGCTCCACGCGATGACCACGTGGAGCCACATGATCGACGCCGCCGAGGCCTTCAAGGTCTTCCCCCCGGATCAGCTCAAGAGCCTCCGCGCCTTTCTGGAAAAGCCGCGGGTCGGGTCCGTACAGTAGGCAGGGAGGTCCCCATGTGCTGCTTCCATCCCGAGGTCGAGTCGGTCAGCAAGACCCGCATCTTCGCCCGGAGCGGAAACAACGGCCGGCAATACCTCGTTTACGCCATGACCAAGTCGTCGGTGAAGGACGTGGCCATGATCCTGCCCCTCCCCGTTCCCGCGAATAGTCCCGAAGACGCCCTCAAGTTCATCAGCTTCAAGGAGTATCCCGCGTTCTTCGACTTTCTGGACTCCTGTTTTCCCAAGCCCAAGTCAGCGCCCGAGCCCGCGCGCGAATTGCCCAAGCGCGCTCTGGCGGTCGTCGAAGTCGGCGACTTCGAAGCCTCCTTCGTGCCGTCTGTGAAGGACTTCGACCGCCTGGACGAGCGCTTCCGCATCCCGCCGACGACCTGGGACGCCTTGCCCGTGAAGGGCTTCGGCTTCGCGGTCTTCAAGCTGAAGAGAGGCGCGCAGAACGTGCATCCGATGGCCTTCGACTTTCCACGCGCTGACCCGTCGAAACTGTTCTTCCCCACCATTCATATCCACGACGGAAAGGTCCACGCCACGGCCGCTTTCGACCATGTGCTCTACTGCCAGACGCGCGAGGGCGAGCGGCTCGAGATCCAGGACTGGGAGGAGTCGCCTCAGCCCGCGAGCCAGTGCGTCCTCGTCGGGAAAACGAAGGACGTCGTCGACGGCGAACGCCATCTCTACAGGCGCTTCGTCGTCGGCGACCGGAAGAACGAGGACATCCGCGTATGATCCTGTTGCTCCTGGCGTTGGCCCAGGACGTCGTCTTCGACGCCTCCCCGCCCCACTCCGACCCGGAAGAGGTTCAGGCCCGCTTCCGCAACCGGGAGAAGCCCGGCCCTTACGACGTGAAGAAGGAGAAGTTCCGGCTGTATGTTCCGACGTCCTACGCGAAGGACGTCAAATGGGGCCTGCTGGTCTACATCAATCCCGGCGACGGCGCGGGCCTGCCGGCGGGCTACGAGGCCGCGCTCGAAAAGCGGAAGCTGCTGGCGGTCTCGCCGTACAAGGCGGGCAACGAGCGGAACTCCTACGACCGCTTCCGCCTCGCGATCGACGCCGGCTTCAACATGCACAAGCGCTACAACGTCGACCCCGAGCGCGTCTACGTTTCGGGCTTCTCGGGCGGCGGCCGGATCGCGAGCATGCTGGGCGTCGCGTACGCCGACCTCTTCGCGGGCGCGATCCCGCTCTGCGGCGTGAATTTCTACCTCGACATCCCCTCCGAGCCGGGCAAGGTCTGGCAGCGCAACTACATCCCGGTGGACGAGGCGCTGAAGATCGCCAAGACGAGCAGCCGCTTCGTCCTGATGACCGGCGAGAAGGACATGAACCTGACCAACACGAAGGCGGTCTACGAGCACGGCTTCAAGAAAGAGGGCTTCAAGCGGGCGGCCGTGATGGTGATCGACGGCCTGGGCCACGCCCCGCCCCCCGCCGATCAATTCGACAAGGCCCTCGAGTTCGTCGAGAAGCGTTAGCTGCCGGGCCGACGGGTCCGCCCCGGGAGCCCGAAGATCCGGTCTTTCGGCGCGTCGACGTGGCAGCTCATGCAGGACGTCACCCGCCCGACCGACGTGACCGTCCGGCCGTCCGGCGTCACGGTGCCGTAAACCCAGCCCGCGTCGCTGTCGACCGCCTCCGCCGACGTCTTCAGCATGATGTAGAGGCCTTGTTTCGCTCCAGGCCTGTCCCCGGGAAGCGGTTCCCAAGCCTCCTTGACGATCACCTGTCCCTCCGGCTGGGCGCCGCCCTTCGTGTAGGCGTCCCAGTCTTTCGCGTAAAGGTGGTAGAGCTTCCGGCCGTGGGGCGTCGACGCCCCCGCGGCGCTCATCCGCGGCTCCGGAGGAGGCGGCATCGAGCAGAGGCCGGGAGACCAGCGGAGGGTGTCGTCGACTTTCCCGTACGCCTCGTACCCGGCGGCGAGGCGCTGGAGGACTTCGGAGCGCCTGGGCGCCGGCGCGGGCGGAGCCCCGCAGGCGGTCAGGCCGATCAGCAGAAGCGGGAGTTTCCTCATGCCGCGTTGTCAGCAAATCCGCGGCCCGGCGCGCGCCGCTCCCTCCGCGCGGAAATGGAGTATCCGCGGAGATACACGAGCGTACTTCATTCATGCTCCTTCTCGTCGCCGCCCTCCTCCAGGACCTCCCCAGCCGCGCGCTCCCCGCCCATCCCCACAAGACCACCCAGATCCGGCTCAGCCCCGACGGCAAGCTCGCCCTCACGCTCGGCGAGCCCGACCGCGTGGTGAAAGTCTGGCGGCTCGACACCGGCAAGGTCCTCCACACGCTCGGCGATCGCGCGACCTCCTTCGCCCTCCGCCCCGACGGCGGACTGGTCGCCGTGGGCGGCGAGGTCGACACCGCCGTCTGGAACCTGGTCACCGGCGAGACGACCCGGCGGCTCGACGCCCCCCGCGTGATCGCGCTCGGCTGGTCCCGCGACGGCGCCGCGCTCACCACCGTCTCCATCCAGCGCGGCGGCAACAAGCCGGGCGGCCTCGTCGCCGCGATCGAGGGACGCAAGCCGGTCTTCATCCCCCTCGCCCGCGATCCCGCCTGGGCCGCGGTGTCGCCCGACGGCCTCCACGTCGCCGTGCCCCACGACGGCCAGGTGCGCGTGTGGGATGTCGCGAACGACAAGGTCGCCTACGAAGTCGCCGGACGGACCGCCGCGTTCAGCCCGGACGGCAAGACGCTGGCGACCGCCGGCGACAAGGTGGTCCGGCTCTGGGAGGGCGCGAAGGAAGTCCGCACTTTGGAAGCCGTGTACGACAACAGCCCCTGCCTCGAGTTCGCCGGCGACGTCCTCCTCGTGGGCGCGGACGCGGGCATCGAACTCTGGGAGGGGGGACGTCGACGTCCCGTCACCTACGCCGGCCCCGGGACGGGCCTGTTCTTTCCGGCCTCGCTCGCGCTGTCCGCCGACGGCCGCACGCTGGCCGCGGGCGGGGCGCTCATCCTGAAGAACGCCCCGGCGTCGGGCCGGGTGACCGGCCCGCTCCACTTCTGGAAGGTGCGCTAGCCGGTCTTTCTTTTCGGCCGCTTCGCGGCCGGCTCCATCGGCGCGGGCCGGGAGGACTGGGAGACGCCCTTGAGGACCCGGCCGGTCCGTTCCGGGCTCTCCTCGCGCGCGATCTTGGCGATGGCGAGGTAGCCGACGAGCTCGCCGCGCGCGTTCACCGCGGGCAGCCGGCGGAGCTGATGGTCGTGCATGAGCCGCTCGGCTTCCTTCACGTCGGAGTCCTCGCGGACGGTGACGATTTGCCCGCTCATGATCTCGCCGGCCTTGGTCGAGTTCGGATCCCGCCCCGCCGCCACCGCGCGGATCGTGATGTCGCGATCCGTGAGGATCCCCGCCACTTTGCGGCCTTCACAGACGGGGAGCGAGCCGATATCCTTGGCCTTCATGATCTCGGCGGCTTCCCGGATCGTCATGTCGGGCGTCGCGCACTCGACTTCCCGGGTCATGATGTCTTTAATGGCCTGGTTCATGGACGGTCTCCTTCCGCTCTATCCTGAAGAACCGGCCTCGCGCGGGAGCGTTACGAGGGCGGCGCTCCGATGAGCGCCATCGGGCGGCTCGTCCTCGACCCGGCTCCTTCCCTGCGGGACCGGCGCGTCCTGATCAGCGGCGGAAGTCGCGGCATCGGGAAAGCCCTGGCGCTCGCCTTCCTGAAAGACGGGGCCAAGGTCGCCACCTGCGCGCGCCGCGAGGGGGACCTCGACCCCCTCCGCAAGGCGGGCGCGCTGGCCCAGGCGGCGGACGTCACCGACGAACGCGCCGTCCGCGACCTCGTCGAGCGGATCCACCGGGACTGGGGCGGGCTCGACGTCCTCATCAACAACGCGGCGGTGCTCTACAAGGGCCGGCTGCTGGACCAGCCGCTGGACGAATGGCTGGAGACCCTGGACAACAATCTCACGGCGCCGCTGATCCTGACGCGGGCGGCGCTGGGGATCATGACCGGCGGCAGTATCGTGAACGTGACCTCGGGGCTCGCCCGCGTGGCGCTCGAGGGCTACGGGGCCTATGGGGTGTCGAAGGCCGGCCTGGACATGCTGACGCGCGCGCTCGCCCTGGAGCTGGGCGCGGCCTTCCGGGTCAACGCGCTGGATCCGGGGGTGGCGCGGACCCGCATGAATCTGGAGACCGATGAGGATCCCGTCTCCGTGGTCCCCATCGCCCGAGCCCTCGCCGCCCTCGGCCCCGACGGCCCCACGGGCCTGTGCTTCGGCAAGGACGGCCTGGAGCGCCCCTGGTAGCTGTCCCGCTTTCTTCCGGATTCCCCCGGCTTCCGGATTCCGCCTTCCGGCTTCCCCTGGCTTCCGGATTCTGGATTCCGGATTCGGCCTACCGTCTCCGGTCTACCGGCCGCTTCTGCTTCCCACGCAGTTCCAGCGAGATCGGGACCTCGTGGAACGGCAGGTACTCGCGGAGCTTGTTCTCGAGATAGCGGACGTAGTCGGGCGCGAACGAGCGCGCGTCGTTGACGAACACGATGAAGCGCGGCGGCCGGGTGCCCTTCTGGGCGACGTAGTAGATCTTCGCGGCGCGCGGACCGCGGCCCGAGGGCGACCGCGCCCGGACCGCGGCGTCCAGCGCGCGGTTGAGCTCGGGCGTCGGGATCTTCACGCCCGCCTGCGCGTTCAGCTCGACGCAGGTCTGCATGACGTCCCAGACGCGCATGCCCTTCTTCGCCGAGATCATCAGCACCGGCGCGTACAGCAGCACGGGCATCGCCTTGGTGACGTACTTCAGGAACTCGTCCGGCGTGTTCTTCGCCGGGACCAGGTCGTACTTGTTGAGCACCACGACGGCCGGCCGCTTCTCTTTTTCCAGGGCGCCGGCGATCCGCTTGTCGACCTCCGACACCTTCTCCATGATGTCGAGCATGAAGACGACGACGTCCGACCTCTGGATCGCCTCTTCCGTGCGCACCTGGCTGAAGAGCTCGATCGCGTTCTCGACCTTCTGCCGCTTCCGCAGCCCGGCCGTGTCGATGAGCACGTAGCGCTGGGCGTCGCGTTCGATGACGACGTCCACCGCGTCCCGGGTGGTCCCGGGGATCTCGCTGACGATGACGCGCTCCTCGCCGGCGACCGCGTTGACGAACGTCGACTTCCCCACGTTGCGCTTGCCGACGACGGCGATCCGGAGGCCGCGGGGAGGCACCGCCGCCGGCGGCATCATCAAGGAGAGCTTCTCCAGGAGGTCGCGGGTGTTGCGCCGGTGGGCGGCGGCGGCGGGCAGGGCCGCTCCGAAGCCCAGCGCGTAGAAGTCGGGCAGGTTCTTCTCGATCTCGGAGTTGTCCGCCTTGTTGGCGACGAGCACGACCGTCTTGTCGCGGAAGCGCGAGGCGATGCGGCGGTCGAGCGACGTCAGGCCCGCCTGGGCGTCGACGACGAAGACCACCACGGTGGCCTCGGCGATCGCGTTCTCGATCTGGCGCTCGACCTCCTCGAAGAAGGGGTCCCCCTGCTTCAGGCCGATGCCGCCCGTGTCGACGAGCTCGAACGCCCGGCCGCCGTAGGCGACGATGGAGCTCACGCGGTCGCGGGTCACGCCCGGGGTGGGCTCGACGATCGCGGTGCGGTTCTGCGCCATCGCGTTCATGAGCGAGGACTTGCCGACGTTCTGGCGGCCGACGATCACGACGACGGGAAGCTTGTCCATGGGGCGGCGGATTGTACCATTAACCCTCGTTGAAACTTCACCATCTCATTCTCGGCGGCATCGTCCTCGGCTGCCTGGCCGGGGCGCTGCTTCCCCAGGCCTGGCTGCCGTTCTTCGACACCCTGGGCGAGCTCTTCATCCGCGCGCTGTCGATGGTCATGATCCCCCTGGTGCTCGCCTCGCTCATCGGCGCGGTGCTGAGCCTGGGGGACCCCCGCAAGCTCGGCCGGGTCGGCCTGAAGACGATCGTCTACTACCTGGTCTCGGCGGTCGTGGCGGTCTCCCTCGCCATCGCGGCCGCGAACGTCGTGAAGCCGTCGCGCTTTTTCTCGGCGGAGCGCCGCGTGAAGCTCGAGGCGGAGTTCAAGGACAAGGCGGCGGCGCGGATCAAGAGCTCGGAAAAAGCCCGCGAGGAGTTCACGGTCTGGGGCTTCATCAAGAGGACGATCCCGAAGAATCCGGTCGCGGCGATGACCGAGGATCCGCCCGACATGCTGGCCATCATCGTCTTCGCCGTCCTCGTCGGCGTCGCCGCCAGCCTGCTCCCCGACGCCGCCCGCAAACCCTTCGCGGACTTCACACAATCGCTTTACGAGGTCATGCTCAAGCTGATCCATCTGATCATGCTCGCCGCCCCGCTCGGCGTCTTCGGCCTCATGGCCCGGGTCGTGATGACCCTCGGCCCCGAGATCCTCCTCTCCGTCTTCGCCTACTTCATCACCGCCCTCGGCGTCATGGCCGTCCACTTTTTCGTCTTCTACCCGGTCACCGTGAGGTTCTTCTCCGGCATGAGCCCCCTGGCGTTCTGGAAAGGGCTCCGCGACGTCTTCCTCACCGCGTTCTCGACCTCCTCCAGCGCCGCCACCCTGCCCCTCAGCCTCAAGGTCGTCCACGAGAACCTCAAGGTCCCCATGCCCATCACCAACTTCTGCCTCTCCATGGGCGCCACCGTCAACATGGACGGCACCGCGATCTTCCAGGCCGTCGCCGCCATCTTCATCGCCAACGTCTACGGCATGGACCTCACGCTCGGGCAGAACGCCGCGATCCTGGCGACGACCGTCCTCGCCGCGATCGGCACCGCCCCCATCCCCGGCGCCGGCGTCGTCATGCTCGCCGTGATCATGACCCCGATCGGCATCCCCCTCGAAGGCATCGCGCTGATTCTGGGAGTCGACCGCCTCCTCGACATGGCCCGGACCGTCGTGAACGTGGCCGGCGACGCCGCCTGCGCGGTCATCGTCGCCGCCTCAGAAAAGGAGCTGCCCGCATGAAAAAGGTGATCGTCCTCGCCGGCACCCGCAAGGGCCTTTGGATCCTCTCGAGCGATCCGCGCCGCCGCAAGTGGACCCAGAGCGAGCCCGCCTTCTTCGGCCAGATCGCCTGGCACGCCGTGCTCGATCCGCGCGACCCCAAGACGATCCTCGTCGCCTCGAGCACCGGCCACCTCGGCCCCACCGTCTTCCGGTCGGCCGACCAGGGCAGGACCTGGAAGGAAGCGACGACGCCCCCCGCCTTCGCGAAGGAGGTCGGCGACACCGTCAAGCAGGTCTTCTGGCTCACCCCGGGACACGAGACCGAGCCGGGCGTCTGGTACGCGGGGACGTCGCCCCACGGCCTCTTCCGCACCGAGGACGGCGGCGCCACCTGGGAGGGCGTGAAGGGCTTCAACGAGAATCCCATGCGGGCGAAATGGAAGGGCATCCCCGAGCAGCAGCCGCCCGACGCCCCCAGCTCGCACTCGATCCTCGTGGATCCGCGGGACGCGAAGCACCTCTACGCGGGCTTCTCGCCCGGCGGCTGCCTGGAGTCGACCGACGGCGGCGCGTCCTGGGCGCCGCTCAACAAGGGCGTCGAGTCGCCGTACGCGAAGGATCCCCTGGCCGACTTCTCGGGCTACGACCCGCACCGCATGCAGATCCATCCGCGGAATCCCGACCGCCTCTACATGCAGAGCCACTTCGGGATCTACCGCATGGACCGGCCCTCCGACACCTGGGTCCGGATCGGCAAGAACATGCCCAAGGCCATCGGCGACATCGGCTTCCCGATCGTCCTCCATCCCGAAAACCCGAACGTCGCCTGGGTCATCCCGATGGACGGCACCGAGGTCTGGCCCCGCACGAGCGTGGGCGGCAAGCCGGCCGTCTTCGTCACCAAGAACGGCGGCAAGTCCTGGCAGAAGCAGGCCAAGGGCTTCCCCGCCGCCCAGGCCTGGTGGACCGTGAAGCGGCACTGCTTCTCGCACGACGGCCTGCGCCCCCTCGGACTCTACTTCGGGACGATGAACGGCCAGGTCTGGGCCAGCCGGACGGAAGGCGGGCGCTGGGAAACCATCGCCGACCACCTCCCCGCCGTCGTGTCCGTGGAGGCGGCCTCCGTTTGAAGGTCGAAGTGTCCTCGGTCCTGCACTCGTACACCGGCGGGAAGTCGGAGGTCGAGGCCGAAGGCGCGACGCTGGACGCGCTCTTCGACGACCTCAACCGCCGCTTCCCGGGCCTGCGGTTCCGGGTCGTCGACGAGGCCGGCCGGATCCGCCCCACGATGCTGGTCTGCGTGGGGGCGGAGGTCTGCCGCGACCTCGCGCGCCCGCTGGGGCCGGCGGAGGAGGTCCGCGTCCTCCACGCCCTCAGCGGAGGCTAGGGTTTTCCCGGCGGTCAAAACCCGCGTCGACCCACTAGAATGAATTCGGCATTCGCGGACGGCGCGGCGCGCTCTTCTCCATGTGGGTCGCGCTAAGAGCGTAGGACGCGCCAAGAGTGTGGGGCGCACAAAGACCATGGGCCTGTTCAGCTTCTTCCGGAAGCCGACCGACCGGGCCGGGTTCGGACGCCTCATGGAGAAGGCTCTCCGGGAGGCGGGCGAAACCCGCCCGATCCGCTTCGACGTCGCCGAGTTCCGCCTCAACGTCGGGGGCGAGCGCGGCCTGCAGTGCTACCTCGGCAACATCTACGACGAGTACCTGAAGGCGCGCGACCGCGGCGCGGCGGTCAAGCGCTTCGCCCAGGCCTACCGCCAGGCCGGGGCGGTGCCCGACTCCCTCGACCGCTGGCAGGACGCGCGGTCCAAGCTGCTCCCCCGCCTGCGGGAGCGGATGTACCTCGAGAACCGCCGCATCACGCTGCAGACCCAGGGCAAGCCGGTGCCGGAGCTGCCCTTCCGCCCGGTCGGCGACCACCTGGGCGCCACGCTCGTCTACGACCTCCCCGACTCCATGCTCGAGATCACGACCGACGCCCTGGCGAAATGGGATGTCCGCTTCGACGCGGCCCTCGAGGCCGCCCGCGACAACCTCTGGGAGATCAGCAAGGACCGCCTCCTGCCCCTGCGCCCCGGCCTCTGGCGCTCCCCCTGGGCCGACAACTACGACGCCTCGCGCCTCATCCTCCACGACCTCGTCTGGCAGTTCCCGGTCAAGGGCTCGCACGTGGCGCTGGTGCCCAATCGCGACACCCTCCTGGTCACGGGCAGCGACGACGCCGAGGGCCTCCTCGAGATCCTCTCCCGGGCCATGAAAGCCTACGAAAGCCCCCGCCCCATGGGCGCCCGGCCCCTGCTGCTCGCCGGCTCGCGCTGGACCCCCCTGGAGCTCCCCCCCGACCACCCCGCCTACGCCGCCTGGAAGCGCGCCGAGCTGCTCTCCTACGCCTCCGACTGCGCCGAGCAGAAGGGGCTGCTCGACGCCTTGCACCAGAAGCGGGACCTCGACCTCTTCGTCGCCACCTTCACGGCCACCGAGCGCCCCGATTCCGGCGAGGTCTCCAGCTACGCGGTCTGGTCGGAAGGCATTCCGACCCTGCTCCCGCGGGCGGACCGGGTGGCGTTCGTGCGCCGCGACAAGGTGATCGGCATGGTCCCCTGGGAGCGGGCCCTGGAAGCCTTCGGCTCCCTCATGATTCCCCAGGGCTTCTACCCCGAGCGCTGGAAGGTCGACGCCTTCCCCGACGAGGCCGCCCTCACCTCCGCCATTCGGGGTTGATCCCCGACATTTTTGTCGCCCTCTCCCCGCCTCCCCGCGTGGCCCGCCGCTTGCGCTAGATCCGGCATGAACACACCGACCATCCTGCTCGTAGACCCCAACCCGGAGTCCGCCGGCCGCAACCGCGACGTCCTGGCCGCCGACGGCGCCGCCGTCGAGGTCGTCTACACCGGCGAGGCCTGCCTCGGCGCGGTGTCGAAGGCCCCCCCGGCCCTCGTCGTCCTCGACCTGGCCCTGCCCGACCGGGCGGGCTTCGACGTCCTCCGCAAGCTGCACAAGCACTTCCCCGGCCTGCCCGTCGTCGTGATGAGCGACGCGGTCGCGCCCCAGGATGTCGTCGCCGCCCTGAAAGCCGGGGCGGCGGACCTCGTGGCCAAGCCCGTCGATCCGCGGCGGATGTCGATGGCCGCCCGCCAGGCCCTCCAGGACTTCGTCGCGAAGGAGGAGCTGGAGCGGCTGACGGTGGAGACGGGCGGGCCGATCAAGGTGGACGACATCCTGAGCGAGCTGGTGGCCGCGGGCGGCTCGGACCTGCATCTGAAGGTCGGACGTCCGCCGCTGTTCCGGATCTCGGGGGACCTGACGCCGAGCGCGCTGCCCGAGCTGTCGGAAAAAGACATGGAGAGCCTGCTGCTGCAGGTGCTGGGGCGGCCGGGCTACCGGACGCTGGAGGAGCAGTTCGAATCGGATTCCTCCTACCTGCTGCCCGGGATCGCGCGCTTCCGCGTGAACGCGTTCAAGCGGATGGGCCAGTTCGGCGCGGCCTTCCGCCTCATTCCCCTGACGGTGCCGACGATCGAGATGATGAAGCTGCCCCCGGTGCTGAAGGAGATCACGAAGGCGCCGCAGGGCCTGGTGCTCGTGACGGGGCCGACCGGGAGCGGGAAGTCGACGACCCTGGCCGCGATGATGGACTACCTGAACGAGACGCAGCCGCTGCACGTGGTCACGCTCGAGGACCCGGTCGAGTTCGTCTACACGGACAAGAAGTGCGCGATCAACCAGCGCCAGCTGGGCAACGACGTGAAGTCCTTCCACGAGGCCCTGCGCCGGGTGCTGCGGCAGGACCCCGACGTCATCCTCATGGGCGAGATGCGCGACCGGGAGTCGATGGAGCTGGCCATGCACGCGGCGGAGACGGGGCACCTCGTCTTCTCGACCCTGCACACCAACGACGCCAAGCAGACGCTGGACCGCATCATCGACGCCTTCCCGACCGACGCGCACCACCAGGTCCGTTCCCAGCTCGCCCTGACCCTGCAGGCCGTGATCGGCCAGCGGCTGGTGCGGCGGGCGGACGGCCGGGGCCGCGTGGCGGCCGTCGAAGTGATGATCGCCTCCCCCGCCATCCGCGAGCTGATCCACGACGGCAAGACCTCCTCGATCGAGAAGGCCATCGCCGCGTCCGGCGACTACTACGGCATGCAGACCTTCAACCAGGCCCTGGCGAAGCACGTCAACGCGGGCACGATCACCGCGGAGGAAGCGATGGCGTCCTCGACGACCCCGGGCGACCTGCGCCTGCTGCTCAAGGGCGTGCAGAGCGGCTCGACGGCCGTCATCAGCGCGCCGCAGATGAAGGAGGCCTTCCAGGCCGCGAAGACCCCGCTCCCCGTCGAGGCCGGCGGCAAGATGAAGATCAGCCGGGGCTTCTGACCCCAGGTACAGGAACAGGAACGACGGGGGAGGCGGGGGCGCTTTTAGGGATCGGACGGTTCCGGCTCCTCGGCCGGGACGCCCCGCAGGGCCATGTACTCGCCCAGACCGGCGAAAAGGGCGCCCAGACCGACGCCGACCGATCCGACGCTCAGGGCCGGATGATCGAGCATCTGCTCCGCGCAGGCGGCCAGGAGCCCGACCGCGAGGAGCAGCCGGGCCCAGGCCGCGACGACCTCGACCTCCAATCGAAACAACAGGAGGCCGATGAGGAAGAACGCGCCCAGGACCAGCACCAGGGTCGGAAGAGACGGCGACCACCCGCCCAGCAGGCTGATCATCAGGCCGCTATAGGCGGCGAAGGTGAAGCCCGACGTGACCCAGTCCGAGCGCCAACTCGGCAGCGAAGCGAGGAACGGGAGCACCCAGCAGAAGAGCCAGCCCGCCGGCGCGCGCTCGAACATGCGGCCGAGGACATGCAGGTCCTGGAAGGGCTGGAACACGCCGCCGCCCGCGGGGGCGAACATCAGGTGAAGAAAGGGCGTGGAGCCGAGCGCCAGCGCCGCCAGACGAAGCGTCCAGCGCGGCCCGCGCTCCATGGCTAGTCGGCGAAGGCCCCGGTGATCACCAGGGCCTCGAGGCGGCAGCGGCTGTCGGCGAAAAAGACGAGCGAGCCTTCGGCGTACTCGGCGTCCTCGCCGCTCCAGTACTCCTCCCCGTCGGCGAGCACCCGCAGCCGCGATCCCGTCCGCTGGATCGTCAGGCGCAGCGTCTTGCCCAGGACGGGCTTGAGGGGCTCCTTCGACGTCCGCTCGCCCACGAGCCGCTCGTGCCAGCGCAGCCACTCGTCCGCCTCGCGCCAGCGCAGCTTGTCCGCCTTCACCGGATACTTGATCACGCACGCGCGCGGCATCCCGCGGCGGTCCTCCGCCGAGTTGTCCCGGTCCCCTTCCCCGCGCCCCACCCAGTCGAAGCCCAGCACCACCGCGTAGTGCCCCGGCCCGCCCTTCCGCGCGTAGAGCGCCGCCGTCACGTTCTGCGGCTCCGCGATCGGCGTGAGGTCGTAGGCGACCTCGACGTCCCCCTTCAGCGGCGTCTTCCAGCGGAGCACCGAGGCTTCGCGGGCCGACGATTCGAGCCCGCCCTCGACGACCTTCCAGCGGCCCGGGAACGCGCGCGCCTCGTCCTCCCCCGGCGGCTCGAAGCCGTCCGCCTGCTCGGGGCTCTCGAAGTCGTAGACGATCCGCGCGCGGCCGTCGGGAAGGATCGTGGCCTTCCCTTTCAGCCGCGCGGACAAGCGGCGCTCGGCGTCGCTGCCGTCCGCGATCTCGAAGAGCATCTTCTCGATCAGCGGCCGCTTCTCCTTCACGAAGGGATGCTCCGGATGCTCCAGCATCTCCCCGAGCAGCTTGCGCGTCGCCGGCCACTGGCGCTTGCCGAAGACGTCCTCCGCCGCCTCGAATTTCGTCCGCAGCGACTTCGCCAGGTCCACTTGCCGCGCGAGATACAGCCCCGTCAGATAGACCCGCACGCCCCTCGCGCCCGCCTGCCGCGCCTTCTCCAGGCGGTCGTAGGCCTTCACCTCCCGGCCCGGCGAGCACTGGAAATAGAAAAAGCCCGCGCGCAGGTCCGCCTCGGCCCCGGATTCGCGCGCCGCCAGCGCCTCCAGGTCCTCGTCCGACAGCGGCACCGCGCTCGCCTCCACGATCCCCGCGCCCTCGCGCACGAAGACCGTCGTCTCCCCCTGCTTCTCGAAGCGCCCCTTGCCCAGCCCGGGCAGGTTCATCGCTTCGCCCGACTCGACGGCCTTCCGCATCGCGGCTTGCGCGTCCCGGTAGAAGAGCTCCACCAGCGCGGCCGCCCGGAAGTCGAGGATCGCCGCTTCGCCCGTCGACAGCCGGTCCGGCGACTCCGGATCCGGCAGCGCCGCCTCCGCCGCCGCCCGCAGCGCCTCGGGGTTCCAGTCCTCGACCGCCTTCTTCACCGCGTCGTAGTCCACGCCCTCGGCCCGCGCGAAGGGACGTCGCGTCTCGTCCCAGGGCGCCGTCACGAACGCCAGGATCTCCCGCGCCGCCCCGCGCGGGCTGGGCGGACGTCGGGTGAGATGCGCCTTCACCTTGCCGTCGATCTCGAGGTACTTGTCGGCCACCTCCTGCCGCGCCTTGCCCCGCGCCCCGCGCGCCTCCCGGTCGATCCGGACTTTCAGGTCCTCGATCTCGCCGGCCGCTTCGGCGGGGGCGACGGCCGCCAGCGCGCCCGCCTTGTCCTCGGCCGCCTTGAACTTGCCGTCGGCGAGCAGCTTCTCCGCCTCGGCCTTGCCCTTCACGAAGGCCGCGCGCGCCTTCTGGCTCAGCTCGAGGATCTTCGCCTTCGCCGCGCTCCCCGCCTCCGTCACCAGGAACTTCGCGGGATACGCGAGGTAGAGGCGCAGGGCGTCGCCGATCCGCCCCGCCGCGAGCAGCTCGACCTCCTTCGGGGCCAGCTCCTCGAGGGCCGCGCGCGCGGGGACGTCGGCCTTCGCCCGGAACACCTGGAGCTTCTCGTGGGCCCGCAGCTCCCACTTCAGCCCCGCCCAGCGCTTGCCGTAGCCCTCGTAGGCGCGCACGACTTCCGGCGCCTTCTCGAGGTCCTCCGCGGCCGCGAGCTTCTCGAGCTCCTCGCGCGGGGCGCGGTCCGGGTCGGCGTCGACGACGTTCGACTCCGCGGGCGGGCGCGTCGCGAGCCAGACGCCGACGCCCAGCAGCGCCGCGATCGCGATCGCCCACGGGACGCGGGACGGACGGATTTCAGGGAGGGGACGTCGCGCCGGCGCCGCGGGGCGGTCGGCGACCTGCGCCCCGGCTTCGCGCAGCTTCCCGACGGGCACGCCGCGGTCGCGGAGGACGTCGGCCAGCGGCCGCTTGTCCCGGTCGGCCTCGGCGAGCGCGTCGCGGATCTCCGCCAGCGGGCAGACCCCCAGCGCGACGAGTTTCTGCCCGAAGATCCAGTCGGCCGACGACGCCATCCAGTACTCGGACAAATCCTCCCGGGAGTTTTGTCCGCGGACAAAACTCCCGGGAAGACTTGTCCAATCTCCTTACTTCACCTTCAAACGGAAATAGTTCTTCTTCTTGCCGACCTTGAGGATCTGCCCGTCCTTCGCGTGAGGGACTTCCTTGGGGTCCTGCTTCTTCACGCCCTCGAGCTCGACGCCGCCCTGCTCGATCAGGCGGCGGGCCTCGCTCTTCGACGGGCAGAGCTTGGTCAGCATGATCAGATCGACCATGCCGATGCCCGCGGGGATGTCGAGGTCGACGGGATCGACGACCTCGTTCTTGGAGAACTTCTTGTCCCATTCCTGGGCGGCCTCGTCGGCCTTGCCGGGGTGGTAGCCCTGGACGATCTCGCGGGCGAGCCGGTCCTTCGCGGCCTTCGGATGCGTCTTCGTCGTCATCCGGTCGATCTCGTCGGCCGGCAGGGACGTCAGAAGCGTGTACCACTCCTTCATGTTCGCGTCGGGGATCGACATCGTCCGCGAATACATCTCGAACGGGTCGGTGGAGACGCCGATGTGGTTGCCGAGGGACTTCGACATCTTGTCGTGCCCGTCGAGGCCGGTGAGGATCGGCGTGGTCAGCGCCACCTGCGCCTCCATCCCCATGTCGCGCATCAGGTCGCGCCCCACCATGAGGTTGAAGAGCTGGTCGGTGCCGCCGAGCTCGACGTCCGCCTTCACCACCACGGAGTCGTAGGCCTGCATGACGAGGTAGAGGAACTCGTGGAGGTGGACGGGAACCCCTTCCTTGAGGCGCTTGGAGAAGTCGTCGCGCTCCATGAAGCGCGCGACCGTCATCTTGGCGGCGAGCTTGACGAGCTCGTAGAACGGCAGCGGCTTCAGCCACTCCGAGTTCCGGACGATCTCCAGCGGCTTGGGCAGCAGGACGCGGTGGACCTGCTCGATGTAGGTGCGGGCGTTGACCTCGACCTCCGACGGCGTGAGCTGCGGCCGGGTCTTCTTCTTGCCGGTCGGATCGCCGACCAGCGCGGTGAAGTCGCCGATGATCAGGACCGCGGTGTGCCCCAGGTCCTGGAACTGGCGGAGCTTGCGGAGGACGACGGTGTGGCCGAGGTGGATGTCGGGAGAGCTCGGATCCACGCCCAGCTTGACGCGGAGCGGCGCGCCGCGGTCGAGCTTCTTGAGCAGCTCCTCCTCGGAATGCAGGTTGATCACGCCCCGCTGGATTTCGCGGAGCTGTTCGCGCGGCGGCTTCATTTCGTCTTTTTCCCCTTGGCGTCCAGCCATTCGCGCCAGGCCTTGGGATCCTCGCCCAGGGTCTGGCCGGTCAGGCCTTTCAGGATCCAGCTCATGGAAGCGCGGTACAGCGGCTTCTCGGTCTTCTCGAGGGCCTCGACGAGCTTCCGCGTCCCCGCCTCGCGGTCCTTGCCCTCGAGCAGGCGCGAGCAGATGTAGGTCAGCTGGGCGGGCGCGCCGTCCTCGATGGACTTGCTCAGGCCCTCCAGCGGGTTCTCCAGGTAGCGCTCGTACTTCTTGGGCACGATCCGCAGGAAGGCCGACTCGAACTGGACGCGGCGCCCCGCGTCGCGGCCCTCGATCGCGATCCCGATCGGCTGGGTCCAGGCGTTGACCGTGATCTCGCGCACGTGCTCCTGGTCGCCCACCTCGAGGTTGGCGTCGAGGAGGAACGTCCGCTCCCACTGGCCGCCCGGCGCGACCGGGATCTCGTTGTCGACGTGCACCTCCTGGCTGCGCGACCAGGTCTGGGTGGCGCCGTAGAAGTCGCGGAGGGTCGTCTCGACCTCCACCACGATCACGCCGCGCGGGGCGGGCTTGCCCTCCTCGCCCTTGCCGAACGAGACGGTCAGGCCGCTCCGGAAGATGTTCTTCATGCGGAGCGCGATCTCCACGGGCTCGCCCGCGACGTACGACGGCTTCGCGTGCAGGAGCTTCGCCTCCAGCAGCGTGGTCTGAAGGATCATGCCGTCGGCGTAGCGCCGCAGCTTGCGGACGGACTCGGCCATCGACGCCTTGGGCTCCAGCGCCAGGATCGCCCCGGCCAGCTCGTACGCGCGCTGGTAGCTCTTCTTCCGGACGAAGCCCATCGCCTCGGCGTACTTCGCGCGGACGTACTTGTCGACGAACCCGCGGTCGATCTTCCGCAGCTCCGCGACGGCGGGGTCGTCGGCCGCGACGTCCTCCAGCTCCGCCTCGCGGACCCAGGCCGCGCTCTTCGACGTGGACTCGCGCCAGGCCTTGGCGACGTCCAGCAGCCCCCGCTCGGCGAGCCGCTTCTCGAGGGCCGGCACGCCGGCGCTGCCCAGCTCGCGCGCTTCCTTGAGCCCCATGGCGCGGAGCTCCGGGTCGGCGTCGACGAGCCAGTCGGCCGCGCGCTCCGCCCGCTCGGCGAGCTTGCGCGTCGCGTCGTCCGGCGGATCCTGGACGAGGAGAGCCCCCAGAAGCACGGCAAGACAGCGCATCACTCCTCCGTTCCCCTACGACGGTAGACCGTAGACGGTAGACCGTAGACCGTAGCAATCCCCCCCTGCCCCCCCCGGGGGGCCCTACGGTCTACCGTCTACCGTCTACGGTCTACTCCACCGTGACTGACTTGGCCAGGTTGCGCGGCTGATCGACGTCCCGCCCGAGGGCGGCCGCCGTATGGTACGCGAGCAGCTGCAGCGGGATCGCCGCGAGGATGGGCGAAAACATCTCCTCGCAGGCGGGGATCTCGATGACGTGGTCCGACACCGAGCGCACCAGGCGGTCGCCGGCCGTCGCCACGCTGATCACGCGGCCGCCGCGCGCCCGGATTTCCTGGATGTTCGAGATCATCTTCTCGGTGGTGCGCCCCTGCGGCGCGATGGCCACGCAGGTCAGGTTGCGATCGACCAGCGCCAGCGGCCCGTGCTTCATCTCGCCCGCCCCGTACCCCTCCGCGTGGAGGTAGGAGATCTCCTTCATCTTCAGGGCGCCCTCGTAAGCCGTCGCCAGGTTGTAGCGGCGCCCGATATACATGTAGTCGTAGCCGCGGGAGAACTTCCGGGCGCATTTCTTCACGGCCGCCTCGCCCTCGAGGACCTTCTCGACCTGGGCGGGCAGCTTCCGCGCCTCCCGCAGCAGCGCCTCGAAGCGCTCGCCGGTGAGGGCGCCGCGGCGACGTCCCAGGTGCAGCGCCGTGAGCAGCGCGCAGAGGATCTGCGAGGTGTAGGTCTTGGTGGCGGCGACGCCCATCTCGAGGCCGGCGCGCATGAAGAGCACCTGGTCGGCCTCGCGCGACAGCGTGCTGCCCTTCACGTTCGTGATGGCCAGGGTCGGCGAGCCCGCCTCCCGCGCCAGGCGCAGCGCCGCCAGCGTGTCCGCCGTCTCCCCCGACTGCGAGATCGCGATCGTCAGGACGTCGCGGCCCAGCGGGGTGTCGCCGTAGCGCAGCTCGCTGGCGAACCCGACCTCCACCGGCACGCGCGCGAGCTCCTCGATGGCCGCCTTGGCCACGAGCCCGGCGTGCCAGGCGGTCCCGCAGGCGACGATGGTGACGCGGGCGACGTCCCGGGGCAGGCGGAGGTTGTCGAGGGCCTTCTCGCGGCCCTGGAGCTCGGAGGCGACGGTTTCGCGCTGCTCGTGGATTTCCTTGAGCATGAAGTGCGGGTAGCCGCCCTTGAGGGCCGTCTCCGCCTTCCAGGCCACTTCGGTGGGGCGGCGGCGGCGGCGGTTGAACTTGCGGTCGAAGATGCTGACGCCCTGGAGGTCGATCTTGGCGACCTCGCCCTCCTCGAGGGGGATGATGCGGCGGGTGTAGGGCAGGAGCGCGGCGACGTCGCTGGCCATGAAATTCTCGCCGTCGCCGACGCCGAGGACGAGGGGGCAGTTCACGCGGGCGGCGATGAGGAGGTCGGGCTGGTCGGCGTAGATGACGCCGAGGGCGAAGCTGCCGCGGACGCGGTCGAGGGCCTGGGTGACGGCGCGCAGCGGATGGACGCGGCCGTTTTCCTCGTAGTAGAGCTCGATCAGGTGGGCGAGCACCTCGGTGTCGGTCTCGGAGGCGAAGCGGTGGCCCTTGAGCTCGCGGCGGAGCTCGGCGTAGTTCTCGACGATGCCGTTGTGGACGAGGGCGATGCGGCCGTCGCAGGAGCGGTGCGGATGGGCGTTGGCCTCGTTGACGCCGCCGTGGGTGGCCCAGCGGGTGTGGCCGAGGCCGGTCGAGCCCTTGAGGGGGGCGGCCTTGAGGCGGCCGACGAGGGCGCCGAGCTTGCCGGGGGCGCGCTCGACGACGAGGCCCGTCCCGTTCCGCAGGACGACGCCGGAGGAGTCGTAGCCCCGGTACTCGAGGCGCCGGAGGCCCTCGAGGAGGACGGGGAGCGCCTCGCGCGCGCCCGTGTAACCGACGATGCCGCACATAGACCGGAACCCGACGAGACGGAAGCCGGAACCCGAATGGGAGCCGGAAAGGGGCATTCTAGCAGGCGGAGCGGGTGCTGGAAAGCCCCCCTAGAAGCCGACGGCCTCGTCGTCGAGGCGGATGTCGACGCCCCGCCCCGCCGTGATCCGAAGCTTGCTCCTGGATGCGGTCCCCCCGAGGTACTTCTCGAAACAGGCGGTCGCGATCCAGCGCCGACCCCGCAGGATCTCGAAGCGATGGCCCGCGACCCCCTCCGCCCGCCCGGCCTCGATGGCGACGAAGCCGCCCTCCGGATCCACGTAGACGACTTTGCTGATCAGCCCCGCCCCCGCGTCCCCGGTCCGCGTCTCCAGACGCGCCAGCAGCTCCGCGCAGCGGGAGGCGATGTCGACGTCCGGATGCCGGACGTTCGCCCGAAGGCGGCCCTCGGCCAGCGGACCCAGCCGCCGCAGCTCGGCCCGCGCGAGCGTCCGGACCGCCGGTTCGTCGTCCCTCAGGGCCTCGATCAGGCCGTCGACGCGCGGCTGGAGGTCGACCTCCTCCGGCGGCGGCACGGCGCACCCGCACGCCAAAAGGAGCGGCCAGGCCCGTCTCACCGAATTAGGACGTCGGGCAGCACTCGGATCTGTGGTGGTCGCCGCTCCAATTCCGTAGAATCATGGGGATGAGCGACGACCGGAAGCTCGATATCCGCAAGGTCATCTCCGACAACGCCCGGGTCAGCGACGTCAACAGCCTGGCCAACAGCGGCGTCAAGCGGGTCAAGGTCCTCGACGAAGCCTCCCTCCAGCGCATGATCGAGCAGGCCGTCGACGAGGTCGTCCGCAACTCCACGGCCGAGGAGCGCTCCCGCATCCTGGCCGACTCCCGCAAGCAGCTCAGCAAGCTCATGAACGAGCGCGACCAGTCCGCCAAGCAGGCGAACCTGGCCGCGGCCGACCGCAACGAGCTGCTCCGCGAGATCGACAAGCTGCAGAAGGAAGTCAACCTGCGCCGGGAGGTCGACGAGCAGCAGGCCGCGCTCCGCAGCAAGACCGAGGAGCTCGCCGGCGAGAACACCTTCCTGCGCGAGAACAACGACAAGATCGTCGAGGAGCTCGAACGCGCGAACGCGCGCATCAAGGAGCTCGAGGCCGAGGTCGCGCGCCTGCGCGCCCGGCTGGCCGAGCTCGAGGACGAGGTCGAGGTCTCCCGCGGGGCGGGCGAGACGGCCGCCGCCGCCATGCGCAAGGAGCTCGAACGCGTCCGCGCCGAGCTGGCCGAGGCGAAGGGGCGCGCGGAGGAGGTCGAGGCCGAGTCCGCCGACGTCCAGGAAAGCGCGCGCGTGAAGATCCTGAACGCGCAGGCGGAAGTCGAGCGCCTGCGGCAGGAGTCGGAGGCGCGGGCGAAGGAGATCGAGGGCCTGAAAGTCACCCTCGAGAAGGCGGCCTCCGCGGAAGTGCTCGAGGAGCAGCCGGAGTACGTGCCGACGCTGGTGCTGCCGTCGGACGAGGATCCCGCGAAGGCGCCGGCGGAGGCGAAGAAGCCCGCGCCGCCGCCTCCCCCGCCGCCCCCTCCTCCGGCGACGGAGATCCGGGCCGGCAAGGGGCTGGACGTCGGGACGGTGAACCTCGTGGCGGCCGAGACGACGCCCGACGGGGTCGTGGAGATCCGGCAGCAGCGCAACGTGTTCATCGACGTCGAGGTCACGCCGTTCACGAAGGCGATGCTGACGAAGCTGAACGTCCCCTACTTCATGCAGAACAAGCGCATGTTCGTGATCGGGGAGCAGGCCTTCGAGCTGGCGAACGTGATCAACCGGCGGACGCGGCGCCCAATGAAGGACGGCCTGATCTCGGCGCGGGAGCAGGACGCGCTGCCGGTGATGAAGCTGCTGATCGGCTCGATCCTCGGGGAGCCGCGGGTGGAGGACGAAGTCTGCTTCTACTCGGTGCCGGGCGACCCGATCGACAGCGACCTCTCGGTGGCGTACCACCGCGACCTCTTCGACGCCGTGCTGCGGGCGCTGGGCTACAAGCCCTCGCACATCCTGGAAGGCCACGCGGTCACGTTCGCGGAGCTGGCCGAGGAGGACTTCACGGGGATCGGCGTCTCCTGCGGCGGCGGCATGTTCAACATCTGCGTCGTCTACAAGTCGATGCCGGCCCTGACGTTCAGCACCGCCCGCTCGGGCGACTGGGTCGACCTGAACGTGGCGCAGAACCTGAACATGAAGCCCGAGAAGGCGGCGCAGATCAAGGAGCAGGGCCTCGACCTCCTGAGCCCGAAGAACCGGGAGCAGGACGCGATCTCGATCTACTACCGGAACCTGCTGCAGTACAACATCAACAACATCGCCGAGCGCTTCCGGTCGGCGGAGAACATGCCCACCTTCCCGGAGCCCATCTCCATCGTCTTCTCCGGCGGCACCGCCCTCGCCGGCAACTTCATCGAGCTGGCGAAGGAGGTCTTTAAATCGCTCGACTTCCCCATCCCGATCAAGGACATCCGCCTGGCCAAGGACTGCCTCAACGCCACGGCCAAGGGCGCCCTCGTCGCCGCCCAGCTGGAGATGGCCAGCCGACCGGCCTGAGCCCGCCGTGCCCCGGCCCGCGGAACGCCTCCCCGAGTTCGAGAGCTTCTTCCTCGACGCCCTCCTGCGCGCCCTGCTCAAGCGGCGCCGGGCCCTCCGCGGCGTCCGGGTGAAGCGCGAGAACGCCCGCAGCGGCGACGTCCCCTTCGAATGGCTGACCCTCGAGCTCAAGCTCGTCCTCGCCTGCGAGCTCACCGTCTCCGTCCGGGAGGACGGCTTCGCGGCGGTCGCCCTGCGCCAGCACGCGAAAAAGCTGGGCTGGACGTTCGTCGTCGAGCTCACGGCCGAGCTCTGGCCGGTGGGGCCGGCCGACATCGCCCAGCGCGTCGAAGCGACCGCGGCGCTGGCCCCGGACACGATCCGCGAGGCGACTCCCGCCGACCGCCAGGCCTTCCAGGCGATCTGGTCCGCCCCGCCCCGCGCCCCGCGGAAGAAACGTCCGCGGTAAACCCGGAACCGGACGACGGCGAGTTAACCCGGCGTGAGGCCTTCGGGCGGGCGGAGGGGAACGATCCTCTGCCACTTCTTGGCGCCGATTTTCCGGACCCGGTAGGTGCGTTCTCGGCCGAAGCCGTCGGCCCAGGCTTCGTAGCCGATCAGGCGGAGGGCGACGATCGCCGCGTACTGCTCGTTCGCGGACCCGCTTCGGACGGCCTCCAGGAGAGTGGGCGCGGCTTCAGGTCCGAACGCGCTGCCCGCCTGCTTCCAGTGCGCCCAGTCCGACGAATCGGCGGACGGGACCGGCATGGAAAGAAAGGTGCGGAGCGCGAGGTCGGAGGAGCCCATCCCCCCTAATCTAACCCGGATCTCCCCGTTCTCAAGCCCCCGCGCGACGCGACATGGGCGATCAGGCGGACTTGTCCTGGCCGGGGGTGAGGCCGCCGGGCGGATTCGCGGGCGCGATCTTCTCCCAGTCGGTGGCGCCGATCTTGCGGACCCGGTAGGTGCGCTCGCGGCCGAAGCCGTCGGCCCAGGCCTCGTAGCCGATCAGCCGCAGGGTGACGACGGCCGCGTACTGCTCGTTCGGGTCGCCGCCGCGGAGGAATTCGAGGAGGAAGGGCGCGGCGTCGGGTCCCAGCGAGCTGCCCGCCAGCTTCCAGGTCGCCCAGTCCGCCGAATCCTGCGTCGGGACCAGCTTGGACAGGAACTCGCGGACCGACTGCGCCGATGGCTCCATGCGGACCAGTGTAGATCCGAATCGCCGCCGCCTCAAGCGGCGTTCACCCCCGGATTCCGGATTCCGTCTTCTGGATTCTCCCGGCTTCTGGATTCTGGATTCCGGATTCCGCCTAGAGCAGCTCCGCGATCGCCGTCCCCTTGTCGGCCACCTTGAACGGACGGCCGCTCGGGGAGTGCACCACGAAGCCCAGGGGCAGGCCCAGCGCGTGGGCGATCGTCGCGTTGAAGTCCGGCACCGTGACCGGCTTCTCGACGACCTCCTTGCCTTCCTTGTCCGTCTTGCCCCAGGTCCGGCCGCCCTTGATGCCGCCGCCCGCCAGCAGGCCGGAGAAGGCCTTCGGGTAGTGGTCCCGGCCGCTCCGCTCTTCCCGGATGTCGGGCGTCCGCCCGAACTCGGTCGCGAGGACGACCAGCGTCTCCTCGAGGAGGCCGCGGCTCTCGAGGTCGGAGAGCAGCGTGCCCAGCGCCGCGTCCAGGACCGGCAGCTTCTTCTCCATCGCCTCGAAGTTCTCGTTGTGCGTGTCCCAGCCGCCCAGCTGCACCTCGACGCAGCGGACCTTGTGCTCCACCAGCCGGCGCGCGAGCAGCACGCCCTGGCCGAACGCGTCCATGCCGTAGGCCTGCCGCAGATCGCTGGGCTCCTTGGTCAGGTCGAAGACCTCGAGGTCCTTCGACGACATCAGCCGCACCGCCTGGTCGTACATGTCCGCGTAGCCGCGCACCTCGCGGTGGTCGTATTTCGCGGCGAAGGCGTCGTTCATCTCCTCCGCCCGCTTCAGCCGCGCCGCGTAGGCCGCCTCGCTCACGCCCGACGGCGCCTTGCTGTTCTGCAGGCCGGCCGTCGGATTGCCGATCGGCAGCGGCCCGTGCTTGGGCTCCATGAAGCCCGCCGACGCCCCGTTGTTCCCGCCGCCGATGGCCACGTGCGCCGGCAGCGTCGGGTTCCGCGCCCCCATCATCAGCGACATCCACGAGCCGATCGTCGGATGCTTGATCGTCCCGCGCAGCACGTAGCTCGTGTGCATCAGGTACTGGCCCTGCTGGTGGGCGCCCTGGTTGGACGTCAGCGAGTTCACCACCGCCACGTGCTTCATCTGCGGGGCGAGCTTCGTGAAGAGCTTGTTGATGAGCACGCCGTCGGCGCTCGTCTTCGCCGCTTCCGTCGGCCCCTGCGTGGGCGCGCCGGGCTTGAGGTCGAACGTGTCGAGATGCGTCATGCCGCCCGACATGTAGAGGTAGATCACGTTCTTGGCCTTCGCGCCGGGGCGGAGCGGCACGGTGCCGACGTCCTGGGCCAGCAGCAGGCTGTCCATCATCGGCAGCGCCCCGACGCCCAGCATCGAGAGCGCCGTCTTGGACAGAAAGCCGCGACGGGAAACGTCGTCCAGACCGCGGGCAAGGTCCTTCATGGCGCTCTCCTCTATCGGACGAACATGAACTCGTGCGTGTTGACCAGCGTCCAGATCAGGTCGCGCAGGGCGGCTTCGCCGCGCTTCTCGAGGTCCGGCGCCCAGATCTCCCGCTCCTTCGGCGACGGATCCCGGCTCAGGACGCTCCGGAAGATCGAGACGACCTTGTCGGAGGGGGCCTTCGCGGCGTCCGCCGCCTGCCGGATCGCCGACTTCGCGTTCGGCAGGATGGTCTTGTCGACGAATCCGTTCAGGAGGGCCAGCGCTTGCGGCACCGACGAATCGGCGTGCGCGGCCTCGATCTGCTCGCGGTCCGACTGCCCGAACTCGCGGAGGAAGGAGCCCGGATTCGCCGGCTGCGGCAGGTCCGAGGCCCGCGCCAGGCCGTTCGCCGGCCCCGTCTTCTTGCCGTACATCGCCTGCATGTCGGGCATCAGCAGAGGGCCCTTCTCCATCGCCTGGATCTCGGCCCTCAGCTTCGCGACGGCCTCCTCGTCGCCCTTCTTCTTCGCCGCCTTCGCGGCCTCCATCAGCCCCTTCAGCTTCTCGTCGTTTTTCGCCAGCGCCCGGGCCTCGTCGCCCTGCTTCTTCTTCAGCTCGCGGTACTTCGCGGGATCCTTCTCGCGCAGGACTTCCATCTCGACCTGGGCCTTCAGCTGGTCCGGGTTCACGTTCACCAGGCGGTCGTAGTCGGCGTAGACGGCCTCCGCCGCCGCCCCCGGCTTGCGGAGGGTGGAGTCGACGTCCGGCACGACCAGCGTCAGCATCGAGTCCCAGAGCTGCTCGGCGCTCATCCGCCGGAGCAGCGGGCCCGGGAAGCGGAACGGCTGCTCGTCCGACGGCTCCTTGCGGCAGGCCTCGCGCTGGTAGCTCCGGCTGTTCATCAGCACGCGGATGAACTGCTTGAGGTCGTACCCCGCCGCGATCATCGTCGTCTCCAGGTGCTTCATCAGCGCCGGATTGACGGGCTTCGTGGTCTCGCGGATGTTGTCGACCGGCTCGATCACGCCGGCGCCGAAGAAGCGCTTCCACAGGCGGTTCGCGATCACCGTCGTGAAGCGCGGATTCTCGGGCGCCGTCAGCCACTTGGCGTAGGCCTCGCGGGAATTGACGTCCGACGCCTTGATCGCCGGCGCCTTCTTCGGGTTCTTCTTGTCCGCGGGCGGCGCCTTGCGGTCGGCGGGGATCTCGACGGCCAGCGGCACCTCGACGCCGAACATCGCCTTGGCCTTCACCGGCTGGTTGGCCTTGGCGTCCTCGTACTGGTAGTCCTTGGGGAGCCGGTACAGGCCGTTGCCGCTCCCGGAGATGCCGTACTCCAGGGGCTGCAGCATCTTGCGGTAGGCGCGGAACTCCAGGTTCTCCTTCCGGTCCTTGCCCGCCGCCCGGAACGCCTCGCCCATCTCCTTCAGGCGCTGGCCCTCCGGCGTCTTCTGCAGGCTGTCGTCCGTGTAGCGGATCCCTCCGGTGAACGCGACCATCTCGTGGTACTGCAGCTGCGTCCACTTGTCGAACGGATGGTTGTGGCACTGCGCGCATTCAAGGCGGGTGCCGAGGAAGATCGTGATCGTGTTCGACATGTTGTCTTCGGGCATCCCGCGGTCCCGCAGGTAGTAGCCCGTGGCGCCGTGCCCGCGCTGGTGCGCGGGGCCCGACGCCGTCAGGAGCTCGCGCACGAAGACGTCCCACGGCTTGTTCGTGGCGAGCGATTCCTTGATGAAGTGGATGTACGGCTCGCCCGAGATGTTGTTCTGCAGCCGGCTCTTGACGCGGAGCAGGTCGGCCAGCCAGTTGAAGAGATGGCTCGCGTAGGCGGGCGACTCCAGCAGGCGGTCGATCAGCGCCTCGCGCCGCTCGGACGCGGGAGCGGCCAGGACGTCCGCCAGCTCCTTCGCCGTGGGGACGCGACCCGCGATGTCGAGGTACGCGCGCCGGATGAACGAGGGGTCGTCGAGCGCCGCGTTGGGCTGGAGGCCGGCGGCCGTGAGATCCGCCTCCACCAGGCGGTCGATCTCGCGCGCGGCGGCGAGCATCTTCTCGCGGGGGAGTCCGCCGGGCTCGGCGGTCGCGGCGGGCAGCGCGAGGAGAGCGGCCAGCGCCGCGCCCATCCAGGCTCGAATCGCCATGCTCTAATCTCCCACCAGGAATCCCGCCCCTGTCCCTTAATAACCCGGGGGGGCCTCCGTTGTTGCGGGAGAATCAGACTCTATTTGTCGACCCGGACGTAGAGCCGCGCGACGGCCCCCGGGCGCTCGACGCTCACCACGTAGCGGCCCGCTTTCGCGAAGCGGTGGATCGTCTGCGCGTAGCCCATCGCCGCGTGGACCTCGGACTTGCTGAAGCAAGTGGTGACGCTTGCCCTTGTTTACGTGACGACTCTCTTACTTCCGGAGCCGGGAGGACTCATCCTTAGTGGAAAACACACCGCATCCGCGGCTTCATCAGCATAAGGGGCAAGGGCATGAGGAGGCGAGTATCCAATCGCCTTCCAAACAGCTCGAATGGTTGCCAGGGCCACCATCACTTGGCTGGTACCGACAAAATCCATCACATCCACAACTTGGATATCGACACCCTCTTTGACCAATGCCTCTGGAAGATCCATCGCAGCGAAGTGAGCGCCACAGAGTGCGGCTCTTTCAAATCGCTTAAACGACTCGGCTTGCCGCCTAAATGACTCGGCTGAAGATATGGTCACCTTTGGAGCGGGTGGCTGGTGCGTGGCATGGACGACCTCCACCTCCACAGAGACCCGGCGTGGTGGACCAGCCCCAAGCTCCAGATCGACCCGCGCCCTCATTCGAGCACCCGCTTCGGAGAGATCTTGCTCGACATCGGGCTCATTTGTCGACACGGACGTAGAGCCGCGCGACGGCCCCCGGGCGCTCGACGCTCACCACGTAGCGGCCCGCTTTCGCGAAGCGGTGGATCGTCTGCGCGTAGCCCATCGCCGCGTGGACCTCCGCGTTGCCGTCCGACTGCACCTTCACCGGCGGCGTGCCGTCGCCGAAGGTCCAGGTCTCCTCCGCCTTCCCCGCCCGGAAGCTCCGCACGAAGAAGGTCACCGGGTCGCCCGGCCGGATCCCGAACGACGGCGCGTAGGCCGCGTGCAGCGTCGGCGGCAGCTTGTCCGGCGCGGCCTTGTCGAGCACCTGCACGACGGCGAAGTCCACGTCCTCCCGCCCCTCCCCGTCCGTGACCTTGACGGGCTCGCAGTAGGTGCCGGGCGCGTCGTAGCGCCGCTCCACCCGGGCCTCCTTCGAGAAGCCCCAGTCGAAGCTCAGGCCGTCGCCGATCGAGCTCGACGCGTCGAGCGTCGCCGTCTGCCCCGCCCAGATCAGGGCGTGCGGGCGGGCGACCGCGACAAGGTCCGTCGGATGCTCGCGGCGGTACGCCTCCCAGAGGAACGCGTAGCCGTCCTCGATGCCCCACTGCCCCGACGGCTGGCGGCGGGAGATGTCGAAATGCAGGTGCGACCAGCCGCCGCTCCCGCCTTCCTTGCCGAGCACGCCGAGCTTCTCGCCCCGCTTCACCCGGGCGCCGGGGCGCACGCGCGCCTCGATCCACTTCAGGTGGCTGTAGCGGTAGTACCAGCCGCGGGCGTCGAGCAGATACACGACGTCGTAGCGCGTGGCCGCCGGCGTGCCTTCGTGGCCGTCGAGCTTCTGGTTGCCCGACACGACGACCAGGCCGTCGGTCGCGGCCACCACGTCGACGAGCCCTTCCGGCCCGCCGATGTCGTTGCCGTAGTGGTAGTAGATGTCCTTCTTGTGGGGCATGTCGCCGCCGTCGACGTAGACCGGCTCGTTGCCCATCTGGGTGAACGACGCGAACCAGCGCTGCTTGGCCGGATAGCCGAACGTGGCCGGATCGATGTACGGCGAACCGTCGACCCAGACCCGCAGCCGCGCGTCCTTGAGCAGGCCCCATACGTTGGCGGTCGACGCCTGCCCCGGCATTCCCTGCCGCGCCTTCGCCGTGTAGCCCTTCGTGATCGGACAGTCGATCCGCACCCGCCCCGTCCGCGTCGGCAGATGGTAGGTGCCGCAGACCAGGTCGACGGGGCGGCCGTCGACTTCCGCCTTCACCTCGGCCCGGCGCACCGCGCCGTTCACGTCGTCGAGGGTCTCCTTCAGCGCGACGAGCTTGACGACGGCCTTCGTCCCGTCGGGCAGCTCGACTGACGCCGTCTCGCCGAGGCTCAGGTCGACGGCGCCGTGGAGCGGCCGATCGACCTCCTGAGCCAGCGCCAGGACCAGTCCGAGCGTGATCATTTCTTCTTCGGATCCAGGTTCTGCTGGAGGTCGTCGGCGGTGACGGCGGAGGCGACGCCCTCCGCGGGCACCTCGAGCTTGCAGAGCCAGACGAGGGCGTTGAGGACGACCTTGCGATGGTTGTCGTCGCCCCAGTTCTTGTGGCGGTGGCCGCCGGTGAAGCCGAAGCCGCGGCCGCCATCGGCGCGCTCGACGGCCCACATCATCGTCTCGCTCTTGCCGGCGTTGGCGACGACGTGCTCGTAGGGACCCTTCGGGTACACGTACGGGCCCTTGCGGACCTGCTCCGAGGGGACGGCCGACAGGATGGGCACGATGCCGGCGGGGTCGTCGCGGAAGCGGATGTTCATGTACCACTCGTCGTTGGTGCTGAAGGGCTTCACGCCGCGGGCGACCGGGTGGTCGGGGAAGGTCTTGTACTCGGGCGACCACATCGGGTTGCACGAGTAGCTGTGCTCGTAATAGCCGCCGGTCCAGTCCTTGAACTCGGGGCCGCCCTTGTCCTTCAGGACCTCCACGCCGTAGTGCATGAAGCCGATCCCGACGCCCTTCTTCGCCCACGCCCCGACTTTTTGCAGCCGGTCGCCCTGGACGAACGGATGCCCGCCGCCGCCGTCGGCGTAGCACACGACGGCCGTCGCGCCCTCGAACACGGCCTCGTCCGCCGGCCAGCCGTTGCTGACGACCTCGACCTTCAAGCCGGGAAAGCCCGTCAGGCATTTCTGCAGCAGCATAGAGCCGGCCCGGAACTCGTGGTCGCCGGGCCCGTGGCTCTGCTTGCCGGCCACCAGCACCAGCTTCTTGTCCTGGGCGAAGCCCGCGGCCGACATGATCAGGAGGGCGATCAGAACGCGCACGATTCTTCTCCTTACGAGGTACCAGGTACCAGGTACCGGGTACCGGGCCGTCCCCCCTCTCCCCCCGGGGGGAGACGGGGGGGGGCGACTAGCCCGGTTTCTGGTACCCGGTACCTGGTACCTACTCTTCCAATACGGCGCCCGCCGCCACCCGGTCGACGCGTTCGCGGCGAACGACGGGCGGCCACGCGGACATCGGGTCGTAATAGCGCGCGAGGACGCGTTCGACGTCCCCCGTGGTCCGCGCTTCGATGAAAGCTTTACGGACCTCCTCCCGGCAAGGGTGCAGGTCCGCGTAACGAATGCCGGTCTTGCGGAGGATGACGCCGGCGCGCTCGGGGCTGACCTCCTCCGCCGTGAGCGCGAGGTGCTCGGCGAGCGCGTCGCGCTGCTCGGCGATCGACGGCGGCTCGGGGATCGGCAGGCCGTCGAGGAGCGCCCGGACCTCGCGGAAGATGAACGGGTTGCCGATGGCGCCGCGGGCGATCCAGCAGCCGTCGACGCCCGTCGCCGCCATCATCGCGGGCACGTCCTCAGGCGCGAAGACGTCGCCGCTGCCCAGGATCACCCGGGAGCCGGCCCGCTCCTTGACGCGGCGGAGGAAGTCGCGGTTCGACGGCCCGACGTAGCGCTGCTCGACGGTGCGGCCGTGGACGGTGACGGAAGCGACGCCCAGGTCGAAGGCGCCTTGGAGGATGTCGAAGAAGTTCTTTTCGCTCTCCAGCGAATCGTCGAAGCCGCGGCGCATCTTGACCGTCACGGGCTTCCGACCGCCCACGCGATCCAGCACCGATTTCACGATGTCGAGCGCGACCCCCGGCGTGGTGAGCAGATAGCCGCCGCGGCAGCGCCCGAGGACCTTGCGGACGGGGCAGCCGAAGTTGATGTCGACGAGGTCGTAGCCGTGCTCGACGAGCTCGGCGGCGGCGAGGCCGAACTGTTCCGGCTCGGCGCCCATGAGCTGGCCGCCGATGGGATGGTCGTCGTCGCCGATGCCGAGGAGGCGGTCGCGGAGCTTGCCCTTGACGAGGACCAGCTTGTCGAGGACGACCTCGGCCATGCAAAGCTCGGCGCCGCGCCGGCGGGCGACCACCCGCATGGCGCGGTCGGAGTAGCCGGAGAGCGCCGCCTGCACGGCGGGCAGCCGGACCTGGAGGTCGCCGATCTTGAACAAGCCCCAGATGCTATCATCCCGCGGGTATGAACCCAAGGGCGCTCCTCTGCCTGCTGCTGGCCGGCTGCGCGACGCCGGAACGGCACGAGCCGACCCCGCTTCCGCCCGCGACCTGCCCGATGGGGCACGCGGAACTCCGGCCGGGCCCGGTGGGACGCGGGGAGGTCCGGACGTTCGAGAGCGAGGATCCGGCCCCGACGGGGCTGGTCTGCGGCCGCTGCGGCTACGCGCTTTACCCGAACAACCGCGTCTGGATCCGGGAGGCCGCCTCCCTCGAGGGTTTCGCGCCGCCGCCCTCGGCCCTGCTGCGGAGACTTCACGAGCGGAGCCCCGACGCGAGGGAGCTCAAGTACTCCCAGACGAGCGCCGGGAACACGCGATTCCTCGAGACGCTCGCCTTCACCAGCGCGAACGATCTCTGGCCGATCCTGCGCGAAGAGCTGGACGCCGCCGGGGCCCGCGGCGGCGTCTCGGTCAAGGGCTCCCACACGCGTTGGGAGGGCCGCCTCGGCGACCTCGAGCTGACGGCCTCCCTCAGCGGCGGTCGTCTTCGCGTCACCCTGCGGCCGCCGGTCTCTCAAGCCGACATCGACCGGGCCTTCCGCGACGCCCTCAAGCCGCGCTAGCGCGGTTGGCGCGCGTCACGCGCTGACCCGCGCGAAGGTGCGCATCGAGAGCGTCCCGTAGTGGAAGCCCTCGTAGATCGTCTCCAGCCGGTCGCCGGGCAGCGCGGCGGCCGCGGCGAAGAGGATCGGAAGGAAGTGCTCCGGCGTGGGATGCGCCCGCGCCGCCTCGGGGGCCGTCGCCCATCCGGCGAGCGCGTCCGCGTCCCCCGCCCGCTCCGCCACCCAGCGGTCGAAGTCCTTCGCCCAGGTCGCCGTCGCCGCGTCCTTGTCGCCCCACGTCAGGCTCCGGAGATTGTGCACCGCCCCGCCGCTGCCCATGAGCAGCACGCCGTCCTTCCGCAGCTCCGCCAGCGCCCGGCCCAGCGCGCGGAGGTCGACGTTCAGCGGCACCGAAAGCTGCGTCACCGGGACGTCGGCGTCCGGATACATCTTCCGCAGCGGCACCCAGGCGCCGTGGTCGAGCCCGCGCCGGGCGTCGAGCGCCGCCCCGGTCCGGCGGGCGACCTCCTTCGCCAGCTCCGGCGCGCCCGGAGCGGGATACGTGAGCCGATAGAGCGCCTCCGGGAATCCCGCGAAGTCGTGGATCGTCCCGGGGGCGGCGGAGGCGGTCGCCGCCAGCGGCCCTTCCCAATGCGCGGACATCACGACGGCGGCGCGAGGCTTGGGGCGGCGGGCGGCCCAGGCGGCGAGCGCGCGGGACCAGGCGTCGTCCTCGACGGCCACCGCGGGCGACCCGTGCGACACGAAGAGCGCGCTCATCCGCCCCAGGATACCCTTTACGGGCTCAACTGGGGCCGCGGTGTCGGTCCTTCCCAGGGCGGCAGCACCTCGTAGGTCGCCCGGCCGCATTCTTCGCACTCGTCGAACGCCAGCCAGACGATGCCCCCCAGCACGAGGCTGAACAGGGCCACGACCCAGACGCCGGTGAACCCGCCCTGGAAATCCTCGAGCTCGCGCGACGCGGCTTCCCGGCGGGCGTAGTCGTCGACGTCCTGGGGCGCCGCGCCCGCCAGGAGCGCGACGGACAGCAGCAGGGCGATCGCTTTCATGGCCGGCCTCCCGCCTCAAGAATCTCGGCGATGCGGTCGTGCAGGCGCCGCGCCCGCGCTTCCTCGTCGGGCCCGACGCGGATCGACACCCGGCCGCGCGCCTCCCGCGCCGGCTTCACCGACACGCGAAGGGCGTCGCCCTCGAGCGTGCCGCCGTCGCGGTCGTAGCTCGCGCTCCGGAGGCCCCGGCCCTCTTCCCGCACGCTTTGCACCGCGGCGCTCCAGAGCGCGCCGGCGGGGCGGGCGTACTCGCGGTCGACGACGTGGGGGCCGGTCCCCGGCTCCGGGCTCCGGCAGGCCGCCAGCGCCAGCCACAGGACCGCGTGCGCGCGCTTCATGGCGCCTCCGCTTGTAAGAGCGGGCGCGGGTTCCGACTTCGACGTCCCTCCCGCGAGCAAGGGAGGGGAGATCAGGGTGAGCGGGAGGGATGTCGCGGAACCCGCGCGTCGCTCGGCCCTATCTACGACGGCAGGCCGGGAAAGTGCCGCCCCCCGCTATACTCGGGACGTCAAAAGAATGATGCCCGTCGGACGCCTCGCGCCCAGCCCCAGCGGCCGGCTCCATCTCGGCAACGTGCGCACCTTCCTCTGGGCCTGGCTCTCCGCCCGCGCCGCCGGCGGCCGCGTCCTCCTGCGCGTCGAGGACCTCGACGCCTCGCGCACCAAGCCGGGGGCGGTGGAGCGGATCGTCGACGACCTCCGCTGGCTCGGCTTCGACTGGGACGGCGACATCGTCGTCCAGAGCGCGCGCCGCGACTTCTACCGCGCGACCTTCGCGCGGCTGGCGGGAAAGATCTACCCCTGCCGCTGCGGCAAGTCCGAGCTGGCCCAGTCGGCCCCTCACGAGGGCGACGTGGAGCCGTGCTACCCCGGCACCTGCCGCGCCGGGATCGGCGCTTCGACGCCCGTCGCGTGGCGCCTGCGCGTCGAGCCCGGCGAGGTGAGCTTCGTCGACCGCCTGTACGGCCCGCGCGCCTGCGACGTGGCGAAGGACGTCGGCGACTTCGTCGTCGCGCGAAGCCCGGACCAGCCGTCGTACCAGCTCGCGGTGGCGGCGGACGACGTCGACCAGGGCGTGACGGAAGTGGTGCGGGGCGACGACCTGCTTCCCTCGGCGGCGCGGCAGATCCTGGTGTGCCGGGCGCTGGGGGTCGAGCCGCCGTCGTACGGCCACGTGCCGCTGGTGCTGGGGGCGGACGGGACGCGGCTGGCGAAGCGGCACGGGGGCACCTGGCTGGCGGGGCTGCGGGACGCGGGGGCGAAGCCGGAGCGGATCATCGGCCTGCTGGCGGAATCCTCGGGGCTCGGCGAGGGGGACGCGACGCCGGCCTGCCTGCTGCCCCGCTGGTCGTGGGCGAAGCTGAGCCGGGAGCGGCTGACGCTGACGCCCGACCGGCTGCGGGCGTTTCAGTAGAGCCGGCGGCCCGCGAGCCGGGCCCATTCGTCGAAGAGGGCGCGGGCCTCGGGGACCGGGACGCGGAGCGACACCAGGACCCGCTTCTCCGGCGGCAGGGCGAGCTCGCGGTAGAAGTCGGCGTCGCTGAAGCCCGCGGCCGCGGCGTCCTCGCGGGTCGCGCCGTAGAAGAGGCGGGGCACGCGGGCCCAGTGGATGGCGCCGAGGCACATCGGGCAGGGCTCGCAGCTCGCGTAGATCTCGCAATCCTCGAGCGAAAAGCGGCCGAGACGGGACGTCGCGTCGCGGATGGCGACGACCTCCGCGTGGGCGGTGGGGTCGTTCGTGCGGAGCACCTGATTGAAGCCGCGGCCCACGACGTCGCCGTTCCGCACGACGACGGCCCCGAACGGCCCGCCGGCCCCGCCGGTCATCCCTTCGCGGCCGAGGGCGATCGCCTCGACGAGATGCTTCATGCCGACATCCTACGCCGGGTTCGGGGTTCCGGGTTCCGGTCCACGGATAAATGAAAAACCCCGGCGGGCTTCCCCGCCGGGGTTCTTCGGAATCGCGGTGCTTAGACCGTCGGAGCCGCCGGCGGCGCGCCGGGCGGGACTTCCTTGATCTTGGCCTTCTCGAGGATCTTGCTGAACTGCAGGCCGATCTTGCCTTCGGCCGATTCCAGCTTGACCACCTTCACCTCGACGATGTCGCCCGGTCCGAGCTGCTGCTCGGGCGTCGCCTCCATCTTCGAGATGTGGAGCAGGCCCTCCAGGTCCCTCTCGAGCTCGACGAACGCGCCGAAGCTGACGAGCTTCGTCACCTTGCCCGAGACGATGTTGCCGATCGCGTAGCGGATCGGAATCGTCGTGCTCCACGGATTCTCGAGCAGCTGCTTGAGCCCGAGCGCGATCCGCTTCTTCTCCTTGTCGACCGTGATGATCTGGACGTCGACCACGTCGCCCTTCTTCACCACTTCGTTCGGATGCACGACCTTCTTGGTCCAGGACATGTCGTTGATGTGCAGGAGGCCGTCGATGCCGTCCTCGAGCTCGATGAACGCGCCGTAGCTCGTGGTGTTGCGGACCTTGCCCTTCACGCGCATGTCGGCCTTGTACTTCTCGTCCACCTTGTCCCAGGGGTTCGCCTCGGTCTGCTTGAGGCCGAGCGAAAGCTCCTGCTTGTCGGTGTCGACGGCGAGGATGGCCACCTCGACCTGCTGGCCGGGCGCCAGGACCTCGGACGGGTGGTTGATGCGCTTGGTCCAGGACATCTCGCTGATGTGGACCAGGCCCTCGATGCCGGGCTCCAGCTCGACGAACGCGCCGTAGGGCATGAGGTTGACGACCTTGCCCTGGACGCGCTGGCCGACGGTGTACTTGGAGACCACGCGCTCCCAGGGGTTGGGCTGCAGCTGCTTCAGGCCGAGCGCGATGCGCTCGGTGACGCGGTCCACCTTGAGGACCTTCACCTTGATGGGCTGCTCCAGCTTCACGATCTCCGTGGGATGGTTGATGCGGCCCCACGACATGTCGGTGATGTGCAGCAGGCCGTCGATGCCGCCGAGGTCGACGAACGCGCCGAAGTCGGCGATGTTCTTGACCACGCCGTCGCGGATGTCGCCCTCGCTGATCTCGCCGAGCAGCTTGCTCTTCGCCTCGGCGCGCTGCTCCTCGAGGAGCTTGCGGCGCGAGACGATGATGTTCATCCGCTTCTCGTCGATCTTGAGGATCTTGCACTCGATGGTCTTGTGCAGGAACTCGCCGATGTCCTCGACGCGGCGGACGTCGACCTGCGACGCCGGCAGGAAGACGGGGACGCCGACGTCCACCAGGAGGCCGCCCTTGATCTTGCGGACGACCCGGCCGTGGACGACGTCGCCTTCCTTGTTGGACGTGATGATGCGCTCCCAGCCGCGGATCTTGTCGGCCTTCTGCTTGGAGAGGGCGATGACGCCCGCCTCGTCCTCGACGGATTCGAGGAAGACCTCGATCTCCTTGTTGACCACGATGTCGTCCTGGCGGACGAAATCGGTCTTCGGCACGACGCCTTCGGACTTGTAGCCGATGTCCACGAGGACGTCGTCGCCGACGACGTTGAGGATCCGGCCGGGGATGATGGTGTCCGCCGTGAAGTTCTTCACCGAGTCGGTGTAGAACTTCTCGATCTCCGTGTCGACCTGGGCGACGCTCTTGCCCGATTCGGAGAGCAGCTCGCCCGACAGGCGCTCGACCTCGGACTCCGGAAGGCTCACCTCCCGGATCAGTTTGCGATTCGACATCCTTTGAGCTCCCTTTTAAGGGCGTTCAGCGCCTCACGGAGGCGCTCGCCCAAGTTTCGTTCATCGTTTCCATCGACCGCGAGGATCGGCTTCCCGAACGACATCCGGATGGACCCCAAGCCCGGGAACAGCCGGCCTTTCGGCCACACCTTGTGCGCGCCCGCGATGAGGACCGGGACTATGGGGACGGCGGCGCGCTCGGCCAATACGCCGATGCCGGCCTTCATAGGGCCGACGGAGCCGTCCCGGGTCCTAGTTCCCTCTGGAAACACCAGAAGGATATTCCCGGCTTCGAGCCTCTCGATGGCGGATTTCACCCCCTTTACGTCCGCCCTGTCCCTGTCGATGGCGAATGCGTTGTAGCGGACGATTAGGGCCCGAAATACCGGGTTTCTAAAGAGCGACCGCCGGGCCATGAAGTGCATCTCTCTCGGGAGAACGCTGGCCACCAACGGCGGGTCCAGATAGCTCTGGTGGTTGGCCGCGAGCAGGCATCCGCCTACCCGCGGGATGTTCTCCAGGCCGGAGACCCGGAGATCCCAGAAAAGCGACCCTCCGAGACGGGTCGCCCACTGGCTCAACTGCCACCACCAGCGCGTCATGTGGACCCAAGAGCGGGGAGTATCTTAGCCAGGGGGGTGGGGGCGGTCAAGTTCGATCGCCCGCGCGATCACAGCGCCGGCTTCGGCTTCTTCTTCCCGAACAGCTTGCCGAAGAAGCCCTTCTTCGGCCGCTCGGCTTCCGGCTCTTCCGCCGGTTCGCCTTCGACGACCTCCCCCTCCTCGACCTTCGGCGGCCGCTGCACCCCGCCCATGTCCAGCAGGGTCTCGTCCGTCGGCAGCGCGGAGGGAGCGTCCTCGGGAGCGTCGAACGACTCCAGCGCCGGCACCGCGTCGACCGGCGTCGGCTCCTCGGCCTCCGTCGCGGGCAGATCCGGCGGCGCGTCCGGCTCGGCCGGCGGCGGCTCGACCAGCGGCACCGCTTCCGGCTCCGCCTTGAATTCCGGCTCCGGGGGAGGCGGCGGCACCGCCTTGTGCATGCCGCTCGACTTCCCGGACGGCCGCATCAGCCTTTTCGTGCCGCTCGACTTCTCGGCCGGAGCCACGGCCTGGTGCGTGCCGCTCGACTTCCCGGCCGCCGGCGGCGGGGCCTCGGGGATGTCCTGCAGCGTCTCGTTGAGGCGGCGGACCCGGCTGACGAGCCCGTTCAGGGCCGTCGAGATGCTCGCCAGCCCCTTGTCGAGATCCGACGAGAGATAGCGCACCTCGCCGAGGCGCGTGGCCGCCTCGGCCGAGATCGGGGACGGGGAGGAGGAGGACGTCGCGCCGGCCGACTTCGCCCGCGCCTGGTCGACCTCGTCCTGCATCTCCCGCAGCTTGGTTTCGAGCTCGCGGACCCGGGCGTCGCGCTCCGCCACGGTTTTCACGGCGTCCGCCACTTCCTTGCGGGCGTCTACGGCATCGTCGCCGCTGCCGCGGAGGGTGTCGATTTCCTTCTGCAGCGCCCGGTAGCGCTGCTCGCCGTCCTGGACGATCCTTTCGAGGCTGGCGATCCGCGCCTGGAAGCGCTGCCCCTCGGGGGTGCTGGCGTTCTTCGGGACCGCGGCGCTGAGCTGCGCCTGGAGGTCGGCGACCTCCTTCTCCTTGTTCTTCAGGGCGTCCTTGTAGGTGGCCTCGATCTGGGCGAGCTCCCCGGCCATCTCCTCCTTGCCCCGGCGGGACTCGGCGAGCTCCTGCTCGACGCCCGCCAGCTTGTCGGACGAGCCGCCCTGGGACTCGAGGCTTTCGATTTTCTCGCGGGCCTCGCGGAGGGCTTCGTCCTTGGAGAGGATCAGCTTGGTCGCCTGGGCCGCGCGCTCGGCGAGCTCGGCGTCTTTCTTCAGCAGGGCTTCCTTGTACGCGTGCTGGGCCTTCTCGAGGTCGACCCCGAGGCGGGCGATGCTGGACTGAGCCTCGTGGAGCTCCTTTTCCTTCAGCTCGACGGCCGCGCGCGCCGAGGCCTGCTCCTTTTCGAGGGCCTGCAGCTTGGCTTCCAGGTCCTTGGCCCGCGGATCCGCCGCCGGAGCGGCGGGCGGGGGAGCGACGGCCGCCGCCGCCCCGCCGGAGGCCTTCAGGGGGCCGCCGCACGCGGGACAGTTCTTGGGAGGGTTCGTCGCGCCGTCGCGAACGCGATACATCTTCCCGCAGCCGCATTCCAGGAGCATTCAGTTTTCCTCCGGTAAGCCCTATTCTAGCACCCCTTGTTGAGGAATCCAGAATCCGGAATCCGGAAGCCAGGGGAAGCCAGAAGCCGGAAGCCAGGGACGACGGAGGGCTTACAGGTCATCCGGGGCTCCGTTGACTTCCAGGAGGCGATGGAGCATCCGGCAGACGCTTTCCAGGTCACGCGCCAGGCTTTCCAGGGGCTCCGGGCTCGCGTAGGCGAGATCGCGGGAGAGGATCAGGAAGTACTTCAGCTCTTCGGCGGAAGAGCGCGCGATGAGGTAAAAGCGCCCTTTGTCTTTCGGCGTCCGACGCGCGAATCCCTCCGCGATGATCGCCGGCACCGAGACCGCCGCGCGACGCATCTGCGAGCTGAGCCCGTAGCGCTCGTCCGCCGGGTAGCCTCGGGTGAGCTTGTAAATCGCCACGGCGACCCGATGCGCCGTCTGCCAGACGTTGAGCTGCGTGAATGAAGTCGTCTTCATGGCCGTCGCCTCCTGAGGCGGGGCCTATTCCCCGCCGCCCCTAGTGGCGAAAACCCCGAAAAAGTCGTCGCGAAATCCGACCGAACCGAAAAGAAAACCTCAGGTTTTCCGATTCCCCGGCTTCCGGATTCTCGACTTCCGGCTTCCCCTGGCTTCCGGATTCCGGATTCCGGATTCTCGTTCCACCTCGCGCTCCTGGCGCGCCCACATCCTTTTCCGGTCCGCGGGGGCGTGGTCGTCGTAGCCCTGGAGATGCAGGATCCCGTGGATGACGTAGCGCAGCAGCTCTTCCTTCTCGGAGATCCCCCGCTTCCTCGCTTCCGCGCGGGCATACGGCGCCGAGATCACCAGTTCGCCCAGGAGGTCGGTGCCCAGCGGGAACGAGATCACGTCCGTCGCCCAGTCGTGCCCGAGAAAGCGCCGGTTGACGCGGCGGATGGCGGCGTCCGTCACGAAGGCGATCGACAGGCTCTTCCCCTTCAGCAGGCGGCGGGCGACGCGGCGGACGTCGGCCTCCGGGATCGGCACCCGGCGCTGCTCGTTGGCGATGGAGATCATTTGGCCAGCGCGTGCCGGACGAGGTAGGGCTTCAGGAACTGGCCGGTCTGGGAGGCCTCGCAGGCGGCGACTTTCTCGGGCGTGCCGGCCACCAGGACGCGGCCGCCGGCCGCGCCGCCTTCCGGCCCCAGGTCGACGATCCAGTCGGCGGTCTTGATGACGTGCATGTTGTGCTCGATCACCACGACGGTGTTGCCGAGGTCGACGAGCCGGAACAGCACCGTGAGCAGCTTCTTGATGTCCGCGAAATGCAGGCCCGTCGTGGGCTCGTCCAGGATGTAGAGCGTGCGCCCCGTCGAGGCCTTCCCCAGCTCCGTCGCGAGCTTCACCCGCTGGGCCTCGCCGCCCGACAGGGTCGTCGACGCCTGGCCCGTCGCCATGTAGCCGAGGCCGACGTCCTCCAGCGTCTTCAGCACCCGCTGGATCTTCGGGAAGTTGGCGAAGAACTGGACGGCCTCCTCGATCGGCGCGTCGAGGACCTCGGAGATGGTCTTGCCCTTGAACTTGACCTCGAGGGTCTCGCCGTTGTAGCGACGTCCCTTGCACTCCTCGCAGGTGACGTAGACGTCCGGCAGGAAGTGCATCTCGATGATCTTCGTGCCCTGCCCCTCGCAGGCCTCGCAGCGGCCGCCCTTCACGTTGAAGCTGAAGCGGCCCGGCTCGTAGCCCCGGGCCTTCGCCTCCTTCGACATCGCGAAGAGCTTGCGGATCTCGTCGAAGGCGCCCGTGTACGTCGCCGGGTTCGAGCGCGGCGTGCGGCCGATCGGCGACTGGTCGATCTCGATCACCTTGTCGAGGTGCCCCGCCCCCAGGATCTTGTCGTGCGCCCCCGACTTCTCCTTCGCGCCCATCAGCGTCCGCGCGAGGGAGCGGTGCAGGATGTCGTCCACCAGCGTGCTCTTCCCCGAGCCCGACACCCCCGTGACCGCCACGAAGCAGCCCAGCGGGAACCGGACGTCGATGTTCTTCAGGTTGTTCTCGCGGGCGCCCTTCACCTCCACCGCCAGCGCGAGGTCGGCCTGGCGCCGCGGCGACGGGATCGGGATCTCGTCCTGCCCGGACAGGTAGCGCCCCGTGAGCGAGCGCGGCTCGGCCTTGAGGTCGTCGACGCTCCCCTGCGCCACGATCTCCCCTCCGTGGCGGCCGGCGCCGGGGCCGACGTCCACCACGTGATCGGCGGCGCGGATGGTGTCCTCGTCGTGCTCGACGACGATCACCGAGTTGCCCAGGTCGCGCAGCCGCAGCAGGGTGGCGAGCAGGCGGCGGTTGTCGCGCTCGTGCAGGCCGATCGTCGGCTCGTCGAGGACGTAGCAGACGCCCACCAGGCCGCTGCCCACCTGCGAGGCCAGCCGGATCCGCTGGTGCTCGCCGCCCGAGAGGGTGGAGCTCTTGCGGTCGAGCGTGAGGTAGCCCAGGCCGACGTCCCGAAGGAACTGGAGGCGGCCCCGGATCTCCTTGAGGACGAGCCGGGCGATGACCTGCTCCTCGGCGCTGAGCTGGAGGCGCTCGAAGAACGCCTCCGCGTCCGCGATGGCCATGGAGGCGATGTCGTGGATGTTCTTCCCGCCGATCTGCACGGACAGGGCTTCGGGCTTGAGCCGCTTGCCGCCGCAGCCCTCGCAGGGCGACTCCGTCATGTAGCCCATGATCCGGTGCTTGATGAACTCGCTCTCCGTGTTCTTGAAGCGGTGCACCAGGCTGGGGATCACGCCCTCGAACCAGACGCCCCGCTTCTTCTCCACCGCCGGGCCCGTGCCCCGGAACAGCACCTTCCGCTTCTCGGCGTCGAGCTTCTCGAAGGGCGCCCCCGGCTTCACGTCGAACAGCTCGCAGAACTCGCGCAGCCGCCGGTTGTAGCGGATCGTCATGCGCTTGCCCAGCCGCCGCCACGGCTCGATCGCGCCGTCCTTCAGCGACAGCGACTTGTCCGGGACGATCAGGTCCTCGTCCAGCTCCAGGCACGTGCCCAGGCCGTCGCAGGTCGCGCACGCCCCGTAGGGCGAGTTGAACGAGAACAGCCGCGGCTGCAGCTCGCCGAACGAGAGCCCGCACCACGCGCAGGCGTAGAGCGTGCTGAACAGCGTGTCCCCCTTCTCGTCCGCCGCGATCATCAGGCCTTCGCCGAGCTTGAGGGCCGTCTCGACGGAGTCGGCGAGGCGGCGACGTCCCCCCGCCTTGTCCAGGACGATCCGGTCGACGACCGCCTCGATCTCGTGCTTCTTGTTCTTGTCGAGCGCCAGGACGTCCTTCAGCTCCATCGTCTGGCCGTCGACCCGCACCCGCACGTAGCCCTCGCGGCGGACGCGGTCGAACACGTCCTTGTGGGCCCCCTTCTTGCCGCGGACGAGCGGGGCGAGCAGCGAGAACTTCGCGCCTTCGGGGCGGTCGAAGAGGTCCTGGATGATCTGCGCGGGCGTCCGCTGGGAGATGGGGCGGTCGCACTTGTAGCATTGCGGACGTCCCACGCGGGCGAAGAGGAGGCGGAGGTAGTCGTAGATCTCGGTGCTCGTCGCGACCGTCGAGCGCGGCGTCCCCGTCCCGTGCCGCTGCTCGATGGAGATGGTGGGCGGGAGGCCTTCGATGGATTCGACGTCCGGCTTCTGCGACTGCTCGAGGACCTGGCGGGCGTAGGCGGAGAGGGACTCGACGTAGCGGCGCTGGCCCTCGGCGTAGATGGTGTCGAAGGCGAGGGACGACTTCCCGGACCCGGAGAGGCCGGTCACGACGACGAACTTGTCGCGCGGGAGGTCGACGTCGACGTTCTTCAGGTTGTGCTCGCGGGCGCCCCGCACGGAGATCATCTTGGACATAGGGAGGGACGGCGATTGTAGCCTGCTCTCGAACCTTTTTCAACGCGGTCCGTTGGGAAGTTATAATCGGCCCGCATATGACGCTTCCGCTGCCCGCGAAGTACAAGATCCTGGCCTCTCTGGCGCCCGCGCTGCTGATCCTCTCGATCATCAGCACGACCTTCTTCCTGAGGAACCAGAAGGAGCGCTCGCGGCTGGCGCGGGAGAAGAAGAACGCGGCGCTCGCCCTCCCCCACCTCGAGCAGGCCCGCGAAATCATCGAGCGCACCGAGCGCTACCTCCGGCTGCCGGGGCCCGAGGAGCTCCGGCGTGACGAAATCCGCGACTTCGTCCAGCTCGCCCTGGACGCCACCGACAAGGCCCTCGAGTTCGGGCCCACCTCGGAGGAGGCCTTCCGCCTCCAGGGACGCGCCCTGGAGCTCGACTACAACTTCGACGAGGCCCGCGAGGCCTACGCCAAGGCCATCGAGCTGCACCCCGAATCCCCCGCGCGCTTCCACCTGGGCCTCCTCGGCACCCGCGTCTACGCCCGCGCCCGGCTCGCCGGCTTCAAGCTCTCCGGCGCGCCCCCCGAAACCCTCGCCTCCCAGGCCTCCGAGCCCCTCCGCCGCTTTCAGGCCGTCGACCCGGTCTTCAAATTCGCCTCCGACCGCAAACGCGTCTCCCTCTGCACCGTCTGCGTGGCGTACGCCGTCGACGACCATTCCGCCGTGCCCACCGCCGCCCGCGCGGCCCGGGAGTGGGACGCCACCGAATGGCTCCCCTCCTATCTGGAAGGCCTGAGCCACTGGGAGCGGAAGAAGCCCGACGAGGCGCTCAAGTCCCTCGAGGAGGCCGCCCGCCTGGCCCCGGCCGTCGCCGACCCGCACGCCTGGCTGGGCCTCGTGCTCGCGGCGCTGGGTCGCCGGAGCGACGCCATCGCCGCCCTCACCACCGCCCTGCAGGCCAGCGAGCATTTCATCGAGGCCTACTACGTCCGGGGCACGCTGCTCTTCGACGACGGCCGCTTCGCCGACGCGCGGGCCGATTTCGCCGCCTGCGCCCGCCTCCGGCCCAGCCTCGCCGAGGTCCAGTACCGCCTCGGCGTCGCCTCCCTCGAGCACTGGCAGCGCTCCGGCCGGACCGACGCCGAGGCGCTCGACGCCGCCGCCGCCGCGCTCACCGCGGCCGTCGACGCCGATCCCCGCGACCCCCAGCGCCGCCTCCTCCGCGCCCGCGCCTGGATCGCCCAGCGGAAGCTCGAGGCCGCCGAAAAGGACCTGGCCCAGATCGTCGCCGTCGCGCCGGACGCCGTCGACGCCCGCCTTCTCCGCGCCGAGATCCTCGAGGCGTCGGGCCGCGCCGCCGAGGCGGACGCGGAATTCTCGGCCGTGCTCGAGAAGGCCGACGGCCCGCGCCGAAGCTCGACCCTGCGGCTGCGCTCCGCCTCCCGCGCCCGCGCCGGCCGCTGGGACGACGCGCTGGCGGACCTCGACGCCCTCCTCTCCGCCGATCCCAACGACGCCGGGGCCCGCCTGGACAAGGCGCGCATCCTGTTCTCCGCGAAGCGCCTCGACGACGCGCTGAAGGCCGTCGAGCTGGCGGCCCCGACGGCCCGCGCCGCCCTGCTGCGGGCGGAGATCCTGCTCGAGAAGGGCGAGACGGCGGCGGCGCGCGCCGAGGCCGACACGGCCGTGAAGGGCGATCCGGAGCTGGCCGAGGCCTATCTGCTCCGCGGCCGCGCCGCGCTCGCCGCCGGCGACAAGGCCGCCGCGGCGGAAGACTTCAAGCGCGCGCTCGAGAAGCGCCCCGACCTCAAGCCGAAGGTCGACCCGCTGCTGGAGAAGGCGTCGGCACCGTAGCGCCGCAAGCCGCGCAAAAGGATGCCCGCGAGGTCCTCAAGGGCTTTCCACACGTCCCGCACGGCGGCCCGTACAGCGAGATCCGATGATGATGGATCACGTTCGGGTTGGTGATACGCGAGCCCGTCATTCGCTCATACTCATCGAAGAGAGGAACGAAGCGGGCGTCCCGGTCTTCCGCGCTCATCCCGCCTGACCGGATGGCTAGCTTGATCTCTTCCCAGCATTTCTCGAAAACCCTATGGATCGCCACGAATTCGATCTCGTCCAGCATGGGCATGACGGCCTCGCAGCGCCAGCACCACATGAGCTTCACGCGACACTAGTCCTCGTCCGGGCGGTCCGTCGGGGCGACGGGGGCGTCGGGCGGGACCGTGGGGCGGACGCGGGCGGCCAGCTCCTTCAGCGTGACCCGGCCGAGATCGGCGGTCGCGCGCTCCTCCGCCTCGTCGACCAGCTGATAGACCGCCGGGGCGCCGTCTCCTTCCGGGAGGGTCAGGCGGTCGCCGTAGCGCCGCACGGCTTGGAGGACGTCGCGCGCCGTCATCACCGACGGATCGCGGGCGGGGACGAGGCCGGGGTCCTTGGCGTTGAGGGCGCTGACCTCGCGGAGGATGCCGCGGTCCATGAGCTGGTAGACGATCTCGTGGACGACGCGGGAGGGGGCGCGAAGGCGGGTGGCGACGGCCTCGCTGGTGGGCGGCGGGGAGCCGGCCTCGAAGGGGCGGACGGCCTCCAGGACGATGACGAGGGCGAGGCGGTCGCGGTCGGCGGCGCTCACCTTGACGGCCTCGAGCTCGCGGCGGTAGGTGTCGACGTGCTGGGCGGCGAACGCCATCTCGGCGCCGAAGAGGACGATGATCCACGACAGGTAGACCCAGAGGAGGAAGATGGGGATGGAGCCGAGAGAGCCGTAGAAGGCGTAGCTGCTGACGACGTGGGTGTTGTACCAGACGTAGCCGGTGGTCATGATGTTCCAGGCGGTGCCGGAGACCAGGGCGGCGACGAAGGCGGCGCCCAGGCGGACGCGGGTGTTGGGGATGATGACGTAGACGAGCGTGAAGAGGATCCAGGCGACGACGAAGCCGCCCGCGAAGAGGAGGCCCTTGCCGAAGAACGGGGCGCTCCGGTTGAGCCATTCGTAGGCCCGGTGGCTCTCCACGAACGTCTTCATGGTGATCATGCCGATCAGGACGACGGGCGAGACCGTCAGGATGGTCCAGTAGACGGTGAAGCGGCGCAGGAGCGCCCGCGGCGTCTTGATGCCCCAGATGGTGTTGAACGTCTTCTCGACCGTATCGAGCAGGGACAGCGACGTGTAGAGCAGCACCGAGAAGCCGACCACGCCGATGGCCGCCGCGTTCACGCTCGTGAGGAAGCCGTCGAAGGCCTTCGAGGCGTCGGCCCCGAGGAACCCCGTGAGGCTCTTCACGAGGAAATCCTTCACCTTCCCTTCGAGCCCGCCGAAGCCCTTGACGAAGGCGAGGATGACCGCGAGGAACGGCACCAGCGAGAAGATGACCTTGAACGTCAGCGCGGCGGAAAGGGTGAAGACGTCCGTCTTCATCAGCCCTTCCCAGGTCAGGACGCCCATGCGGAGGAACTGGTAGAGCCAGCGGCGGCTCCGCGGGGCCGGCAGGCTCTCCCAGAGGTCCCGGCTCAGGAATTCGTTCGTCCGCCTCCAGAGCCGCGTCGCCCGCGCCCGGAAGCCTTCGTCGCCTGGATTCACGGCGCGTAGTATACCAAGCGCCCCCCGGGGGGGCTTGGCAGTTGGTCGTGGGTCTTGCTTTACTCGGGCGGGTGCTGTTAAATCAACCCCCCATGGGTCCACCGCGCACCGATCTTTTCCAGAAGTGCCGTAATTACACGCGCCACAAGGAGGCGGAGGCCAACGGCCTCTACCCCTACTTCAAGGCCATCGAGTCGGGCGCCGACGCCGAAGTCATGATCAAAGGCAAGAAGATGATCATGATCGGCTCCAACAACTACCTCGGCCTGACCACCCACCCCAAGGTCAAGGAAGCCGCCTCCGCGGCCATCCAGAAGTACGGCTCGGGCTGCACCGGCTCGCGCTTTTTGAACGGGACGCTCGACATCCACGAAGAGCTGGAGGCCCGGCTCGCCAAGTTCATCCGCAAGGAGAAGGCCCTCCTCTTCTCCACCGGCTTCCAGACCAACCTCGGCACCATCTCCACGCTGGTCGGCAAGGACGACGTCATCCTCTGCGACCGCATGAACCACGCCTCGATCATCGACGGCTGCCGCCTCGCGTTCGGCCGCACCGTCAAGTTCAAACACAACGACATCGAGGATCTCGAGCGCTGCCTCAACTCCCCCGACATGGAAGAGGCCAACGGCTCCGTCCTCGTCATCACCGAGGGCGTCTTCTCCATGGAGGGCGACCTCGGGGCCCTCCAGCAGATCGCCCGGCTGAAGAAGAAGTACGGCTACCGGATCCTCCTCGACGACGCCCACGGCATCGGCTACATGGGCGCCAACGGGCGCTCCACCGCCGAGCACTTCGGCGTCGAGAAGGAAACCGACCTCATCATGGGGACCTTCTCCAAGTCCTTCGCCTCCCTCGGCGGCTTCATCGCCGGGCCGGTCGAGGCCATCGACTACATCAAGCACAACGCCCGCGCCCTCATCTTCTCCGCCTCCATGCCCCCGTCGGCCGTCGCCACCGTCCTGGCGGCCGTCGACATCATGGAAAAGGAGCCGGAGCATCGCGAGCGCCTCTGGCGCAACGTCCGCAAAATGCAGTCCGCCTACCGCGATCTCGGCTTCAACATCGGGCGCACCGAGTCGCCCGTGGTCCCGGTCATCATCGGCGAGTTCGAGAAGACGCTCATCTTCTGGAAGGAGCTCTTCGAAGCCGGCGTCTTCGTCAACCCGATCGTCTCCCCCGCCGTGCCCGCCGACATGTGCCTCCTCCGCACCAGCTACATGGCCACCCACACCGACGCGGAGCTGGACCGGGTCGTCGACACCATGGGCCGCATCGGAAGGAAACTCGGCGTCATCTGAGGGCCGCATGCCTTCAACGACCCACTGGAACTGTCCGAGCTGCGGCCAGCTCTACCGCCTGGACGAACCCGCCTGCCCGGTCTGCCGCATCACCCGCGAAAACCGCGACGTCATCGGCAAGACCTCCGTCGTGCGCGCCATCGAGAAGGAGGCGGAGGACGTCGAGGTGCACCTCCCCTACGTCATCCAGGAGGCGCGGTTCAACATCCCCGTGCCCGGCGGCCAGCTGGTCTGGGCCAGCGGCGCCCTCGCGGCCGGCGAGGCCGGCTTCTTCCTCGTGAGCGACAAGGACGGCCGCGATCCGAAGGAGGTCGCCCTCGCGCGCCCCCTCGTCCCCGGCGCGATCGGCCCGACCTCCTACTTCATCCCCGCGGCCTCGGTCGTCCGCGTCGTCCACGAGCGCCTCATCGGCTACTGGTTCGAGCTCAAGGACCGCAAGATCCCCCTGCGTCTGCCGAAGGAGGCGTGGGACGAGCTCGACCTCCTTTGCGACCACTTCGGAATCAAGCACACATGAACGTCGAGCCCGTGACCTCGAAGTCCGGGATGGAGGCGTTCATCCAGCTGCCGTTCCGGCTGTACAAGCAGGACCCCAAGTGGGTGCCGCCGCTCCTGTCGGTCGAGCGGAAGATGCTGGATCCCCGGCGGAACCCGTTCTACGACCATTCCGAGGCGCGGCATTTCCTGGCGACGTCCGGGGCCCGCGTCGTGGGGCGGATCTCCGCGATCGTGAACCGCCTGCACAACGACGTCCAGAAGGACCGGACGGGCTTCTGGGGCTACTTCGAGTGCGAGAACGAGCCGGGGGCGGCCAAGGCCCTCTTCGAGGCCGCCGAGGGCTGGCTGCGCGAGAAGGGGCTGACGCGCTCGCTGGGGCCCGTGAATCCCTCGATCAACGATCCCTGCGGCCTTCTGATCGACGGCTTCGGCTGGTCGCCCTTCGTGCTCATGACGTACAACCCGCCGTTCTATCCCGCGATGGTCGAGGCGAACGGCTATCGGAAGTCGATGGACCTCCTCGCCTGGATCCTGATCCACGACGCGCTGCAGCGGATGAAGATCGACCGGGTGGTCGAGATGGTGCGCAAGCGGTCGAACGTCACGCTCCGCCCGATGAACCTCTCCCGCTTCAACGACGAGATCAAGATCGTCCAGGAGATCTACAACGACGGTTGGGAGAACAACTGGGGCTTCGTGCCGATGACGAACGACGAGGTCCGCTTCATGGCGGAGGACCTCAAGCCGGTGCTGCTGCCCTGGTTCGCGTCGATCGCGGAGATCGAAGGCCGCCCGGTGGGCTTCGCGTTCGCGCTGCCGGACATCAACGTCGCGCTGAAGAAGTGCGGGGGCTCGCTCCTCCCCTTCGGCTGGCGCCACTTCCTGAAGTCGAGCCTGGCGAAGATCCCCACCTGCCGGATCGTGGCGCTGGGCATCCGCAAGGAGTACCAGCGCGCGGGCCTGGGCACGCTGTTCTACCGCAACTTCATCGACGAAGGCCTGGCGCGCGGCTACCACTCCGCCGAGCTCTCCTGGATCCTCGAAACGAACGACCTCATGAACCGCCCGATCAAGGCCATGGGCGCGACGCACTACAAGACCTACCGGCTCTACGAAAAGAATCTAGAATCTCGAATCTAGAATCTCGAAGGTCGACCGAGCCCCTTTCCCCACCTCATCCGTCCACGTTTTCGAGAGTCCGGTCGATCAGGCGGCGCAGCATGGCGCCGACGGCGTCCAGCGCCGCGGAGAGGGCCTCGACGTCCCTCGCGTAGCCCAGATCGCGGGCGAGGATGAGCAGGTACCCCAATTCTTCGTTGGATCCCTGGCTGATGGTATAGCAACGGGCCTTGTCGCGGGGCGCCCGCCGTCCGTAGCCCTCGGCGATATTCGCGGGAACGGAGACCGCGGCTCGCCGCATCTGAGAGACCAGCATGAACCGCTCATCGCCTGGAAAGGTTCTCGTCAGCCGGTAAACGTCCAGCACGGCCTGATGCGACTGTTTCCACACCTCGAGCTGCGTGAATCGGGTCGTCGCCATCGTCGTTCTCCTTCGGGGAGCGTCATCGCCCCTCCGCCCTACGTGTCGAAAACCCCGATTTTGTCGTCGCGAAATCGACACGTTTTTCGAAAATGGCCGGCGGATGAGGTGGACAGGTCGGGCAAGGGACTCGCTCGACCTTCTAGATTCCAGATTCGAGATTCTAGATTCTAGTCCCGGAAGACTTCGGTTTTCTCGCGCGCCGACACGTACATCCGGCCGCGGGAGAAGACGACGGGGTCGGGAGCGCCGGAAAGCGGCGCGCGGACCAGGCGGAGATAGCCTTCCGCCGCAAGATCATAGACCGCCGCCACGCCGCCCTCGGCGGGCTTGCCCGGCGGCGCGCCCTGGAGCGACGACAGGCCCAGCAGCCGGCCGTCCGACGCGAAGGACCACGCGGCCCCCGCCGACGCGGCCACCGGCGCCGGCGCGTCCCATAGCAGCAGCGCCGACACGTCGGCCGCGTCCGGCCGGAACGCGGTCAGGAACGCCCGCGGCTCGCCGCCCGTCTCGCGCGGCACGTTGTAGACGGCCAGCACGCCCCCCTCGAGCCGCGCCGTCGGCGCGCCCTGCGGCGGCAGCGTGCGCCCCTCGAGCAGCGACAGCGCGCGGAACTGCTGCCCCGCCTTGAACACCCGGATCCGGTGCTCCGCGCCGGCCGTCGCCAGCACGCACACGATGTCGCCCTCGACGGCCAGCGCGAACGTCGGCGCGCCCGGCGGCGACAGCTCCCCCGCCTTCAGCGGGATGTCCATCGGCTTGAAGTCCTTCCGGTCCGGCTCCAGCGGCCGGCTCAGCAGGATCCGGTCCTGCCGGTCCCCCACCTCGCAGACCGCGTAGAACACCCCGCGCTCCTCGTCCACCGCGTGCGCCGCCATCCGCCCCGGCAGGCTCCGCTTGTCCGGCTTCCCCCCGCGCTCCGCCTGGAACGTCCAGAGGTACTCTTCCCGGCCGCCGCCCCGCGTCACCGTCTGCAGCAGCGCCACCCGCGCGCCCAGCGGACGTCCGAACAGGCGGACCTCGACCTCCACCGCCCCCTGCGGCGCCGGCTCCACGTCCATCGCGTAGGCCCACGCGACGTCCCCCGTGAAGTCGTTCAGCGCGATCAGCCGCGCCCGCGGGCCTTCCGTCTTCGCCGCCGACGCCTCCACCTCGTAGAGCGCCAGCCGCCCGTCCACCGCCCGGAACGTCTTCACCGCCGCGCCGGCCGCGACATCCCGGAAGACCCAGCGCGTCGCCCCCGTCGCCGGATCGAAGGCCGCCGCCCCGTCCTCCCAGACCACCGCGAGCGAGCCGTCGCGCGTCCACGCCGCCCCCAGGATCGACGGCTTCAGCTCGGCGGGAGGCGCGGCCAGCACGATCCGCGCCCGGACCGGCTGCCCAGCCCGCGCGACGATCAGCTCCAGCGAGGCCCCCGGATCGCGCTCCGCCAGCATCCGCTGGACGGCGTCGCCGTCCGTCTGGCCGTCGGCGGACGACAGGACGTCGCCCATCCGCAGCCCCGCCTTGTCGGCGGGCGAGCCGGGCACGACCCGCGTGACCGCGTCCTTGTCCGAAAGGTGGAAGCCGGCCCAGGATCCGAACTTCGGGCGCGCCCAGAGCCGCTTCTTCGCCTTCACGTCCCAGAGCTCGACGGAGGAGCCGCGCGTGAAGACGTCGACGTCCGCCGGCAGGCCGGCGGGTTCGACGCCCGACGGACGCAGCGGGACCAGGCCGGCCCCCGCGCCGTCGGCCTCCGCGGGCGCGACGTAGGGGTCCAGGTCGGTCACGGGAAGGACGGGGCCGGGCGCCCGCGCGCCGGGCTCCGGACGTCCGCTCAGCGCGTTCCGCCGCTTTTCGACCCAGGCCTTGACCGGCTCCTCGCCCACCGCGCGCTCGCCGAAGCGCGCCTCGAAGCGGTCGAGCTCGAAGCGCATCCGCTCGCCGTCCTTCAGCTTTTCGAGGAGCTCCAGGAGCTCCTTGTGGGCGTCGAAGTCGAGCGACTCCTTGAAGCGCTCCTCGAAGTCCTTGTAGAGGCCGCGGAGGCGCTCGAGGCCGCCGTCCTTGCGGAGGCGGTCGCGCAGCGCGTCCCAGGCCTCGCGCGCGCTGCGGGAGTTCGGGAACTTGTCGAGGACGCCGCGGAGCGCCTCCTCGCCGCCCGCGCGGGCGCCGTCGAGGGCGTCGCGGGCGCGCTTCTCGACGTCCTCGTAGGCCTCGGGGGCCTTCTTGACGATGTCGTCGACGCGCTCGCGGGCGTGCTGCCAGAGCTTGCGGACCTCCTCGCCCTGGCGGTGGTAGTGGCCGCGGGCGCGCTCGATGAGCTCCTGGTACTGCGAGACGGCGTCCTTCCAGCGGCCGGTCTTTTCGTAGGTGCCGGCGAGGCGGCGCGTCGCCTCGGCGCGGGACGCCTCGTCGTACGCGAAGCTCTTGGCGTAGGCGAAGAGCTCCATGGCCTTCGCGGCGTCGGCCGTCTCGTCGCCGCGGCGGAGGAAGATCTGGTGGAGGTCGCGCTTCACCTGCTGGACGCGGGCATCCCAGCGGGCGTCGCCCTCGGCGGCCCGGATGAAGCCGAGGTAGGCCTCGGCCGCCTCCTCGAGGCGCTCGTTCTCGCGCATCGCGTCGCCGAACTCGAGGAGGACGTCGGCCCGCGGCGGGCTGGCGGCGAGGCGCTGCGCGTACTCGCGCCGGATCGTCTCGACGCCGGTGTACACGGAGAGGCGGTCGGTCGCGACGACCAGGGAGTCGCCGGCGACGAGGAGGTTGCCGTACTCGGAGGGCCCCTTCCAGGGGAACTGGCCGGTGCAGCGCCAGCTCGGGGGCGGGGCGTAGACGCCGAGGACGCCGGCCTGGGGGCCGGAGAGGGCCTTCTCGTCGGGCGAGGTGCCGGTCGAGCAGACGGGGAGGTAGACCTGGCCGTCGTGGAACACGCCGCGGCCGGAGGCGTGCGTGTCGGAGGCCGCGAGGGTGAAGGCCGTGAAATCGCGGAGGCGGATCACGTGGGTGAGCTGGCCGCCGATCACGAGCCAGTCGTTGAGCACGCCGAGGAGCTGGTGGAGCTCGCGGACCTCGACGGGCCGCTCCTCGCGCAGCACCCGCAGCGGCGGGAGCGAGACGGGGCGCCCGGCGGACGTCTCGAACGCGAGGAGGTCGGCGCGGTCCTGCGGGAGGAGGTAGATCTTGCCCTTCCAGAGCACCGGCCAGTTCGCCGCGCGGATGAACGTGTAGTCCATCACGCCCGTGTTCTGAACCCGCATGCCCGTGCGGGGATACCGCGAGAGCCAGAGGATGTCGCCCGTCACCGCGCTCAGGGCGGCGACGGCGCCGATGTTCGTCTGCGCGTAGACGGTGCCGCCCTGGACCACGAGGGTCGTCTGGAACAGCGCGCCGCCGCGGGCCATGAACATGGCCATGCGGCCGCCCCCGGCGGCGGCCAGGGTGGCCAGCGGCGACGACCAGACGGTCTTGCCGGTGAGGCGGTCGAGGCAGAGCGTCCAGGCCTCCTGCTCGCCCGCCGGGGACGAGCAGACGCCGACGAACACGCGGCCTCCGCTGACGACCGGCGGGCCGGTGAAGGAGAAGGGCTTCTCGTAGAACGGGAGCTTCTTCGTTTCCTCGAGCAGCCCGCCGTCCGTGTCCCACACGACCAGCCCGGTCGGCACGTGGATGCACTTGATGGCCGTCAGGCCCTCGAAGCCGTCCTGCTGGCCCGGATCGCGCGGACGGGAGTCGAGCCGCGAATAGGTCGTCACGAAGGCGTGCTCGCCGTCGATGGTCACGCCCGCGTAGGGGCGGCCGTAGGCGGCCTGCGGGTTCGCGCCGCTCCGGAGGACCGAGCTGTTCTCCGGGCGCTTCCAGTAGACCCCCGCCGTGTTCGAGCCGGCGCGGACGCGGGCGGGATCGACGGCCACCACGCGGGCGCCGTCGGTGAAGACGACGTAGTCGCGGCCGCGGATGCGCGCGTACGCGGGGAAGAACGGATAGTCGGGCGACGGCGGAAGCTGGGCCGGGTTGTTGCCCTGGAAGACGCGCACGCCGCGGCGCTGGGGCGGGGCCGGCGGGGGCGGCGGCGGCGCCTCGCCGCGGTCGGCGGCGAAGTCGTAGGTCCAGCGCTTGATGTCGTTGGCGACCGCGCCCGCCCGGTCGCGGTCCAGCGGCGGGCGGATCGACGGCTCCTTGACCGCGGGCGCGGGCGGGACCGCCGGCACGATCTCCGCGGCCGCGAGGAAGGCCGCGAGCTCCGTCTCCTTCCCGCCCACCCGGACGAGGCCGGAGACCTTCTTCTCGGCGACCACGCGGCGGAGATCCTCGAGGGCGCTCTCGTCCTGGGCGGCCACGCAGGCCTGGGCCGCGCGCGCCGCCAGGACGGCCGGCGGGGCGTCGGGGTCGGGATAGTAGCGGATCAGCCGCGTCCAGAGGGCGGCGGCCTCTCCCGGGCGCCCCTCGTCGAAGGCGCCCTGCGCGAGGACGTCGATCACGTCGTCGGCTCCGCTGGTGAAGAAGAAGGTGTCGGCGGCGCGCTCGAGGTCGCGGCGGGTCCCGCTCTCGCGGGCGCGGGCGAACTCGGCGGCGGCGGGGCCGTCGTGGTTGAGGCGGTAGTGGTCGAGCGCGTCCTTGGGGAGCGCGGACAGCCGGCCGGCGAGGTACTCGCGCATGCCGACCCAGCGGTCCTTGCCGGTGGAGACGACCTTCGACGCCTTGCGCTGGACGCCGACCTGGACGTGGGCGAAGAAGGTCCGCCAGTCCTTCGCCTGCTCCGCCTTGTTGAGGCGCTCCAGGTAGTCGTTTTCGATCTGGTCGACGCTCACGCCGTCGTCGGGCCCCTGCTGCTGGGCGGGCGCGGCGAGGGGAAGCAGGACGGCGAGAAGCGCGACGCGGCTCATGAAGTCTCCCTGCCCGATCTTACTATATTTGGACGTACGGCAGCCGGCGGCGTTGTTCCCAAAACAGGTCCAGGAAACAGGTCCAGGTCCGGGAGACGCGGGCTTTAAAACGCCGCTCCCCCCGGGGGCCGGGGGGAGGGGTTCCGGGCTGAACCCGGGGACGTCCTATTTGAACTGGCGCAGCAGGTTGATCAGGCGCTTGATCTCGTCGTGGACGCGCCCCGACTGCGAGACGATGAGCATCCCGTTCGCCAGGGTGATAGACGCGTTCGGGTTCTCGTCCCAGGTGCGGTCGCCGGTGTTCGCCTTCACCATGTCCGTGATGAAGTCCTCCGTGATCGTCGACTTGGGCTCGTCCAGCGTGAACTGCGCCCCGGCGAGCGGACCGGCGCCGCCTCCCGTGGGCGACACCAGCTCGACCTTGGGCCCGACGAAGTCCGGGATCTTCACCAGCAGGTCCCGCACGTCGTAGATCTGCAGCGCCACCGCCTTGTCGACCTTGCCCTTCGGCACGATCAGGATCACGCCGTCCTTGTAGGTCGCCGTCAGCTCCTTCGAGTTCAGCATGAGCTTCAGCGTCGACTTCAGCAGCAGGTCCTTCACCCGCAGCGTGACCTTCAGCTGGTCCTCGGGAACCTTCGTGTAGACCTCGGCGTCGACGACCAGGTTCAGCCCCGAGAAGTCCCGCAGGAAGCCCAGCGCGTCGTCCAGCGTCTGGTCCTTGAAGTCGACCGAGACCCGCATCGAGTTGAGCTTGTTCAGGATCTCCGTCTTCTGCGGATCCGTCTCCCGGCCGCCTTCCTGGGCGAGGACCGGGCCGGCCCCCAGGGCCAGGATCGCCAGCACCCACGTCGTCTTCATCTTGCCTCTCATCATACTATACCTTCGACGTCCCCCGCCCCCGGCGGTAAACCCGAATCGCCTAGCGGTACTGCCCGAGACGGCGGAGCAGGTCGTCGATCTCCCGATGCGCCGCCGCCGACTGGTTGACCACCAGGCGGCCGTTCACGAGGTCGATCGTCGCCTTGCCGTTCTCCCAGCTCCGGCCGCCCGTGTTGCTCCTCACCAGGTCGACCAGGAAGTCGGGATCGAGGATCACCTTGGGCTCGTCGAGCGTCACCGTGATGCCCGCCGCGATGCTGCCGGCCGTCGACGTCGCGAGCTCCATGCGCGGGCCCGGAAAGTCGGGCAGCTTCAGGAGGTGCGAGCGGACGTCGTAGATCTTGAGCGCGACGTCCTCCTGGACTTCCTCGGCGGGGACGATGGCGAGCGCGCCGTCGCGCCAGGCGACCGTGAGGCCGCGTCCGTGCAGGAGGAGCTTGAGGACCGACTTCGCGCTCAGGTCCTTCGCCTTCAGGCGGACGGGCTGATCCGCGTCCTTGACGGCGGCCGAGGGCAGCAGCACGAGGTTGAGCCCCGTCGCGTCGCGGAGGAAGTCGAGCGCCTCCGACAGCTTCACTCCGGCGAAATCCACCGTGACTTTCTGGTTCGAGAGCTTGCGGACCGCGTCTTCGCGCGCCGCGTCCTGGGTCAGGGTCAGCGCCAGCAGGATCGTCACCATCGCCGTCTCCTTTCGAATCTCACTCGATCGGACGACGGCGATGGCCTCGAAGTAAAGCGCGTAAATTCAGGAGGTCGCGGCGCCCCGGGCGAGCTTGCGCCGGCGGGCGGACGTCGTCGACGCGCGGACGACGAGCATCGGGACGGCCGCGCCGCGGAGCACGCGCTCGGTCACGCTGCCGAGGCCCAGGCGGGCCAGGCCGGAGCGGCCGTGCGTGCCCATGACGATGAGATCCGCTTCGCGACGCGCCGCGGTCTCCAGGATCTTCTCGACGGCGTCGCCGGCGACGCCCTCGGCGCGGGTCTTCAGGCCCTCGTCGGTCAGCGGGGCGACGAACTCGGCCGCGATCCTCCGGCCCAGCTCCGGGCTCGGCGGCGCGTCCGGCACGGCGGTGTGGCCCATCACGAGCTCGGCGTGCTCCGGCACGACGTGCAGGGCGACGACCTCGGCCCCGAAGTCGCGGGCGACCGACGCCGCGACCGGCAGGGCGGCCGCGGCCGCTTCGCTGCCGTCGGTCGGAACGAGGAGCCGCCGGAAAGGGGCCTCTTCCGGGGAGGCCGGAATCCAGCCGGCGCCTTCTCTCCGGTCGGAGCGGGTGAGGAGGACCGGGACGTCGGCGCCGCGGAGGACGTCCTCCGCCACGCTGCCCCAGGCCCAGCGCGCGATCCCCGTGCGCCCGTGCGTGCCCATCGCGATCAGGGTCGCCCGCTCCTCCTTCGCGACGTGGAGGATGACGTCGGCGGGATAGCCCTCGCGGATCAGGCCGGTCACGCGCGCGTCCCGGGCGGGGAGCCGCTCCTTCAGCTCCTTGAAATAGGCCTTCGCTTCGGCCCTCTCGTTCTCGACGATGGCCCCGGTTTCCACTCCCGGGTAGCCGAGGATCGGCTCGATCACCCGCAGGAACACGACCTGGGACTCCCGCCCTCGCAGGAGGCGCGCGAGGTGCCACAGGACGGCCTCGGCGCGGGGCGTGCCGTCCACCGGAATCAGGATCTTCTCGAGCATACTCCGTCCCTCCAACAGGGCTGTCGGAGCAAAGGAGTTGCCGGGCGAATCGAACCGTTTGATTCGCCCGCGACGCGGAACTTTCCAGGGCGGCGCGGAATTGTCCGGAAACGAAACCGGCGCGGTCCGAAGACCGCGCCGGATCAAGGGGAACGGTTGGGGTTAAATTTCCTCGACCTCCCCAGGCCTCCCGCTCTCAGGACCGAACAATACTCGGTCGGGGATTCCCGGGCCATCGGGCGACGGCCTGATTGGCGGCTAGACCGATGGAGCGGTCGGGGGTCGGGAAGTTCCCGATGTCGAAAAGGCGAAGGACCAAGGGCCAAAGACCAAGGCATCCCCCGCCGCGGCGGGGCGCCTTGGTCATTGGACTTTGGTCATTGGGCCTTTCCGTACAGCGTGACGACGGTGCCGCCGTACACGCGCTCGTCCAGGATCTCCGCACCGGCCACCTCGCCGAGGCCGCCCTTGGGGCGGTGCTCGACGACCGCCGTGCCGCCGTCGGCCAGCCGGGCGACGCAGGTCTCCACCAGGCGCCGCAGCTCCGCCGCCCGGTCCTTGTAGAACGGATACGGCGGATCGACGAAGACGACGTCCATCGGCTCCAGCCCCGCGGCGGCCGCGAAGGCGTCGCCGGAGCGGAGCTCGCCGCGATCGGTGAAGCGCAGCTTCACGAGGTTCCGCTGGATCGCCTCGAGGCAGCGGGGGTCGACGTCGTAAAAGACCGCGCGGGCGGCGCCGCGCGAGAGCGCCTCGAGGCCCAGGCAGCCCGTGCCCGCGAAGAGGTCGGCGACGCGGGCGTCGATCAGCCGCGCGCGCAGGATCTCGAAGAGGGAGATCCGCATGCGGGCGAGCGCGGGCCGGACGTCGAGCCCCGGCACCGAGAACAGCTTGGCGCCCTTCGCGGTTCCCCCGGTGACGCGGGGGCCCTCCGCCTTCACTTGCCCCGGTTCTCCCGGTACTTCTGGATCGGGCCGATGCCGCAGGCGACGCCGGTCACGCCGCCGACGAAGAGGGCGAAGCCGATGAGGGTGACCCAGGCGAGCACGACGAACCAGCGCCGGCTTCTCGGCGGCTCCGGAGGCGATACCGCGTCGGTCATTCGATCAGCGCCTTTCTCCTCAGGAGATGGTGGTAGTGCTGCGCGAAGCGATGCGCCTCGTCGCGGACGTACATCATGAGCCGGAGGGCGGGCGCGGACTTCGCCAGCGGCACCGGCTTGCCGTCGCGGATCAGCGTCTCCTCCTCCTTCGCGAGCGACAGCAGGAGGGGCGGCTTCACGCCCAGGGCGTCGAGCGCCGCCGCCGCGCTGTTCAGCTGGCCGACGCCGCCGTCGATGAGAAGGATGTCGGGAAACACCCGCTCCTCCTCCTGGAGGCGCCGGAAGCGCCGGGTCACCACTTCCTTGATCATGGCGTAGTCGTCGATCCCCTGGACGCCGCGGATTCTATACCGGCGATAGCCGCTCTTGAACGGAATCCCGTCGACGAAGCACACGACCGAGCCGACGCTCTCGTCGCCCTGGACGTGGGCGATGTCGACCCCTTCGATGGTCCGCGGCACGGCCGGCAGGGACAGGGTCCGGGCGAGCTCGTCCAGGCCCTCCTTCGGGTCCATGGGCGTGATGTCGCCCTCCAGGAACTCCTTCTCCGCGTGCTTCGCGAGCGAGCGCAGCGCGCGGACCTGGTCGCGCAGCTCGGCCGCCCGCTCGAAATCCAGGCGCTTCGACGCCTCCTTCATCCGCGCCTCCAGCTCGGCCAGGACCTCGTCGCGCTTGCCGAGGAGGACCTTGCGGAAGGCGTCGACATCCGCCGCGTACTTCTCCTTCGAGATCCGGTCCGCGCAGGGCGCCGTGCAGCGGCGGATCGCGTGCAGGAGGCAGGGCCGGAAGTGGCGGCGCTTCGGATCGTCCGCGCGCATCTCGATCTCGCAGGTCGCGAACTTGAAGACGCGCTGCAGGACGCGGATGGCGTCGCGGAGGTCGCCCGCGCTCGTGAAGGGGCCGTACATCTCGGCCGCGATGTCGTCGGTCTCCCGGCGCACCCACACTTTCGGGAAGTCGTCGAAGCTCGTGATCGCCAGCATCGTGAACGACTTGTCGTCCTTCAGGCGGTCGTTGTAGCGCGGCTTGACGTCCTTGATCAGCCGGGCCTCCATCAGGAGGGCGTCGACCTCCGACGGGGCCTGCAGGGTGTCGATCTCCTCGATCTTCGCGATCATGGCGCGGATGCGCGGATCGCCGTACGACTCGTGGAAGTAGGTCGAGACCCGGTTCTTGAGGCTCTTGGCCTTGCCGATGTAAAGCACGCGGCCCTGGGCGTCTTTCATCAGGTACACGCCGGGAGTCTCCGGAAGGCCTTTGAGGAGGGTCCGCAGCTTGGTGTCGTCCACCGTAAAGGCCATTTTATCAGAAAGCGGCAAGCATTGCTTTCCGGACGCCCCGAAGAAAGGCAGAATGAGGTCCGTCCGGATGAGCGAGATCGATCCTGCGGAGGAGAGCGTGCGGGAGGCCATGGACCGCCGCGTGGCGGCCTACCGCGCCGGCGAGGATCCCGATTTGTCGGCTCTCCTCGACGCCCTCTGGGACGTCCTCTACGCGCGCATTCCGACGCTCACGGCGTCGAAGGACAAGGACACCCAGCACGAGATCCTGAAAGCCTACCTGGTCCGGCTCGGCTTTCCCGACCGCGCCGACCTCCAGTACATCGCGGGGCCCGTCCTCTGGTACGCGCGCGAGAAGGGCGTGATCCCGCCCGCGCGGGGCGCCGACGCCGGCGCCGAGGCGTGGCTGCTCGACGACGCCCGCTACGAGAAGGCGCGCGCCACGCTCGCGGAAGGCCGCACGGCCTACGGCGACTGGATGCGCGACGCCCTGAAAGCGCTGCTCGCCGAGCAGGCCTAAAGCACCCAGACCAGGGCGCCGACGCCCAGAGCGGCCAGGGTCGCCGCCCTGCAGAGCCCCGCCCCCCGCAGCTCTCCTCCGCTCTCGCGGACCGCTCCCCGCCCGGCGATCGCGAGGCCGAACGCCGCGAGAGCCAGGGGAAGCGCGCAGAGGCGGAGGATCTCCGTCGCCATCCGCAGGTCCCGCACCTCGTACTTGTTCAGGCCCAGGAGGCCGGCGCCGGCGGCGTAGTCCGCCGTCAGAATCGCCGCCAGGGCCGCCATCAGCGCGAGGAGGGCGCAGAAGAAGCTCATCCCGCAGAGGCGGCTGAGCCGGGCCGGGGCCGTCGACGGCGCCGCGGGCTTTTTCCGGAAGGCGACGACCGCCACGACCACCGCGGCGAGGAAGAGCAGCGTCGCTTCGATGTGACTGATTCTCACGACCATGGGCCTAGCCCCCCACCATGCGCAGGACGTCGCTGAAGTCCGCGACGCGCCAGACCATGTTCTCCAGGACCAGTCGAAGGCGTGTCGATCCGATCCTGAAGTAGTTCACCTTGTACAGCGTGCAGGCCATCTCGATGGAGGTCCCGTCGGCCATGGTGGTGCGACCCTCGACCCGAAGGCGCTCACCGCGGGACCAGGTCTGAAGCTTCTCCCCCAGGGCCTCCAGATCCGCCGGCATCGTCTGCTCCTGAAGGTCCCCGCTGAGGAGTCCCCGGGCATCGTCCCAGCGGCGGTCCTGCAGGCTGGAAAAGAACTTGTCCAGGGTCACCTGATAAGACTCGTCGAGGCGCGCGCGGTCCAGGAGCCGGGGGCGGACCCAAACGCCCGCGGCGAGCAGGGCGGCGACGGACAGGAGGACGGCCGCGTGGGCGATCCCGCGGCCCCGCCGCTGCCCGCCCGCTTCCGCCACGTGCCACGACGCCGCGATTCCCAGGAAGGCCGCCAGCGCCCCGGCGGCGAAGGCGGCCGCCGCGAGCCCGGCCGCGACGAAACGGGCGTCGTGAGCGTCGGCGACCGAAAGCTGAAAGACCGGCGAGCGCTCCACGTGCAGCGCGATGACCGCCCCCGCCGCGACGAGGGCCGAGGGAATCCCCAAGATCAGCGCGACAACGGCGAGCTTGCTCGTCCTCGCCGGCGGAGGCGGCGGAGGCGGAGGAGGCGGCGGCGGCTTCTCGACGGCGGCGGGCGTCGGGATCAGCTCCATCGCCTTCCGGACCAGGCTCGGGACCGACGCGGTGAGCGAGCGGCCCGGCGTGCCGCGGATGTAGTTCTTCCAGAGCTGCAGGCCCAGCGCCATGCCCCAGAACACCGCGACGATCACCGCGGGCGCCACCGTCCCGGTGACGAGCCCGAAGAACAGGAACAGCCCGACGTTGACGATCGCGTAAATGCCCAGCTTCTCGATGTCGGAGCTGGTCAGCCCCTTGACGAAGTCCTGCCAGGCAAGCGCCGCCGGAGTGGGCGGCGTGAAGCGCACGCTTCCCGCGCCCGTGCGCACCGTCAGCCAGCCCGCGCCGGCCCCGACCTGCCCGGCGGGCGGCCCCTGGATCGTCCCGCTCCGGGTCTCGAGGTAGTAGCGGAAGGAGGAGCCGGAATTCGCCGACAGCTCCACGGATCCGCCTTCCGTCTCGACCTGCCCGCGGCCGCGCTCGAGACGCAGATCGTGGAAGACGACGCTCCCCGACCGCGAGCGGACCTCGAAATACTCGCTGCGGAGGCGGTCGACGACCACGCTCCCCTGCCCCGCGTGGACGCGGAGCGGGCCGTCGTGGGCGGACACCCGCAGCGACCCGTCGGAGATCCGGACGCTCGCGGACCCGTGAAGGTCGGCCAGCTGCGCGTCGCCCTCGTCGACCGTGAGGTCGAGGTCGGCCCCGGCGGGCAGATACAGCTCGACGGTCCGCGTGTCGACCCCCGACTGCAGCCGCGGGGTCGTCGACTCCGCGTCGAACTGGTAGTCGCCGTCGACGCGGACGCCGATGTCCGGCCGGTCCCAGCCTTTGACCGTGACGGGGCAGGCGACGGTGCGCACGGAGACGCGGCCCCCCGGCGCGGCGCCCAGGCGGCGGTTAGACGCCAGGTCGAGGATGGAGCAGTCCGGCGCGGCGGGCGCGGCGCCCCCCGAGACGCGCTCGACGTCCCGCCCCAGCTCGCTGGCGCGCTGGTAGCGGCGCTCGGGATCCTTCTCGAGGGCGCGCAGGACGACCTCGTCCAGGCGCGCGTCGGAGGTCGATCGTCTCGACGGCGCCTCGAAGCGGCCCACCGGCAGCTCGCCGGTGAGCATCTCGTAGATGACGACGCCGAGCGAATAGATGTCGGCGCGATGGTCGGCCTCCCGACGTCCCTCGCGCTGCTCCGGGGCCATGTAGTTGACGGTGCCCATGACGATGTTCGTCGCGGTGAGGGAGGACACGGCCATCGCGTCGGCCGAGACGATCTTGGCGAGGCCGAAGTCGGCGATCTTGGCGACGCCGGCGCGGGAGACGAGGATGTTCTCGGGCTTGATGTCGCGATGGATGACGCCCTGGGAGTGGGCGTACTCCAGGGCGGCGCAGAGCTGGGGGATGAGGCGCAGGGCCTGGTCGGGCGGGAGGCGGCGCTGGACGAGAAGCTCGCGCAGCGTGGGGCCGTCGACCAGCTCCATGACGAGATAGCAGAGATCGCCCTCGCGGCCGACGTCGTGGACGCGGACCACGTGGGGGTGGTCGAGCGTGGCCAGCGCCTGGGCTTCCCGGGTGAACCGGCGGGTGAACTCCGGGTCGGCGGCGAGCCGGGGCGAAAGGATCTTGAGCGCGACGATCCGGCCGAGCTCGATCTGGCGGGCCTTGTAGACGACGCCCATGCCGCCCTGCCCGACGAGCTCGAGGACCTCGAGGCCGCGGAAGGTCGCGCCGCGCTTGAGCGGAGGCGGATCCTTCGCGGCCTGGGCGAGCGGATCGAGGGTGCTGGGGACGACGTCGGAAGCGGTGGCGAGGCCGGCGAGGCAGGCGGGGCAGATGCCTTCATAGTCGCCCGGATCGAGGGCGGCGGGAAAGCCGTCGCCGCAGCGGCGGCACTTGTCGGTCTGGGCGTTCATGGTCTCGCTCATCCTCCTTTCCTTCAGAGAGGACGAATGGCGCGCGTCTTTAGAAAAATCACCGGCGCCCCAGGGCGTCGAAGAGATCCCGCAGCTCGCCGTCGGCCTCCTCCGGCGACTCCGTGTAGGCGCGGATCTCCTCGAGGATGAGCTCGCGGTAGCGCTTGCGCAGGCGATGGACGCGGTTGTTGACGTCCGACTCCGAGATCCCGAGCCGGCCGGCCAGGTCCCCGTGGGTGAGGCCGCTCTTGCCGCCGGCGCTCAGGTAAAGGTGGAGCGCCTCGAACTCGGCGAGGCGGTCGGAGGCCTGGAACTCGGCGCGCAGGGCCTGCAGGGCCCGCTTGATGACCTCGAGGGCCCACTGCCGCTCGAAGGCGCGGTCGGCCGGCGCCGGGGACGCCGCGATTTCCGTCTCGGCCCGGGCGAAATCCAGGGAAAGCGGCGCGCGGCCGCCGCCCCGCTTGAGGGCCCGGTCGCGGTCGCGGCCGTCGGCCACG
>DASVNH010000017.1:0-30031 GCA_036383955.1 Planctomycetota bacterium | reverse complement strand
CCCGCGGCCGCCCAACCTGGTCAACCGCGATGTTACAAAGCATCCAGTTTAGTTCGTCACAAGCCCCCGAGGAGGCGAGGTCGGCGTCCTTGTTACAAACTAAACTGGTTGCTTCGTAACATGTGGCCGTTTCACGCTAAGCTCGGCCCGTTCGCGATCGCCCCGGGCGAGCTTTTCGCCTTTCTCGGCCTCGTCGTGGTCGTCGCCCTCGCCCGCAAGCGCGTCCTCGCGACCGGCATCAGCCCGGGCGGCCTGCTCGACCTCTCCCTGGCCGCCCTGATCGGCGGCGCGGTCGGCGCGCGCCTGTACTACTTCCTGCCCCTCGCGCTGCGCGGCCAGCTCGCCTGGTCGACGCTCTTCACGCGCTGGAGCGAGGGCTCGGGCATCTACGGCGGCCTGATCCTCGGCACCGCCGCGGTCGCCCTCCTCGCGCGCCTCCGCAAGCAGCCGTTCCTCGAGATCTTCGACGCCGGCGCCGCCCCGTTCCCGCTCGGTTTCGCGGTGGGGAAGCTCGGCTGCTTCCTCGCCGGCTGCTGCTACGGGCACCGCTGGGACGGCGGCGCCGCCTTCCGCCCCGGCTCGCTCGCGTACCAGACCCAGGCCGCCCGGGGCGAGATCGCCCGCGGCGCGCCGGCCGCCCTCCCGGTCCATCCGACCCAGCTCTACGAGCTCGCCTTCGGCCTCGCCCTCTTCGCCGCCCTCCTGGTCTTCCGCCGGCGCCCCCGGCCCCAGGGCGTGGTCGGCTGCGCCTTCTTCGCCGGCTACTCCCTCTGGCGCTTCGTCATCGAGTTCTTCCGCGACGACCCCGGCCGCCACGGCTTCAACGCCCGGATCACCGACTCCCAGGTCACCGCCCTCGCCGTCCTGACGGCCTCCATCGTCGCGTGGGTCTTCCTGCGCAGACGCCCTCCGGAAAGCCGATCTATTTCATGAGATGCGACGCTTCCTGGAGTGCTTCGTCCTGCTGGCCGCCCTGCCGGCCGTCGCGGGCGGCTACTTCCATTTCCGCGGCGGCGGGCCCATCCCGACGGCCCTGGCCGGCTACGGCGTCTTCCTCTCCCTCGTCGCCTCCTGGCTGATCTGCCGCCGCGCCGAGACGCGCGCCCTGGCCGAGCTGGCCGCCGACCGCGAGCGCGAAACCAAGTCGAACCGCGAAGAGCTCCAGGGCCGCGTCGACCTCCTGACCGCCCAGCGCGAGATCAGCCTCGTGCTCAATGAGGACGTCGACTTCCGCGCCGTCCTCGAGCGCGTCCTGGGCATCGCCGGCGACCTCCTGGGCGGCGACCTCGAGCTCTGGGGCCGGTCAGGCGAGAAGCTGGTCCTGCGGGCGTCGCGCCGGAACGGGGTGGTGGAGTTCGACGTCCCGGGCGCGGCGGACGTCGCCGTGCGCCGCTGCTTCGAGGAAGGCAAGGCGGACATCGGGCTGGCCCCGCTGATGGCGGACCGGGAGATCATCGGGGTGGCGCGGGCGAGCGCCGGGTGGCTGACGGTGCCCGAGCTGGCGAAGTTCCTGGCGCTGGCGCTGAAGACGCCGGACCTCTACACGCGCGCGGTGCAGGACGGACTGACGGGCCTGTGGACGAAGCGGCACTTCCTGACGCAGATCGGCGAGCTGATCGAGAACGCGCGGCGTTACGGGGAGCCGCTGACGATCGTGATGGTGGACATCGATCACTTCAAGAAGGTCAACGACACCCACGGCCACCAGACGGGCGACAAGGTGCTGAAGGGCGTGGCCGAGATCCTCAAGAACAAGGTGCGCGGCGGCATGGCCTTCCGCTACGGCGGCGAGGAGATGGCGATCCTGATGCCGAAGGCGGCGGCGGACGAGGCGGCGGGGGCCGCCGAGCGCCTGCGCAAGGCGATCGAGGGCCGCAAGATCAGCGGCGTCGCGGTGACGGCGAGCTTCGGCGTCGCCCAGCTGGACGTCGCGATGAAGAGCGGCGACGATCTCGTCGAGCGCGCCGACCAGGCGCTCTACCGCGCGAAGGAAGGCGGCCGCAACCGCGTCGAGCGGGCCTCCCGGACCGAGGCCCCGGCCGTCGAAACCCGCCGCTGGAGGCGCGGGGCCTAGACGGACACCCAGCTCTTGGAGCGCGTGCTCTTGAGGACGGCTTCGCAGAGCTTCACTTCGTGGTGCCCGTCCGCGGCCGTCGCGAAGAGGGCCGGCGTCTTCCGGCCGTTCGCGATGTGCTCGTAGACCGCGCGGTACTGCATCTTGTGGGCGTCGGAGAACCCCTCGGCGTGGCCGCCGGGGTAGTCGGTGAAGCCCGCGATGTCCTCGGAGAACTTGGCCGTGCCGCGCTGGAGGATTTCGTTGGGCTGGTCGCGACGTCCCAGGATGATCGTGTTGGCGTCGTCGAGGCTCCAGCGGACGCTGCCTTCCGTCCCGTAGATCCCGATCGAGAGGCTGCACTTCCAGCCGGCGGCGACCTGGGAGATCGACGCGTTGGCGTGGACGGCGTCGGCGAACCCATGCTTGGCCTTGCCGAAGCGCAGGAGCACGCTGCCGAAGTCCTCCGTGTCGACTTTGTAGGGGACCATCGTCTTCGGGTCGATCTTCGCGAAGGTCTGGACCTCGCTCTTGGGACGCCGGCGCGTCTTGTGGAACGTCTCCATGTGGGCGAAGACGCGCTCGGCCTTGGCGCCGAGGATGAACGACACGGCGTCGATCCAGTGGGTCCCGATGTCGCCGATGGCCCGCAGCTTGCCGCCCTCGCTGGCGAGGAGCCGCCAGTTGTAGTCCGTGTCCTTGAGCAGCCAGTCCTGGAAGAAGTGGCCCTGGACGTGGATGATCCGGCCGAGCTCGCCGCGCGCGACGAGCGCGCGCATCTGCAGCATGGCGGGGATGAAGCGGCACATGTAGTTCACGGAGAAGACGGGCGCGCCCTTCTTCGCTACGGCCGCCACGACCTTCGCGGTGTCCTTGGACGTCATGCCGAGCGGCTTCTCGCAGACGACGTGCTTGCCGGCGGCGAGCGCCTCGAGGGACTGGTCGACGTGCACCTTGTTGGGCGAGGTGATGTGGACGACGTCGACGTTCGGCGAGCGGTACATGGAGCGGTAGTCGTAGTCGCCGTAGACCTCGGGGATGCCCCAGGCGGCGGCGGCGGCCTGGGCGGAGCGGGTCGAACCGCAGATCGCGGTCACCTGCACGCCGAGGCGCTTGAGGGCCTCGATGTGGACGGGGCCGATGAAGCCGGTGCCGATGACCCCGGCGCGCAGCGTGTGCAGCGGATGTTTCATAGGCCGCGAGCGTAGGACATTCGGCCGCCCGAGGCAAGAAAAGGTCAGGCTTTTTTCGCGACGGCGACCTGGTTCGACGTCCCCCCGCCCAGCGCGGAAAAGGCGACGTCGAGCGCGGCGAAGAACCCGACGACCGGCAGATTCGCGAAGTGGAGGAAGGGCTCCCAGAGCGAGGCGCGCCGGCGGTCGCTCGACAGCCCCAGCGCGTTCCGCAGGCTGATGATCCAGAAGCCCGGGGAGGGGAGGTTGCGCTGGACCTCGACGGCGTAGCCGCCGCGGCGGAGGAGATCGGCCAGCGAGCGCTTGGTGAAGAGGTGGAAGTGCCGGGGCAGGTGATAGCCGCCCCAGCGGCCCGAGCGGAACAGCCGGTAGTCGAGGCCGGCGAGGTCGGGCGTCTCGATGACCAGGCGGCCGCGCGGCGAGAGCTTGTCGCGGAGCAGGCGCAGCGCGCGCTCGGGCTCCCGCAGGTGCTCGATCAGCTGGCTCAGGATGATCAGGTCGTGGCCGCCGTCCCGCAGCGCCGAGAGGTCCGATTCCACGTTCCCGACGGCCAGCCGCGCCCCCGCCTCGGCCGCGCGGCGGGCCGCCTCGTCCGTGAACTGGAGGTCGACGCCGACGGCCTCCGCGTCCGCGGGCAGGGCTTTCTTGAGCGCGAGCAGGCGCGCGGCGTCGCCGCAGCCGATGTCGACGACGGAGCGGGGCGGCTCGGCGCCGGCGTAGGAGAGCAGGCGGCGGACGTCGCCCTTCAGCTTGACGCGATACACGAAGCCGCGGAGGTAGAGGGGCGAGGCCGGATTGATCGTGTAGTAGGTGCCGGGATAGAGGGCGGGGATGTCGGACGTCGCCGGCATCGGATCGATGAACACGTGGCCGCAGTCGGAGCAGCGGCGGAGGGTGAAGGTTCCCGGCTTGCAGGCGTACTCGTAGTCCGGACCTTCGACTTCGGTCGTGGAGGAGCGGGACGCGCAGAACGGGCAGGCCATTCAGGACCGGAGGATCCGCAGGAGGGTGCCGAGATAGGAGCCTTCGACGCGGACGACGGGGCGCCCGGACTCGGCGAGGAGGGCGGCGAGGCGGGGGTTGTTGTAGTGGGGAACGGAGGGGGAGCTGTGGTGGGCGCCGTGGAAGTTGAAGAGGAAGGGCGCGATGATGAAGCGCTCGAGGGGGTTGGAGCGGAGGTCGAAGGTGAGGACGGGGGCGTCGGGGAGGGCGTCGGGCGCCACGCGCAGATGGGCCCAGCCGTGCTCGACGATGACGCGAGTGCGGTTGAGGAACAGGGCGATGGTGACGAGGGGGGCGGCCCAGAAGACGGGGTAGTACCACCACTTCAGCCAGAGGGCGCAGGCGCCCAGCAGGGCTCCCTGGGCGGCGAGAATGGCGAGGCTGAGCGGGAGGGAGCCGCCGCCGGCGCTCTTCTGGCGGAACTTCTCGAAGAGCTCGGGCACCGCTCCGAAGAACCAGACCGCCGCCCGCCGGACGCCGGGCCGCGCGCGCAGCACCGGCTCATAGATGTACGCGTCGGGATCGGCGCTCAGCGCGGGCGCGTCGTGATGGGCCAGGTGCTGGGAGCGGTAGCGCGTCAGATGGAGCCCGACGAGCGATCCGCAGAGGACGCCCGCCGCCTCGTTCAGCCAGGCGGGGAAGAACAGCGTCCGGTGCACGGCCTCGTGGCAGGCCATGATCAGCCGGTACTGCAGGACGCCGATCGCGAGCGGGACGACCGCGAAGGTCAGCGGGCCCGGCTTCAGGATCAGCGCGGCGACGGCCCCGCCCAGCAGCAGGTAGGTGGCCAGCAGGGGAAACGCGGCGCGGTTGCGGCGGTCGTCGTGCAGGGCCCGGAGCGCCTCCCGCCGCTCGGGAGGCAGGGAAGGAGACGGGCCGGCCCAGTCGGGCGCGGCGAGGCCGGCCGACGTCGAGGGGACGTTCATCCACGCGGATTATACCACGCGGGTGGTAAGCTGGATCCCGTGGCCACCCCGGCGAAGATCTCCGCGGCGCTCTTCTTCGGCTGCTTCCTCCTGTATCTGGCCAACGGCGACGTGACGTTCGTGAACGACGCCGCGCCCGCCACCTACCTCCCGTCGCGGGTGCTCGGCGCGGGCAGCCTGACCTTCACGCCCGAGGCCAATCCCTACATGTTCTACTGGGAGGCGGGGGAAGGGGAGAAGTCGGCGGTGGTCTGGTTCCCTTCCTGGGATCACCGCCTCGGGTCGCGGCCCGCCCGCGACTGGCTCGCGGCCGGGCGGCTGAAGGTCTCGCGCCCGGAATACTATCTCGGGGCCGCGCGCGGCGCCCCGGATCGCTATCTGACCGGGTACGGCCCGGTCGCCGGCCTCTGCGGCGTGCCGCTGGCGGCGGTGGCGCGCCCGTTCACGCGCGACACCTCGTCCACGCTCTGGACCCTCGGCAAGATCAGCGCGTCGGCGCTCGCCGCCGGTTCCGCGCTTTTTCTGTACTGGACGGCCCTCGCCCGCCTGTCGCGTCCGAAGGCGCTCTGGCTGGCGGCGGCCTACGCGGCCGGGACCTGCGTCTGGAGCGTCTTGAGCCAGGCCCTGTGGCAGCAGACGCCCGTCGTGTTCTTCCTCTCCCTGGGCGCGTGGCTGTTCCTGAAGGAGCCCCGGCGTCCCTGGACCTTCGCGCTCTGCGGCGCCGCCCTGGGGGCGGCCTTCGTGGGACGGTCCACGAGCGCCCTGGTGGTGGCGGCCGCGGGCGCGTACCTGCTGTGGACCGATCGCAAGGCGGCCTTTTCGTTCGCGCTCGGCGCCGCGGCGCCGATCCTCCTGAGCGCCGTGTATTACCTCACGCTGTGGGGGTCGGCGTTCGGGGGCCAAAGCCACGCCCTGGGGGCCGCGCCCCTCGCTCTGGCGAAGACCGGCTCCCCGGACGTCTGGCAGACGCCGCTGTGGCTCGGCGCGGCCGGCATCCTCCTGAGCCCGTCCCGAGGGCTCCTCGTCTTCTCGCCGTTTCTGGCGTTCGCCGCCTGGGGCTTCGTCCGGAGCGTCCGACGTCCCGAGTGGCGGCCATTCCTGCCCTTCGGGATCGCGGCCGGCGGCATGCTCCTGGTCTCGTTCAAGTGGTTCGACTGGTGGGGCGGCTGGTCGTTCGGGTACCGGCTGGTGGTGGACGTCGTGCCCCTCCTGGCGCTCCTGCTGATCCCGGTGGCCGACACGCTGCTTTCGTGCCGGGCGGGCCGGGCGGCGGCGGGCGCGCTCGCGGGCTGGTCGGTCCTGGCGCAGATCCTGGGCGCGTTCGCGTACGAGCCGCACGGTTGGAATGCCCGGTCGGCCGGCTTCGTTGTGAAGGTGCCGGGGGAGGCGGTCGAACGCCGCGTCGCCACGCGCGAGGAGGCGTCGGCCCTCGTCGCGGACCGCCGGGCGGCGCGGGAGGTGACGCTGGACGTCGACCAACGCGAACACCGCTGGCGACTGTGGTCGGTGGCGGACAGCCAGCTCGTCTACCTTCTGACGCGCTTCTCCGAATCGCGGGCGGAAAAGAGGCGGACGAGCCGGCTGACCTTTTCGACGCTGCCCTGAAGGACCGGAGCATGCCGGATTTCGAGATCGCGTCCAAGATGGTGCCGAAGGGGGACCAGCCCCAGGCGATCGACGCCCTGAGCGCCCGGATCCGGGCGGGGGAGCGCTATTCGACGCTGCTGGGGGTGACGGGCTCGGGCAAGACCTTCACGGTCGCCAACGTCGTGGCGCGCGTCCAGAAGCCGACCCTGGTGGTCACGCACAACAAGACGCTGGCGGCGCAGCTCTACTCCGAGTTCAGGGACTTCTTCCCGAAGAACGCGGTCCATTACTTCGTCAGCTACTACGACTACTACCAGCCCGAGGCCTACATCCCCCAGCGGGACATCTACATCGAGAAGGATTCGGACATCAACGAGGACATCGACCGCCTCCGCCTCGCCGCCACCAGCGCGCTGCTGTCGCGCCGCGACGTCCTGATCGTCGCGAGCGTGTCGTGCATCTACGGCCTGGGCTCGCCCGAGGACTACGCCAAGATGGTGGTCCCGCTCCGCAAGGGCGAGGCGATGGACCGCCACACGCTGGCGCGGAAGCTGGTCGACATCCAGTACGAGCGCACGGAAGGGGATTCGGAGCGCGGCAAGTTCCGGGTGCGCGGCGACACGGTCGAGATCCGGCCCAGCTACATGGAGACGGCGATCCGGGTCGAGCTCGACGGGATGGAGATCCGCCGGATCGCCGAGGTCCACGCGGTCAGCGGCATTAGTATATTAGAATATGATGATTTTGTAATATATCCGGCCAAGCACTTCGTCATGCCCGAGGAGAAGATCAACAACGCCCTCTACACGATCGAGCTGGAGCTCGAGGAGCGCCTCAAGGAGCTGACGGGGCAGGGGAAGCTGCTCGAGGCCCAGCGCCTGAAGGCCCGGACCAAGTACGACCTCGAGCTGCTGCGGGAGGTCGGGACCTGCAAGGGCATCGAGAACTACTCGCGGCACCTCGCGGGACGCAAGGCCGGCGAGCCGCCCGCGACCCTCTTCGACTACTTCCCGAAGGACTTCCTCTGCGTCGTGGACGAGAGCCACGCCACGCTGCCGCAGATCCACGGCATGTTCAACGGCGACCAGGCCCGGAAGAAGAACCTCGTCGACTACGGCTTCCGCCTGCCCAGCGCCATGGACAACCGGCCCCTCCGCTTCGAGGAGTGGGAGAAGCGGGTGAACCAGGCGATCTTCGTCTCCGCCACCCCCTCCGAGCACGAGATCAAGGCCTGCAAAGGGGACGTGGTGGAGCAGGTCGTCCGCCCCACGGGCCTTCTGGATCCCGAGATCCAGGTCCGGCCCGCCCAGGGGCAGGTCCCCGACCTCATCGGCGAGATCAAGGCCCGGGCCGCCCGGAACGAGCGCGTCCTCGTCACCACCCTCACCAAGCGCCTCGCCGAGGAGCTCTCCAACTTCCTCATCGAGGAGGGCGTCCGCGGGAAGTGGCTGCACTCGGAAATCGACACCCTGGAGCGCGTCCAGATCCTCCGCGAGCTCCGCGAGGGGAAGTTCGACTGCCTGGTCGGCGTCAACCTCCTGCGCGAGGGCCTCGACCTCCCCGAAGTCACCCTCGTCGCGATTCTCGACGCCGACAAGGAAGGGTTCCTGCGCTCCGCGACGTCCATAATCCAGACGGTCGGACGGACGGCCCGCAACGCCAACGGGCGGGTCATCCTCTATGCCGACAAGATCACGGAGTCGATGAAGCGCGCGATGGACGAGACCACGCGGCGCCGGAAGACCCAGATGGAGTACAACACGGCCCACGGGATCACGCCCACCACGATCGAGAAGGAGATCCGGAAGGGCGTCGAGGAGATCCTGCGGGCCCGGAAGATGGCCGCGGAGGTCGTCCGCCTCCCCGAGAAGGAGATGGACCGGGCCGAGGCCCTCCAGGACCTGGAGAAGGAGATGTTCGAGGCGGCCGAGAAGCTGGAGTTCGAGCGGGCCGCCCAGATCCGCGACACGATCCGGCAGCTCACGGGGGAGGCCGCGCCCGCGACGGGCGGGCCGAAACGGCGCAACCGACCCCCGGGGCGGCGGATCACTTATAGGGTATAGTCCGTTCCGGCGGTGGAAGGTGTGGAGGCGTAAGATGTCGAAATCCACCCTCGCGATCGCGGCTCTCCTGGCCCTCGGCCTCGCGGCGGCCGCCGAGCGCGTCGTCGTGGCCAACCTCAACGGCGCCAGCGTCGATTTCTTCGACTCCGTCACCGGCGCCAACGAGGGCCGCGTCGTCGTGGGCTCCTCCCCGGTGGACGTCGCCCCCGACAGCGCCAGCGGCTTCGGCCCCTCGCGCGTCTTCGTGGCCAACAGCGGCTCCAACACGGTGTCGGTCGTCCAGCTCGACCCGGCGGGCGTCGCCGCCACGATCACCGGCGGCGGCAGCTACGGGACCTTCCAGACGCCGTCGGGCGTCGCCCTCCACCCCTCGGGCGCGATGGTCGTGGTCGACCAGAAGCCCAGCACCTACCCGGGCACCCCGAACGGGCGGAGCACCATCCGCTTCTTCCACGCCGGCACGTTCAGCCTGATCGACGACTACCGCGACGCGAGCGCCACCGCCCGCTACAACGACGTGGTCGTGACGTCCAACGGCAAGCTCTGGATCGCCGACGACGGCGACCAGGGCGTGGTGGTCGCCCGCTTCCCGGCGAGCCTGCCCCCGTTCTCCTTCCCGGAGACGCTCATCTACAACGGCAGCGGCGAGTTCGCCGACTTCCTCCACGACGCCGCCGCCGTCCCGACCTTCCTGGTCGCGCCGCGCCGCCTCGCGACGAACGGCACCACGCGCGTCGTCGTCGCGGACGCCGGCTCGTCGAACCTCACCGTCATCAACGCCGACACCCAGACGCTCCAGAACGTCAGCCTGGGCGCCGGCGTGACGATCAACGACGTGGAGGTCGTCGGGAACTTCGCCTTCGCGACCACCACCGGCGTGACGAACCTTCACCGGGTCGATCTGACGGACCTGACGCTGACGTCCACCGCGATCGCCGGCGCGGCCCAGGGGTTGGGGGCGAGCTCCGACGGCGCGGCGCTCTTCATCGGCGCCGGGGCGGGCAGCGGCCTCATCCAGCGGATCGACCTGACGGTCGCGTTTCCGTCGGCGCCCGCGGCGCTGCCCGCGTTCGCGATTCCCGGCGATTTCCCCTTCGCGTTCTTCTCCTCGGTGAGGAACGCGGCGGCGCCGCCGCCCGCGGGCCCTCCCGCCGGCCCGGAGCCGGATCCGCCGTTCATCAGCCAGTCGAATACGACGTCGACGACCAACGGCTCCGACAACTGCGGGCTGCTGGGCCTGGAGCTGCTGCTGGTGCTGGCGTGCCTGCGCGCGCGCCGGGCTTGACAGGCTCGCGGAACGCCCGTACTCTCAGTCTTCACGCCAGTTCGGGTGCCCGTAGCTCAATTGGATAGAGCGTCGGCCTCCGGAGCCGAAGGTTACAGGTTCAACTCCTGTCGGGCATACCATCTCGGAAATCCCAAACCCCAACAAGATCCCAACTTTTTTCAGCAAGTCGACGATTGTGCCAGCCATACACTCCCGCATCAGGTCGCCGGGCATCGACGTCTCCCATTCCTCGGAAGACGTACAGAGGGGACCAAAATCTTTCTCTTCGTGGTGTATAGGTGAGGCATAGGATTCCATGAGTGTTAAGAAAGAGATTTGGGCATCCTCCCGGTCGCCGCATCTGGGTCCTCTTCCACTGCCAGGTCCTTCTGGAACCTGGGACGTTTTACGTCGATGAAGCGCTCTATTTCGTCGCCACTTCGCGATCCATCGTTAAGCGGTACTTCCAGGCACTCCAGATCCAGGATGGAACGTGGTGGCAAGTCGGTTGGGGACGACTCAACGATTACCCCTTGACCATCGAAGGATCTCGGTTGTATTCGCCAGATGGAATTGAGATTGAGACTTCGCCTGTCAAGAACGGATACCGAATCGCCCTTCAGCGGACTCGCAAAGAGGCGGAGCAAGCATTGCAAGCGCTAAGAAACGCCCGCCAGGAAGGGCGGCCGAAAGGAGAAATCCTGCGGTGTAAGCGCCATCTCCAGAGAACTCGTTGGCGGCTTAAGGGCCATCCGATTAGCGCTTCGCGAGCCAAGGAGTTGCTTTGGAAGTGGAAACCGCCAAGTGCCGCGGACAAGAAGTTCATTTCGAAGTTGTTCTCAGGAATCTTCGACCGCCGACCTTGAGCGCTAAGTTTTCTTGGGCGTCGAATGGGGCTGCAGGCCCGGGATCGGTAGTGAAGCGGTCGCAACTCCCCGACGAGCGGATACTCACCCGCCGGAGCGTTTCGAGAAACACCCCTGCGATCTCCTGGATTCCGGACGTAATAGGCCCGTCCGTGAGGCTTATCAGGGAGCCGTTCGGTCTCGGACGGGGAGGTAGCCGGTCGATGGGGAAAAAGCTTCTCCTACTTCTGGTAGTTGCCCCGTGGCTCAACGCGAGGGTCGCCGGCCAGGACAGCTCCGCTGAACCGAGCGGGAAGTCGGCCGGCGCACGCCGTGTCGTCTTGAGCAAGACGGGAGGGGACCGGGCCAGCGCCTATTCGATGGTCCCCAAAGTGGCGCGGCTCGGAGATTGTTACCTGGCGACTTGGCTCGATGTTTCGCGCGTCAACCAATGGGCCTTGGTCGATGTCGAGACCGGCGCCGTGCGGCACGCGGGTCCCATCGGGCCCAAGCGATACGACAATCATTGCGGCGCCGCGGTCGTCGCCGCGCCCGACGGATCGGCGCACGTGCTGATCGGCGGCCACCAGCAACCGTTCATGCACTACCAGGGGACGCGCGCGCCGGAGGGGATGCGTTGGGACTTGGTCGCGGAGGAGGTCGGAGCGGGAGCCACCTATCCCAGTCTGGCGTGCGGTCCAGGAGGCGTGCTCCACCTGGCGTACCGATGCCGGGGTTTGCTGGGCACGCCGTACCCGTATCACGTCATGTACGCTCAGTGGAGGCCGGGGAAAGGGTGGTCGAAACCCCTGCCGCTGGTCAAAGTGAACGTGCTGGAGCACACGTGGACGCTGCATACGCTGACGGCGGGAGCGGATGGCGCGATCCACATCGTCCACGTCAACACCATCCCCATCAACAAGACGGACAAGTACTACGGCGCGTCCCATCTGTATTCGCCGGATGAAGGCCAGACCTGGCGCCAGGTGGGACGTCCCGAGCCCCTCGCCACCCCCGTGCTGGCGAGCGAGCTGACGCGCCTGGAAGGCGCGCAGTTTCCGGAGTCGCGCATCGAACCCAACCCGACGCCCCCGTTGCCCTGCCCGCCGGAAGGATCCTATTACAACCAGATGGTGCTCTCGAATGCCGTCGCGGACAGCGCGGGCGGATTGCGCGTCCTTCTGCTCAATCCCTATCGCGGCACCGCGCAACTGGCCCGGTTGGAGGGGAAGGCCTGGACGCTGTCCGATCTGCCCCCGCCCGCTCGAACCGGCTCCTGGTACACGCATGGGGGACAGCTGGCCTGGGCGGACCAGAAGCTCCGAGCCATCGTGACCATCGGCCCCGAGGGATTGCGCGAATGGGGCTCGAACCAGACCACCCTGGCGCGCCTGGACTTCGACGAGGCCGGGAACGTCGTGACGAACGAACTGATCCGCCCGCCCGAGGCCGATCGCGCGGTCTGGCTCCCGAGCCTGGAGCGCGCGTCCAAGGATGCCCCCGCGCTGCTCTATACCCGCGGGACCGTGGCATCGCGCGGCTTGAAGGGCGCCAACAACATCAATTCCGTCGAAACCGAAGTGGTCCTGGAGTGGACCGTGAACAAGTAGCCGCCCCCCCCCTCGGGGGAAACCATTTCACGATTTCTTTCACAATTTCACGGAGACTCTCGGACAGACACGATATAGGGGGTGGGCGCGCCGTCCGGCCGGTTGATGGGGGGTCCATGACCGACAAGCAGGCCATCTCCCAGCTGATTCCTCTCGAGATCGCGCTGTCCGACGACACGAGCGGCGACCCCGACGTCTTCGATCTGAATCAACTTCGGCCGTTGTTCGGGCCGCGGGGGGACCGCGCGAGTCTCGCGCGGCTCCTGCGGCAGGCGGAATCGATGGGCTACACCCCGGTGATCGCCGCGCTCGACTGGGAGCGCCTCCGCCGGGAACGGCGGCCGATCATCACCCGCGTCGCGAAGGAGGACTTCTGGGACGACTACGTCCTCCTGCGGGGCATGGACGCGGAGGAAGTCATCATGGTCGACGGAGAGTTGCGCGTCCGGCGCCTGAGCCGGGAGGACTTCGGCCGTCTCTGGGCCGGCTGGATCGTGATTCTTCAGCGGCGCGGAGACTAGCCGCCAGGTTCCGGGCTCCGGAAGCGGCTGATCGACATGCGGGGAGGGGGACTTGGAGAGCCCTCTTCACGTCCTGACGTAACCTCGCGTGCCCCCTCCTTCTAAGGTGAGGATGAGAACGCCCTGGCCGCTCTTCGCGATGGTCGCGATCGGATGCGCCGCCGGCCCCCTTCAGGACAAGCCCGCCATGAAACTCGATCTGGAAACGACCACGACTCTTGAGAAGAACGGTCCGCACGTCTCGGCCTCGCTCCGCAATGCCGGCAGAGAGACCGTTACGGTGCTCCTCGAACCCCAGTTGAGCAATACCCATGCCCGCCTGAAGGACGACGCGGGGAAGTTGCTCGAGGCGCACGACGCCCGCGCCGCGCAAGGCTCCCGCTTCTTCCAGTTCGGCAAGATCCGGGTCCGCGTCCTCCGGCCCGGCGAGGCGGTGGAAGTCGACGCGTTCTGGCTGGACCCCTCCATCCGGCGGGCCGGCGCCGGCGACCTGTCCTGGGATCTGACCGACGTCCGGTCCGCGACCCTGACGCTGGAGATGATCTACGTCGTCACCGAAGAAGGCGCGCGGGACGCCAAGGCCCTCGGGGCGCCGGACGTCGCCGTCGGCACCTGGACCAGCAAGCCGGTGACGCTCCGATTCCGTCCGTAAGGCTAGAGCGACGGCCTGGGGGTGAGGAAGCCGCGGAGGGAGGCGTCCGGTCCGCCGGGGAGGTTGTCGAGGTAGCCGGAGATGGCGCCGACGAGGGAGCGCAGCTGGTCGAAGCCGACCGGCTTCACCACGTAGGCCCGTACGCCCAGGCGGAACGCGCCCCGGATGTCGTCGAGCTCCGACGAGGACGTCAGGACCACCACCGGGATGTCCTTCAGATCCGCCCGCTCGGTCTTCCATTCGAGGACTTCGAGCCCCGACTTCCGGGGCAGCTTGAGGTCGAGAAGGATGAGCCCGGGCAGGGGATGGCGGGTCCGGTCCGCGTCGGAGAGATAGCGGATCGCGTCCACGCCGTCGAAGGCGACCGTGAAAGGGAAGGGGCGCTCGTTGCCCGCGACGGCGCGCTCGAAGAGGAGGACGTCGGATTCGTTGTCCTCGATGAGCAGGACGAGGGGGCGCGCGCTCACTTCTTGGCCCGCGGCAGCTCGATCCAGAACCGGCTGCCCTTGCCGGGGGCTGAATCGACGCCGCATTTCCCGCCCATGCGCTCCATCGCGCGGCGGACGATCGCCAGGCCGATGCCGGTGCCGGGGTAGCCGCCCGCCGGATGCAGCCGCTCGAAGACGCGGAAGATCCGCTCGTGGAATTCCGGGGCGATCCCGATGCCGTTGTCCTCCACCCAGACGCGGACGCGCTCGCCGTGGACCTCGGAGCGGATGCGCACCTTGGGAAGGGTGTCGGGGGCCACGAACTTCACCGCGTTGGAGAGGAGATTCGAGAAGACCTGGCCGAGAAGGGTCCGGTGGCCCATCGCCGAAGGGAAGGGCCCGTCCCGGTCGACCTGGGCCGGGGTGCCGTTCAGGCCGGTCACCGCGTCGTTGACGACGAGCGCGACGTCCACCGGCGAGATCAGGATCCGCTCGCGGCCGAGCCGGCTGAAGGAGAGCAGGTCCTGGATCAGCGTGTCCATCTGGCGCGCGCCCGCGGCGATCCGGCGGAGGAAGTCGCGCCCCTCCTCGTCCGCGATCGCGTCCGCGTAGTCCTTGAGGAGGACGTCGCTGAAGCCCGTGATGGCGCGCAGGGGGCCGCGGAGGTCGTGCGAGACGCTGTAGCTGAAGGCCTCGAGCTCGCGGTTCGAGGCCCGCAGCTCCTCCTCGACGCGCCGGCGCCGGGCGACCTCGATTTCGAGGCTCTGGCTTTTCAGGAAGAGCTCGACGAAGACCTTGACCTTGGAGCGGAGGATGTCGGCGTTGATCGGCTTGAGGATGTAGTCCACCGCGCCGATCGTGTAGCCCCGCGTCACCCGCTCGAGAGGGTCGTCGAAGGCCGTCACGAAGATGATCGGGATGTGGCGGGAGCGCGGGCGGGCGCGGATGAAGCTGGCGGTCTCGAAGCCGTCCATGCCGGGCATGCGGACGTCCAGCAGCACCACGGCGTAGTCTTCCGCGAAGAGGAGGCGGAGGGCTTCCTCGCCGGAGCTCGCGCGGACGACCGTGAGGTCCAGGTCGTCGAGGATGGTCTCCAGGGCGATCAGGTTCTCCGGCTGATCGTCGACGATCAGGACGCGGGCCTTCACGGGTTTGTCGGTTTCGTCGATCATCGCCGGCGTCAATCCCTCATTTTCTGGTAAAGGCGGGCCGTCCGGTCGACCTCCCGGTAGCGGGCGGCGACCGGGGAGCGGCGCAGGTCGTCGCCGGGGCCCAGCGCGAGAAAGCCCAGCGGCACCAGGGACTCGTGGAGGAAGCGATAGCTCCGTTCGCGGAGGGGGTCGTCGAACGCGCTCAGGACGCCGCGGGCCAGGATCGCGTGGAAGCTCTGGAAGGGGCCGTCCATGCTGAGGTTGTGGGTGGCGAAGACGATCTTCCGGCGCAGGGCGGGGGAGAGGACGGCGGCGCCGTTGTCGCGGTCGAAGAACGTCGAGAGGCCGCGGCGGCCGCCGCTCTCCTTGTAGTCGCGCGCGCCGCTCTTGAGCGCGCCGGTGTCGAGGACGCCCGACGCCGCCCGCTCGACCAGGCCCTCGTGGATCTCGGTGGCGTAGATGCGGACGTTGCGCGGGACGTCCTCCTCGACCAGGATGGAGAGCGAGTAGATCTCGGCGGGGCTGCCCTCGACGGACCAGAGGCGGAGGGTCGGATAGGTCCGGAGGAAGGGGGCCACTTTTTTGCGGAACGGCTTCCAGAAGGCCGTGGGGCTGAAGAGCGAGGCGTCGTCGCGCGACAGCTCGGCGATGAAGCGGTCGAAGAGCGCCGAGTCGCGGAGCAGTTTCTCGAGGAGGCGGGAGACGGTCTCGACGCCCTCTTCGGCCACGCGGCGCGCGACGCGGCGCGCCACGAACGCGGCGTCGTGGCCCCGGAGGTCGTAGCCGTAGCGCCGATAGATGCCCTGGAGGAGGAGCTCGATCTCGATGGACTCGAGATCGGCTTCCCCGGGCTCGGGCGCGGGCCGTCGACGGACCATCAGTCTCCCTTGTAGAGCCAGACGCGCAGGAGCGAGAGGAGGCGCTCGGTGTCCACGGGCTTGGGGATGTAGTCGGAGGCGCCGGCGTCGAGGCAGCGCTCGCGGTCGCCCTTCATGGCCTTGGCGGTGAGGGCGACGATCGGGAGGTTCTTGAAGCGCTCGCGCTGGCGGATCTCCTTCATGGCCTGGTAGCCGTCCATCTCGGGCATCATGATGTCCATGAGCACGATGTCGATGGCGGGATCGGTGTTCAGCACCTCGATGGCCTTGCGGCCGTCCTGGGCGTAGATGGTGTTCATCTGGCTCTGCTCCAGGACGGTGGTGAGCGCGTAGATGTTGCGCATGTCGTCGTCGACGATCAGCACCTTCTTGCCCTCCAGCGCGGGATCGATGGTCGAGACCGTCTCGATCGCCTTGCGGTGGGTGCCGCCCATCTCGGACGAGGCGCGGTGGAGGAAGAGCGAGACCTCCTGGATCAGGCGCTCGGGGGAGCGGGCGTCCTTCAGGACGATGGCGTTGGCGATCCGCTCCAGCTCGCGCTCCTCCTCGGGGGAGAGGTCCTTGCCGGTGTGCACGATGATGGGGAGCTGCGCGAAGGCCGGCTCCCGCTTCACGTGCTCGATCAGCTCGATCCCGCCCATGTCCGGCAGGCGCAGGTCCACCACCACGCAGTCGAAGGGCTTCGACGCCAGCGCCTCCAGCGCCTCCTGGGCGGTGGCGACGGAGACGGTCTCGACGTCCTCCCCGTTCAGCAGGTTGACGAGGTTCTCGCGCTCGACCTGGGCGTCCTCGACGACCAGCAGGTTCTTCCTCTGACGGTCGAGGAAGGTCCGGATCTTGACCATGGACTGGACGAGGTCCTCCTTCTCGACGGGCTTGCGGAGGTAGCTGAAGGCGCCCATGCGGAGGGCGCGCTGGGGATGGTCGCCGCCGGAGAGGACCTGCACCGGGATGTGGCGCAGCTCGACGTCGTGCTTGAGGAAGTCGAGGAGCGCCCAGCCTTCCATGTCGGGCAGGCGGAGGTCGAGCGAGATGGCCTGGGGCTTGAACTTCTTGGCCATGGCGAGGCCGGTCTCGCCGGTGAAGGCGATGAGGCTCTTGAAGCCGTGCTCCCGGCAGAGCTCGAGGAGGAGGCTGGCGAAGGTGATGTCGTCCTCGACGATGAGGAAGACCTGGTCGCCCGCCTGGATGTTGGCGCGGTCGTCCTGGATGTCGTTGGGCAGCGGGGCCAGGAGGACCTCTTCCCGAAGGACCGGCATGGCGCCGGTGCGGAGCGTGGTCGGCTCCGAGGTCGCGGACAGCTCCCGGACCATGGGCTTGCCCTTGACGGGGACGTACTTGCGGGGGAGGTAGAGGGTGAAGGTCGAGCCCTGGCCGGGCGTCGACTCCAGCTTGATCTCGCCGCCGAGCAGCTTGGCGACCTCGCGGGAGATGGAGAGGCCGAGGCCGGTGCCGCCGTACTTGCGGCTGGTGGAGGTGTCGGCCTGCTGGAAGGGCTCGAAGATGACCTGGTGCTTGTCGGGCGCGATGCCGATGCCGGTGTCGCGGACGGAGAAGACCAGGACCATGTCCGCCTGGTTCAGGTTCTCGTTCTCGCGGCTCCAGCCCTTGGTGGCCACGCCCGTGCGCAGCTGGACCTTGCCCTCCGACGTGAACTTGAAGGCGTTGGAGAGCAGGTTGCGCAGGATCTGCTGGATGCGCTTGGAGTCGGTCTCGAACGTGGGCGGCAGGTCCCCGTCCAGCTCGATCTCGAACTCGAGGCGCTTCTGGAGCGCGACGGGGCGGAAGCTGGCGGCGACGTCGTCCTGGATGTCCTTGAAGCGCACCTGGGAGACGTCGACCGACATCGTGCCGGACTCGATCTTGGACAGGTCGAGGATGTCGTTGATGAGGGCCAGCAGGTCCGTGCCGGCGTTGTTGATGGTCTTGGCCTGCTCGACCTGCCGCGCGGTGAGGTTGCCCTCCGAGTTCTGCCACAGCGTCTTGGAGAGGATCAGCAGCGAGTTCAGGGGCGTGCGCAGCTCGTGGGACATGTTGGCGAGGAAGTCGGACTTGTACTTCGACGTCATCTGCAGCTGCTCGGCCTTCTCGTTGAGCTCCGTGTTCTTCTGCTGCAGCTCGTTGGCCAGGGCCTGCGAGCGCTTCAGCAGGTCCTCCGTGCGCATGGTCGCGGCGATCGTGTTGAGCACGATGCCGAAGAGCTCGGTCAGCTGGTCGAAGAAGGTCTGGTGGACGTCGCTGAACGGCGCGAACGACGACAGGGAGATGACGGCCTTGACCTGCTTCTCGAAGAGCACGGGGAGGAAGACGACGCTCGCCGGCTTGGCCTCGGCGATGGCGCCGTCGACGCGCCAGCCCTCGGCGGGCCAGTCGTCGACGATGAGCTTCTTGCGGTCGCGGGCGGACTGGCCGACCAGGGTCTCGCCGAGCTTGAAGCGGCTGGGGATGTCGCGCGTCCCGCCGTAGCTCGTGACCAGGTGGAGCGGCTCGTCCGGGTTCTCGGTGTCGTCGAAGGTGTAGAAGACGCCGTGCTGCGCGTTCACCAGGCCGGCCATCTCGGACAGGATCTGCTGGGCCACGGTCTGGAGGTCGCGCTGGCCCTGCAGGATGCGGCTGAAGCGCGCCAGGTTCGTCTTGAGCCAGTCCTGCTCGGCGTTCTTCTGCGTCGTCTCGCGCAGGTTCCGGATCATCTCGTTGATGTGGTCCTTGAGGACCTCGACCTCGCCGCGGGCGTCGATCGTGATCGACCGCGTCAGGTCGCCCTTGGTGACGGCGGTGGCGACGTCCTTGATCGCCCGCACCTGGTTCGTCAGGTTGTTCGCGAGCTCGTTCACGTTGTCGGTGAGGTCCTTCCAGGTGCCGGCGACGTCCTTCACCACGGCCTGGCCGCCGAGCTTGCCTTCGGTGCCGACCTCGCGGGCCACGCGGGTCACCTCGCCGGCGAACGCGTTCAGCTGATCGACCATCGTGTTGATCGTCTGCTTCAGCTCGAGGAGCTCGCCCTTCACCTCGACCGTGATCTTGCGGGAGAGGTCGCCCTTGGCGACGGCCGTCGTCACCTCGGCGATGTTGCGCACCTGGTTGGTCAGGTTCGACGCCATGAAGTTCACGTTGTCGGTGAGGTCCTTCCAGGCGCCGCCGACGCCCTTCACCTCGGCCTGGCCGCCGAGCTTGCCTTCCGTGCCGACCTCGCGGGCCACGCGGGTGACTTCCGAGCCGAACGCGTTCAGCTGGTCGACCATCGTGTTGATGGTGTCCTTCAGCTGCAGGATCTCGCCGCGGGCCTGGACGGTGATGGTGCGGGAGAGGTCGCCGCGGGCGACGGCCACCGTCACCTCGGCGATGTTGCGCACCTGGCTGGTGAGGTTGGAGGCCATGGAGTTCACGTTGTCGGTGAGGTCCTTCCAGGCGCCGGCCACGCCCTGCACGGCCGCCTGGCCGCCCAGCTTGCCTTCGGTGCCGACCTCGCGGGCCACGCGCGTCACCTCGCCGGCGAACGCGTTCAGCTGGTCCACCATCGTGTTGATCGTGTTCTTCAGCTGAAGGATCTCGCCTTTCGCCTCGACCGTGATCTTGCGGGAGAGGTCGCCGCGGGCCACGGCCGTCGTCACGGCGGCGATGTTGCGCACCTGGCCCGTCAGGTTCGACGCCATGAAGTTCACGTTGTCCGTCAGGTCGCGCCAGGCGCCGGCCACGCCCTTCACGCGGGCCTGGCCGCCCAGCTTGCCCTCGGTGCCGACCTCGCGGGCCACGCGCGTGACTTCCGAGCCGAACGCGTTGAGCTGGTCCACCATCGTGTTGATGGTCTGCTTCAGCTGGAGCAGCTCGCCTTTCACCTTGACCGTGATCTTTTGCGAGAGGTCGCCGCGCGCGACGGCCGTCGTCACCGCCGCGATGTTGCGCACCTGGTTGGTCAGGTTCGAGGCCATCGAATTGACGTTGTCGGTCAGGTCTTTCCAGACGCCGCCGACGCCCTTCACGACGGCCTGGCCGCCGAGCTTGCCGTCGGTGCCGACCTCGCGGGCCACGCGGGTCACCTCTTCGGCGAAGCCGTTCAGCTGGTCCACCATGCTGTTGATGGTGTCCTTCAGGCGCAGGATCTCGCCTTTCGCCTCGACCGTGATCTTGCGGGAGAGGTCGCCCTTGGCGACGGCCGTCGTCACCTCGGCGATGTTGCGCACCTGGTTGGTCAGGTTCGACGCCATGAAGTTCACGTTGTCGGTCAGGTCCTTCCAGGCGCCGCCGACGCCCTTCACCTCGGCCTGGCCGCCGAGCTTGCCGTCGGTGCCGACCTCGCGGGCCACGCGGGCCACCTCGGACGCGAACGAGTTCAGCTGGTCCACCATCGTGTTGATGGTCTGTTTCAGCTGGAGCAGCTCGCCCTTCACCTCGACCGTGATCTTCTGCGAGAGGTCGCCGCGCGCGACGGCCGTCGTCACCGCCGCGATGTTGCGCACCTGGTTCGTGAGGTTCGAGGCCATGGAGTTCACGTTGTCGGTCAGGTCCTTCCAGACGCCGCCGACGCCCTTCACGTCCGCCTGGCCGCCCAGCTTGCCGTCGGTGCCGACCTCGCGGGCCACGCGCGTGACTTCCGAGCCGAAGGCGTTCAGCTGGTCGACCATCGTGTTGATGGTGTTCTTCAGCTGCAGGATCTCGCCCTTGGCTTCCACGGTGATCTTGCGCGACAGGTCGCCCTTGGCGACGGCCGTCGACACGTCGGCGATGTTGCGGACCTGGCCGGTGAGGTTGGACGCCATCGAGTTGACGTTGTCGGTGAGGTCCTTCCAGGTGCCGCCGACGCCCTTCACGTCCGCCTGGCCGCCGAGCTTGCCTTCGGTGCCGACCTCGCGGGCCACGCGCGTAACCTCGCCGGCGAACGAGTTCAGCTGGTCGACCATGGTGTTGATGGTCAGCTTGAGGCGCTGGATCTCGCCCTTCACCTTCACGGTGATCTTCTTGGAGAGGTCGCCCTTGGCGACGGCCGTCGTCACCTCGGCGATGTTGCGCACCTGGTTCGTGAGGTTGGAGGCCATGGAGTTCACGTTGTCGGTGAGGTCCTTCCAGACGCCGGCGACGCCCTTCACCTCGGCCTGGCCGCCGAGCTTCCCGGCCGTGCCGACCTCGCGGGCCACGCGGGTCACTTCCGACGCGAAGGCCTTCAGCTGGTCCACCATGATGTTGATGGTGTTCTTCAGCTTCAGGATTTCGCCTTTCGCCTCGACGGTGATCTTCCGGGAGAGGTCGCCTTTGGCGACGGCCGTCGTCACCGCCGCGATGTTGCGGACCTGGTTCGTCAGGTTGCGCGCCATCGAGTTGACGTTGTCGGTCAGGCCCTTCCAGACGCCGCCGACGCCCTTCACCTCGGCCTGGCCGCCGAGCTTGCCTTCGGTGCCGACCTCGCGGGCCACGCGGGTCACTTCCGACGCGAACGCCTTCAGCTGGTCCACCATGACGTTGATGGTGTCCTTGAGCCGGAGGATTTCGCCCTTCGCCTTCACGGTGATCTTGCGGGACAGGTCGCCCTGCGCGACGGCCGTCGTCACGTCGGCGATGTTGCGCACCTGGTTCGTGAGGTTCGAGGCCATCGAGTTGACGTTGTCGGTGAGGTCCTTCCACGCGCCGGCGACGCCCTTCACCTCGGCCTGGCCGCCCAGCTTGCCTTCGGTGCCGACTTCGCGGGCCACGCGCGTCACCTCGCCGGCGAACGCGCGGAGCTGGTCGACCATCGTGTTGATGGTCTCCTTCAGCTTGAGGATTTCGCCCTTCACCTCGACCGTGATCTTCTTCGAGAGGTCGCCCTGGGCGACGGCCGTCGTCACCTCGGCGATGTTGCGGACCTGGCCGGTGAGGTTGGACGCCATGGAGTTCACGTTGTCGGTGAGGTCCTTCCAGACGCCGGCGACGCCCTTCACCTCGGCCTGGCCGCCCAGCTTGCCTTCGGTGCCGACTTCGCGGGCCACGCGCGTCACCTCGCCGGCGAACGCGCGGAGCTGGTCGACCATCGTGTTGATGGTGTTCTTCAGCTGGAGGATTTCGCCCTTCACCTCGACCGTGATCTGGCGGGAGAGGTCGCCCTTGGCGACGGCGGTCGTCACCTCGGCGATGTTGCGGACCTGGCCGGTGAGGTTGGAGGCCATCGAGTTGACGTTGTCGGTGAGGTCTTTCCACACGCCGGCGACGCCCTTCACCTCGGCCTGGCCGCCCAGCTTGCCTTCCGTGCCGACCTCGCGGGCCACGCGCGTGACTTCCGACGCGAACGCGCGCAGCTGGTCGACCATCGTGTTGATCGTCTTCGCCATCGAGAGGAAGGCGCCCTTGACCGGGCGGCCCTCGATCTCGATCGGCATGGTCTGCGACAGGTTGCCCTGCGCCACGGCGCCGATGACGCGCGCGACCTCGATCGTCGGCTGCAGGAGGTCGCCGATCATCATGTTCAGGGAGTCGACCTTCACCGCCCAGCCGCCCTCGAGGCCCTTCAACGCGGCGCGCTCGGAATGCCGGCCTTCCTTGCCGACCGCCCGGGACACCCGGTCGAACTCCTTGCTGATCCGGTCGTTCAGGTCGATGATGCCGTTCAGGTGGGCCGCGAGCTCGGATTCCGGGCCCTCTTCCGACGCCCGGACCGCGAAATCGCCGCGCAGCGCGGCTTTGACGACGCGCTTGAGCTCGGTCCGCTCCTTCCGGGCGGCCTCCCGCTCGCGCCGGATCGCCTCGCGCTCCTGGGCCGCCTCGATCAGCAGCTCGTTGAAGACCTCGGCGACGTCCCCGGGAAGATCCCCGTTCTTGCCGGACGTCGAGAGGCGCAACCCCTCTCCGTTGCCGCCCTCCTTGAAGCGGCGCAGCACCCGCTTGGCTTCGAGGAGGGCGGAGGGGGAGTCGTGTGAAGCCATAGATCCCTCAGCGTGTTCACGCGATTTCTGGGGTTTCACATGTGAACGGAAGGACGTCGGGAGGACGCGGCCTCGTCGCCGAAAGCGCGCGTTTGACGATAAGTCTTAGGTATCGAAAACCGCCCCGGACATCAAGAAGGAATTACCTGATTCACCTCAAATTCAGAGGAATCCTGATGGCTTCTGACCCCTTCGGCGGTTATAGTAAAAGGGCGAGGACCTCCCGGCTCCCACGCGCGTGCGATAAGCACCATGGAGCGGCCTGACGGACCCTCGCGCATCGCCCGATACTCCCTCTCCTCCTCTCGTCCGAGCGTATCGGGCGTCCCTGGATGGAGGTGTCGATGCCCGAGAGTATCACGTCCGTGCTCTTCGCGGATCGGGACTTGGAGTGGAGCCGGGACGCGCGCGACGCCCTGCGGCGCCGCGGCGTCAGCGTGTTCGCCGCCCGGACCACGCGCGAGGTCCTTCGCATGGCCCGCCAGCACCAGCCCGACATCGTCGTCCTCGACGAAGTCCTCGAGGAGATGGGCGTCGAGGTCAGCGTCGACCTCCTGCGCGCCCAGAGCCCGCGGACCCGGGTGGTCCTGATGACGTCCGAGCAGACCGGCGCCGACCCGGTCGGACGCGGGCATCTCCAGGTGGCGGTCAAGCTCGCGCGGCCGGCGACGGCCGACGCGCTCCTCGGGGCGATCGACGAGGCCGCCCGGGTGGTCCCCGCGGAAGGCCCGCGGTCGCCGCTCATCCTCTGCGTCGACGACGACCCCGCCTTCCTCCGCGGCCTTTCGAGGCTGCTCCGGCGGCACGGCTACGACGTCCTTCCCTTCGAGTCTCCCGAGTCCGCGCTGGCGGCCGTTCCGTTCGTGAAGCCGGATCTGTTCATCCTCGACGTCCGGATGCCGGGCATGAACGGCCTGGACCTGGCGGCGGAGATCCGGGAGCAGGAGGGGGACGAGATGCCGATGGTGTTCCTCACCGCCGCGGGGTCCGACGAGGAGATTTCGCGCGGCTACCAGTCGGGCGCCACCGGATACCTCGTGAAGCCGTGCGACCCGCAAGCCGTGGTGGTGATGGCCGAGGAACTGCTCGGCCGGGGCGCGTCTTAGGGAGTCGAGCATGATGGTCGCGGACAACCCCAGCCGCCCGAAGGACGTGGTGGTCTTCGTCGACGATCAGCCCGAGATCCTGGACGCGCTGCGCCGGATCCTGCGCGACGAATCCTACGAGGTCCGCACGACGTCCTCGCCCGACGAGGCCCTGCGCTGGGTGGGGGAGGGCGTCGTGAGCGTCCTCGTCACCGACGAGCGCATGCCCACGATGCGCGGCACCGAGCTCCTCGAGCACGCCTCGAAGCGCTCTCCCAAGACGGTCCGGGTCGTCCTCACCGGCTATCCCGGCAGCTACACCCTCCACTACGGGCTCTCGCACGGCGTCGACTGGCTCATCAGCAAGCCCTGGAACGACGAAGCCTTGAAGCTCACGGTCCGGCAGCTGCTCGACGACCGGGGCCGCAAGCGCCGCGCCCAGGAGCGCATCCGGACCCCCCGCGATTTCCAGGAGATCTGCGAGACCCTCAGCGTCCCGCTGTTCATCGCCGACAAGAGGGGCGACATCCTCTGGGCCAATCCGGCGCTCCTGGAGCTGGTGGACCGCCCGCGGAAGGAAGTCGTCGGCCGCCCGCTGACCGATCTCTACGCCGATCCGGAGGCCGCCGGCGCGCTGATCGAGCGGCTGGAGCGGCGCTCGCCGATCCGCGGGCTCGAGACCCGCCTGCTCGGCAAGGAGGGCAACCCGTTCCTCGCGGTCCTGGACTCGGACGCCCTCTGGGAGGACGGCACGCTGATCCGCGCGCGGCCGCTGAGCCCCCGCGAAAGCGAGGAAAGCTTCCGCCTCCTCGTCGAGGGCGTGAAGGACTCCGCGATCTTCATGCTCGACCCGGAGGGCGTCGTGTCCCGCTGGAACGCGGGCGCGAAGCGCCTGCTGGGCTACGACGCCGCCGAGATCGCCGGCAAGCCGTTCTCGACCTTCTTCCGGCAGGAGGACGTCGACACCGGCGCCCCCCGGCGGCTGCTGCGGGCGGCGGAGGAGAAGGGCGGGCAGGACGACGAGGGCTGGCGGCTCCGCAAGGACGGCGCCGCCTACTGGTCGAGCGGCGTGGTGACGGCGCTGCGGGAGCCGGACGGGTCCCTCCGCGGCTTCTCCTGCGTCACGCGCGACATGACGGAGCGCCGCCGGGCCGAGGAGGAGCGGCAGCGGCTGAACGCCCAGATGCTGCAGGGGCAGAAGCTCCAGGCCATCGGCCAGCTCTCCGCCGGCATCGCCCACGAGATCAACACGCCCGTCGGCTACATCCTGTCGAACCTCACGACGATGCGGGAGTACGTCGACGACCTGGTCCGCCTCGTCCGCGCGGGCAGCGAGGCGGCCGCGCGGCTCCAGGCGGGCGCCACGCCCGCCGAGGCCTTCGCCGAGCTGGAGGAGGTCAAGCACGGCGTCGATTTCGACTTCATCGTGGACGACTTCGCGTCGGCCGTGAAGGATTCGAAGCAGGGGGCGGAGCGGATCCGCGACATCGTCAAGAGCCTGCGCGAGTTCGCCCACGTCGACGAGGGCAAGATCCAGCCGACCGACCTCGTCCGCTGCCTGGAGGACGCGCTCAAGATCAGCTGGAACGAGCTGAAGTACAAGACGGAGGTCGAGCGGGACTTCCAGCCCCTGCCGCCCGTCCCCTGCTCGTGCCAGCGGATGGAGCAGGTCTTCGTCAACCTGCTGGTGAACGCGGGCCAGGCGATCCCGAAGAAGGGGACCATCCGGCTGTCCACCCGGGTCGAGGACGGGCACGCCGTCGTGCGGATCGCCGACACGGGCGTGGGGATGACGCCCGACGTCCAGAAGCGGATCTTCGAACCCTTCTTCACCACCAAGCCCGTCGGCGCCGGCACGGGCCTGGGCCTGCACGTCGCCTATCGCATCGTCAGCGGCCTCGGCGGCCGGATCGACGTCCGGTCGGAGCCCGGGAAGGGGACCGAGTTCGCCGTGAGGCTGCCGCTTGTGCACCCTCCCCAGCGGAGCGGGGACGTCCAAGGGGAACCGGAGAGGAGTACGACATGATCGACACGACGTCCAAGGAAACGCCCACGCCCGATCTGCTCGAGACGCACGTCGTGATGGTCGTCGACGACGACGCCAACACGCTGTCCGCGCTGCGCCGCGCCCTGGCGCCCGAGCCGTATTTCGTGGTGACGTCCGAGCATCCGAAGCTCGCGCTGCAGTGGATCCCGCGGCGGAACGTGAGCGTCGTGATCAGCGACCGCCGCATGCCCGAGATGATGGGCGACCGCTTCCTGCGGGAAGTGCGGCAGTCGTCGCCCCGCTCGATCCTGCTGCTGCTGACGGCGTATCCCGAGGAGGTCCTGGAGCCGCCGTACGTCACGGTGCTGTCGAAGCCCTGGGACGACAAGACGCTCCGGAAAACCGTCCGGAGGCTCCTCCGGGAGCGCGAGGAGAAGTCCCAGCTCGGACCCGACCCGGAGGCCAACGCGCCTCCCTCTCCCGAGGCATGAGATGTCCGACACGTCGGTCTGGAAACGCCGGCGGCAGAGACTGGAGACTCCGCTGAAGACGGAGCGGCGTCCTGTCGTGCTCTGTGTGGACGACGATCCGCCGGTCCTGGCGGCGATCCGCCGCCTCCTGCGCCACGAGCCCTACGACGTTCTCTCCGCCTCCGATCCCCTGCGGGCCCTGGAGATGATCGGCGAGCGCGAGATCGACCTCGTCATCGCGGACCAGCGCATGCCCTCCATGATGGGCACCGAGCTGCTCAAGGCGATCCGCGAACGCTCCCCCGCCACCGTCGGCGTCATCCTGACCGGCCACGCCGACCTGACCGACATCGCCGACGCCATGACCGCCGGCGCCGTCGACCGCCTCATCAAGAAGCCCTGGGACGACGCCGGCTTCCGCGAGCTGATCGCCTCCCTGATCGAGGAGGGCCGGGATGCCGGACGTCCCGAGCCGCCGCCCCGGACGCCGGCCGCCGATCGCCCCGTTCACACGATCGAGTGCGACGACCGGCTCGCGGACAAGGTCCTCTCGGACCTGTCCGAGTTCCTTCACGGGCCCGAGGGGCCGCCGACCCACGCGGTGATCGTCTTCGACCACCTCCTGCGCCTCCGGGGCTCCGTGACGGCGCTGATGTCGGACGTCGTGCGCGAGATCGTCCGTTCGGGCACCCGCGCCGCGCTGGTCGACGGCACGGGCGCCGCCGGCGTCTTCCTCGAGCTCGTCGGCGGGTCGCTGCCGGTCGTCGTCTACCGCTCGCGCGACGAGATGTCGGATCCCAAGCACATCCTCGTGGTGGAGGACTCGGAGGACAGCCTCGACTATCTGCAGGTCCTCCTCCAGTCGGCCGGCCACACCTGCGAGGCCGTCACGTCGGTGACGGAGGCCGTCGCCCGCCTCAAGACGCGCGCGTACGACCTGGTGCTGCTGGACCTCGTGCTGCCGGACGCCGACGGCGTGGAAGTGGCGCGGCACGTCCTGGAAGGCGGCATGCGGACGCCCATCATCGCCATCTCCGGCTTCATCGACCGCTCCCGCGAGCGGGAGTACGAGGGACTCGGGATCCGGCGGCAGCTGTCGAAGCCCTATCGGCCCCGGGAGATCCTCGATGCTATCCGCGACAGCTGAAGTCCCGGCGCGGAGCCGCGGCGCGCTGAGAACGGCGGCGGCGGCCGCGGGGGTGGGCGCCGTTTACTTCATCGCCGGCAAGCTGGGCCTGCGCCTCGCGGTGGTGCACGAGTCCGCCACGGCCGTCTGGGCGCCGGCGGGCGTCGCGCTGGCGGGATACCTGCTCTTCGGGCGCGAAATCTGGCCCGGCCTCTTCGCCGCGGCCTTCCTGGTGAACGCGACGACCCTCTCGTCCGCGCCGGCGGCCCTCGGCATCGCCGCCGGCAACACCCTGGAAGGCCTGGTCGGGGCGCTGCTCCTGGAAAAGACGGGCGGAGGGCGGAAGGCGCTCGACACCGCCGGGGGCGTGCTCCGCTTCGCCGGCTTTGCCGGGCTGCTCGCGACGCTCGTCGCCGCGACGCTGGGCCCCGCCACCCTGTGGCTCGCCGGGCTGGCCCCCGCCGCCCAGCTCCCCGAGATCGCCCTGACCTGGTGGCTGGGCGACGCGATGGGCGTGCTCCTGATCGCGCCGCTCATCCTCCTCTGGGCGCCGCCGACCGGAGACCGCCGCCCCGTGCGCGCCGTCGAAGGCTTCGCGTTCCTGGCGCTGCTCGCCCTCGTGTCGGCCGTCGTCTTCGGGGAGTGGACGCGGAAGCCCCTGCCGATCGGCTTCCTCATGCTCCCGCTGATGATGTGGGCGGCCTTCCGCTTCGGGCTGGCCGGGACGTCCGCCGTCGCCGTGATGATCGCCGCGATCGCGCTCTGGAGCACGCTGCACGGCCGGGGCCCGTATGTGGTGCCGAACCGGAACCAGACCTTGCTCATCCTCCAGTCCTACATGGGCATCACCGGCACGACCTGCCTCGCCGTCGCCGCGGCCGTCGAGGACCGCCGCCGCCGCCTGCGGGAGGTCACGGCGCTGAACGCGACGCTCGACGCCCGCAAGGCCGAGCTGTCGACGCTCCATCGGCTGCTGAGCCACGACGTCTCGAACGTGGCGACGGCCAGCCTCGCGCTCCTCGAGCGGCTGCTCCTCCAGGCGGACGGCCCCCTGACGCCCAAGCAGGAGGAGCTCGCGCGGCGCGCGTACCGCCAGGCGATGGAGATGAACCGGATGACCGAGAACGCCCGGCTCCTGCTCCGGGCCCGGGACCTGGGGACGTCGATTCCCCGGGAGCCCATCGACGTCCAGCCCGTGCTGCGGAAGACGCTGGAGACGGTGCGGATGACGCACTTCGACCGGCCGTTCGACGTCGAGACGTTCGGGACGGAGCGGCTCCGCCTGGACGGTCCGCCGTTTCTCGAAAGCATCCTGCTCAATCTGATCGACAACGCGGTGCGGCACACGGCGCGGGGGAAGAAGCCGGCGATCCGGATCCTGGCGACGGAGCACGACCGGGCGGTGACCCTCGCCGTGCGCGGCGGGGAGCCCGCGAGCCCGGAGCGGCTGGCGCGGCTTTTCGCGGCGGAAGCCGAGGGAGGTCGACCTCCCGGGCACGGCCTGGGGCTGCGGCTCGTGCGGGAGCTGGTCGAGCGGGAAGGCGGAGCCATGCGGGTGGGAACGGCCAAGGACGACGGGGGAGAGAGGTTCGAAGTCGAGCTGCTGCTCCCGAGGAGATGAGATGGCGCGCATCGTGGTGATCGAGGACAACGCGGATCTCGGCGAGATCTACCGCCTGTCGCTGGAGGCGGCGGGGCACCAGATCCTGGGGGTGTTTGACCAGCCGGACGTCGCCCTGGAAAGCTCGGATCCGGGAGCGCCCGCCGATCTGGTCATCCTTGACGAGCGGCTCGGTTCCCGGTCGGGCTCGTCGTACGTGGAGCCGTTCCGCCGGGTCTGGCCGGCCGCCCTCTTCCTGCTCGTGAGCGCCGATCCGGACGCCGTGGAGGCCGCCCACCGCCGCGGCTTCGACGAGGCCAAGCGCAAGCCCGTCAGCCTCAGCCACATGGTCGAGAACATCCACGGCCTGCTCTCGCGGAGCCGCTAGGGCTCCGCCTCGTCGTCCTCTTCCTCGGGCGCGAGGCGCTCGTTGAGCGCCTTCTGGCGGTAATGGTGCGCGAGCCCGAAGACGCCCTCCTGCTCCAGGAAATCGGCGAGCCCCTCCAGCGTCTCCGCGTCCGGCGCGGGGCCCGCCGCCGCGTCCAGCGCGGCCTTCGCCTCGTCGTCCAGCCCCTCGTCCGCGAGGGCCAGGCCCAGGCGCACCGAGGCGGCCTGCTCCAGCCCGCCGAGCTTGGCCGCCCGGCGGTAGGCGGCAAGCGCCTCGCGCGACTCCCCGGCCGCGCGCCGCGCGTCGCCC
>DASVNH010000016.1:0-27762 GCA_036383955.1 Planctomycetota bacterium | reverse complement strand
AATGCAGTGGCCGACCCCGCGGACCGGCGCCGCCTTCAGCCCGGCCTGCTTCCAGAGCTCGGCCATCATCATCGCGTCGGTGCCGCAGGCGTTGTAGCCGTAGATGTGGAGCACCTTGATGAGGTCGCCTTCCTCGCTGCCGTCGGCGCCCCCGAAGTGATAGCGGTACTTGATCCGCTCCCACCAGAGCGCCTTGGCCTTGTCCGCGTCGGTCATGTCCGGCGTGACCGCCGTCGCCACGACCTCCTCGAGGGTGCGAAGGGTGTTCCGGCCGTTCGACAGCCAGGGATTCACCACGTCGGTGTCGCCGACGTTCTCCATCCGGACGGCGCGGTTGGACTCCCAGGTCTGCTCGATGGCGCCTTCCCGCGACATCCCCACGCCCATCGGCGAGCGGCAGCTCCGCCCGTCCATCGTCCCGCCCTGGGTGACCGTGTAGGCGTGCTTGCCGGAGGCGACGGCCTCCTTGTGCTGCTTGGGGACGTCGCTCGGCTGCTTATTCGACCCCCAGGGCTGCAGCGGCTCGTCGCCGGGGCCGGGCAGAAGCGCCAGGAGGGCCAGCAGAGTTCTCATGTCTCATGATTCCGTGGAAACGTCGATTCTGACCGCGGAATCCGAATTCCCGGGGTCATTCGACCGAATCCGGGAAGGATTCCCGAGTGTTTTACTCCCGCGGATGAGACGCCTCGCTCCATTCCTGGTCCTTCTGGCCGGATGCGGGACGACTCGACCGGAAACCCCCGCGCGGCCGAACATCCTCTTCATCCTCGCGGACGACCTCGGGTACGGCGACCTCGGGTGCTTCGGCAACCGGGAGGTCCGGACGCCGCACCTCGACCGCCTGGCGGCGGAAGGCGCGCGCCTCACGAACTTCTACGTCACCTGGCCGGCGTGCACCCCCTCGCGCGGCAGCATCCTGACCGGCCGGTATCCGAGGAGGAACGGCCTCTACGAGATGATCCGCAACGATCTCGTGGACCAGGGCTTCCGCTACACCGAGGAGACCTACGCGACGTCCCCGGAGATGACGCTGGGGATGGACCTCCGGGAGGTTTCCTTCGCGCAGGTCTTGAAGAGCGCGGGATACGCGACGGGCGTCGTCGGCAAGTGGGACGGCGGCCGGGCCGAGCGCTTCCTGCCGCTCCAGCGCGGCTTCGATTTCTTCTACGGCTTCGCCAATACGGGAATCGACTACTGGACCCATGAGCGCTACGGCATCCCTTCGATGTTCCGGGGCAACGCGAGGGTCAAGGAGCCGGGCTACGCGACCGACCTCTTCCGCCGCGAGGCGGTCCGGTTCATGCGCGAGCGTCGCGACGGGCCTTTCGCGCTGTATGTGGCCTTCAACGCGCCGCACGGCCCTTCCAACCTGGAGCGCACCGGCATGCAGGCGCCGGACGACGCCGTCGCGCGCTATCCGGGGCTCGACCCGACGGCCAACAAGACGCGGTACCTCGCGTGCGTGACCCGCCTGGACGACGCGGTGGGCGAGCTCCTGGCGACGCTCCGCGAGCTGGGTCTCGACCGGAACACGCTCGTCCTGTTGTCCTCCGACAACGGCGGCACGAAGGTGGGGAGCAACGGACCGCTCCGCGGCTTCAAGGGCCAGCTCTTCGAGGGCGGCCTCCGGGTGCCCACGATCGCCCGCTGGCCGGGCCGCGTCCCCGCCGGCTCGACGCGCGACGAGGTGCTCAGCGCTCTGGATCTCTTTCCCACCTTCCTCGGGCTGGCGGGCGCGCGCGCTCCGGAGGGCCTCGTGCTGGACGGGGTCGACCTGATGCCGGTCCTCGAGGGAAAGGCCCGCTCGCCCCGCCGCGACCTCTTCTGGGAACATTCGACGTCCCGCGCGGCGCGGGTGGGCTCTCTCAAGTGGATCGAGACGGCGGACGGGAGCGGCGGTCTCTACGACCTTGCGGCGGACGTCGGGGAAAGCCGCGATCTCTCGCGCGAGCGGCCCGACGCGCTCGACGACCTGCGCCGGCGCTGGGCCGCGTGGAAGCAGACCATGGACCGCGCCGAGCCGCGGGGACCTTTCCGGGAGGACTGATGTTGCTCTTCGCGGTCATGGCCGTCCAGGCGGTCGACGCCCCCGTCGTCCTGCGCAAGCTGCCGGTGGCCGACTGCAGGATCCTGCGCGGCTTCGCCGGTGAGCCGGTGGACGGCACTCTGAAGAGCTCGGACCATTGGTTCGGACGGGTCCGCGAATATCCGAAGGCGGCCGGGGCCTACGGCTGGTCCTACAACGACGCCGACGGGCTCCACATCACGCTCGCGGACGACCGGGGCTTCGACCTGGTCGTTCTCCGGGGCGGCTCCGGCGCGGAGATGGTCGCCGACGCCACGCACGTGGCCAGGGCGGGGGACGGGAAGCGGCTCTGGACCTTCCCCGGCGGAACCGAGACGCAGGTGGCCCGCCTGCCCGAAACGGCCCGGACCACGCGCGTCTCGTTCTTCAAGGTGACCGGGGGCCGCGACGCCTCCATCGGCGACGTGGCCTTCTACCGATTCGAGACGCCGGACACGCGGGGCCCCGCCGAGACCTGGGTCGCGGGAGATGCGCTGGACCTTCCGGCGCCGGCCTCGCCGTTCGACGTCGGCAGCGTGGCGTTCGGCATGAACGAGCGCTATCCGAAGGAAGCGCGCCGCGCGGTGGCGCTCAAACCCGGCGCGGCGGGCGCGGCGCTGACGCTCGACCAGACCGGCGTTCTCCACCTGGTGACGGAACCGTGGGATGTCGATCGCGGCCTGGCGGCGGTCGGGATCGAGGCGAAGCTGCCCGGAGGGAGTCGGGCGACCCTCGTCATCCAGGACCCTCTCAGCCCGAGGCGCGATCTGGCCTGGGTGCCGGTGACCGTCCCCGCCGGCGGTGACCTGCGCGTGACGGTGGATCTCCCCGACCAGGTGATGCTGAAAGGCACGCGCCTGTGGATCACGCTGCTCTGCGGCCCGTCGGAGCGGATCGCCGGTCTCGTCGTCCTGCCGCGCTTGGTCCCGCGGGAGGTCGCGGTGCCGGAGGCCCTCGCCCATCGCAAGTTTCTCATGCGCGCCCTCTTCGGACCCCAGTCCGAGGGCTGCGAGTGGATGTTCCGCAAGCCCGGCGTCTCCCGCGAGGACTTCTATGCGCAATCGCCCCGCCGATCGTTCCTCCCCGAGCTCTTCAACACCATCGACCAGTGCGGCGCGCTGGGGCCGTCCGACGATCTGGTCCGGCAGTTCCGCGAGTGGGTCTTCCCCACGGAAACCGCGGACAAGCTCGTCGCGCTTCCGCCGCCGCCGGCGCCGCCGGAGGGCGTGCCGGACTGGGCGTGGGTCGCGCGGCGGGCCTGGCTGGAGGACCGCCGGGTGATCGGCCACTGGCTGGAGGACCGCGTGGCGCCCAGCGGAGAGCTGGGCGGCGGGGTCCAGGACGACGGCGACGTCTACTCGGAGCTCGCCGACCTGCCGTTCCTGGAAGTCGACGGCGTAGGCGGGAAGCTCCGGGACGCCGGCGCGCGCCTCGCCGAGCTGGCCGACCGGGAGACGCTGATCGAGGGCGTCAACAAAGTCACGCGGGACGCCACGCACGCGTACGAGGACGGCCTCGACCACCTGGCGCTCATGACGCGCTGGTTCTATGGTGACCCGATCTACTTCGAGCGCTGCATGGAATCCGCGCGGTCGGTGCAGAAGCTCACGGTCCTGATGCCCGACGGCCGGCGCCACTTCCGCAACCTGAAGCTGATGGGCCACAAACAGATCCAGGAGCCGCCGCCGCTGGGCGTCGACGGCTACACGACGCCCTGGATGTGGCACACCGCGCTGCAGACGGCCGAGTACAACCGGAACCCCCTCGCGCTGAAGGTCGTCCGCGAATGGGCCGACACGTGGTTGAAGTACGCGACGCCCCGCGAGTGGCCGGTTCGCGTCGACGTGGCCTCGGGCAAGGTGCTCGAGGCGCTGCCGGACGAGCCCATGGGAGGAGGCCACGGATCCTTCGGGTTGACGTTCACCTGGCTCTACAAGCTCACCGGCGACGTCCGCTACGTCGAACCCCTGCTTCAGTCGATGCGGAAGGGGAAGGTCGAAGGGTACGGAACCCGCGCGGGCGGGATGCTCCACGCCTGGGGCGCCCTCGACGGCCTCGACGCGGCCGCTCTCGCCGCCGTGGCCGCGAGCCGGCATCCCAACGCGCTTCGGCTCCGAGGCGATCCCGCGCCGCTCGTCAGGCAGATGATCGGCGTCGACCGCCCCAACGGCCAGGACGTCATGAACCTGATGGGCTCGCGGCGCTTCCCCGACATGGCCACCGTCGCTCCCCAGGCCACCGACCGTTTCCTGCGCTACACGGCCATGATGTGGGCCACGCACTGCTATCTGGGCGGAGCCAGCCGGCGCAGCCAGTACGTGCCGGACGAGGCCGTAAGCTGGGAAGGATTTGGCACGGACTACGGCGCGCTGGTGGTGCGGAACCGCCGCGACGGCCTGAAGGCCCTGGTCTACAGCTTCGCCGAGCGGCCGATGACCGGCGCCTTCCGCGTCTGGGAGCTCGCTCACGGGGAGTACCGGATCAAAGCGGGCTCGGCGAGCGACGTCACCCGTGAGCTCGTCCGCGGCGACCGTCTCGCTCTGACCCTCGCGCCGAAGGCCGTCACGGTCCTCGAGATCGTCCGCACGCGGGAGCTCGAACCGATCTACGGCCGCGCCGACCTCGCGATCGCCGCGCGCGAGGTGGAGATCCGGGGCGATACGCTGTCGGGCACGGCGCACAACATCGGCTCCTCGTCCGTGGAGGACGCGGCGGTGGCGGTCGTGGACGCGGAGGGCAAGGTCGTCGTCCGGCAGTCGCTCGGCGCGATCGAAGCCCCGCTCGACCTCCTGCCGCGGCGCAAGCCCTTCACCCTGAAGCTTCCCGCCGGCGAGCGCAAGGGCTGGCGGCTGCGGCTGGATCCCGACGGCGCCGTCCCGGAGATCTACGAAGGCAACAACGAAGTCCCGCTGGACGACCTGCCCGCCGTGGACTACCGCAAGGGTTGGGACTAGCCGCCGGGAGGCGGCGATTCGAAGGATCGGGCCGGCGGCCATTCGGCATGGTATCTTCCCGCTTTTGGTTCTGAGGGATGACCTGTGGCGTTCAGCTGTGTTCCCAAGCGGGGTTACTTTCTCGAATTCTCGGATTCGGCCCCCCGGTACGAGCATTTCCTGGGAGGCAAGGCCGATGTGCCCGGCGCATTCTGCCTTCCCTGTAAGCGACCCCTCCTTTTGATGGCCGCGCTGGACACTCGTGATCCCCGACTCGACCTCAGGATTAGGAAGTCAGGGCGGAAAAATCGTATCCACCTGCCGCTCCTTTATTGCTGGAGTTGCGGCACATGGTTGTCCTATCGGCTGAACACCGTCGGTGGCGTCGACGTGCTCGACAACGAGAATCGTGGTAGTACATGTTTCCCGTATGAGCCGTATCCGAGGAGCTTCCCAGGTCGTTGGGTCCGGCTGGTCCCCGTCGCTCCGGAGATCCAGCGTCTCATCCGAAGAAGTAATGAGGGAAAGCTGAAGGACAAAGTCAGCATGCCTGAAGAAGGGCGCCAGTATCTCCGCCCGCGGCATCAACTGGGGGGCCAAGCGTTCTTCCAACAAGGGTTGTGCCTGAAGGACGGCTGCGTCTGCACCCTCTGCGGAAGGAACTCGCCCTTCCTGGCGTCCATCGGCAACGAAACGGGCGGCGGGAAGACCTTCTATGGGGCAAATTATCTTCTACAAACCATTTTCCATTTTTGTGCGGGCTGCCAGGTGGTGTGCGGCCACCATGAATGCGACTGACCAGATCGGCGCAAGTCGTCAGGCCCGGTGAGGACCGATTTCCGGATGAGCGGGCCAGCGGTCCGCCTTCGCGGGGGATGTTGCGGGTCGAATGGATCGGGCCGGCGAGATTTGAACTCGCGACCTCTTGCACCCCAAGCAAGCGCGCTAGCCAGGCTGCGCTACGGCCCGATACCGATGAAAGGTACTGAAGGGTCCGGAAAGTCTACCGTTTCGCCTCGAAGCTGACAACGGACATTTGGGTGGAGGCGGCCACGACTTCCTTGCCCCCCTGCTCCACCCGCACCTCCCGGCGCGCCACCCGCCCGGGAATCTCGTCCGACCGCCATTCGCGCTTCACCGTCACCGGGCCGTCCTTCACCTCGGTGCGGATCTCGACCAGCTGGCAGAGCACGTCGCGGCCCCCGATCTTCACCGCCTGGTCCGCCGCGACCCAGCGCTCCTCGTCCGACGTGTTCGCGACGCCGTTCGCCAGCGTCTCCACCCGGAGCCGCACCGCCCAGACGGGCGTCCCCGGCGCCGTGTGCACCGTCGTCACCTGGCTCAGGTCCTTCCCCTCGTCCAGCGTGAACGTCGTCACGTCGCACGCGAACGACTTGTCCCCCACCGAAATCTCCGCCTTCGCCTTCCGCTCGACCTTCCCCCGGAACCAGCCGGGCGACGACGTGAAGTAGGGGATGTCGCTCGACACGTCCCCGCTCCGGATCCGGATCGTGGGCTTCTCCCCCTCCTGGGTCACGACGGTGTACGTCACCTCCTCCGTCTCGTCCCGGTACACGAGCTTGCCGGCGGCGTCGATGTCCGGCCGCTTCGACGTCTGACGGAACACGACCTTCGAACCCGGACCGAAGCCGGCCCAGGGATGCCTCCAGCCCTTGAGGAGGTCGTCGTCGGCCTGGAGCAGGGACGCCAGCAGGAGGATGGTCATAGGCGTGACATCGTAGCAGAGGGCGGGCGGGGCCGGAAGACGTCGACGTCCTCCGGCCCGCGCCCGGAAAAGTTGGAGCTACTTCTTGGGCTTATGGACTTCGTGGCAGGCCTTGCAGTCGCTGGCCTTCTTCAGGGCGTCGAGCGCGCCTTCCTTCTTGGCGACGACATCCTTCGCCACGGCCACGAGAGCGGCGGACTTGTCCTTCCAGCTCTTCTCGTCGCCCTGGGGCGGCTTCTGCGTGGCCATGAACTCGTAGAGCTCCAGAAGCTTTTTGTGATCCTCGTCCGTTCCCTTGCCGCTCGTGATCTTGTTGAGCATCGACTCCTTGCCCTTATGAGCGGCCATCACGTCCTTGATCGACTTCGCCTGCGCGCCCGCGACGCACACGACGAGCGCCAGAACCACGCCCTTGATCATCGATATCCTCCCAAAGAGTTCTCGATATCCTACGACCCCGCTCCGCCGGTGACGGTCCAAATCGCTTGTTACGAAACGTAACACCTACACAAAAACCATCCCCGAATCCGGCCTCTCTCCCCGAGCGGGTCGCTGGCATGCCCCTTGCTCAAGTCTCCCCCGCCGCGCTCTTTGAAAAGTTTGGCGGATGTCCCGACAGCTCCATGGATAGAGCGTCCGCGATTCCCGCCCGGGACATCCCGCCTTGATTCGGATATCCCGGACTGGTAGCTTGAAAGCTCGTGAGGCGGGCTTGAGCTACCGGGCCGGGCCGCCCCTTCGGGGGCGGCCCGCTTCACTTTAAACCTCTCACAAGGAGATCCCATGCTCCCCGTCTGCCCCGAGCTCCAGGCGCTCCGTCTCGTCGCCTCCGTCCCGGTCACCCTGCGCGACCCGCTGCGGAACCGCGTGCCGGAGACGCTGGCCACCGCCGAAGTCTTCCAGCGCCTGCTCGACGAGGCGAAGACGTCCATCAAGATCTTCTCCCCCTACGTCGATCCGGCCTTCACCGCCCTGGCCGAGCGCGCCCGCGCCCCCATCCAGATCGTCACCACGCTCCGGGAGTCGAGGATGAAAGCCAGTCCCGTCCTCGAGCGCTTCGCCTCCTCGCGCCCGCTGGCCGTGCGCTACCTGCACGAGAGCCGGATGTCGGCCCAGATGTTCCAGCTCCACGCGAAGATGATCCTGGCCGACGGCGACCGCGCCTACGTCGGCAGCGCGAACCTGACCGACACGAGCCTGCGCTACAACTTCGAGATCGGCCTGCTCGTCGAGGACCGCGCGATCGTCGCCGCGCTCGAGAAGATGTTCGACTACGTCTTCAACTTCGCCGCCCGCCCCGCCGCCCGGGTCTAGAAAAAGTGAGAGCGGCATCACGCGGGTGTCCAGCGCTACACCACGCCGGGGCAAGGTCCTTGACCTTGCCCCTTCGCGTTTTAAAGGCGTCCCGCGGCGGAGGCCCCTTACAATCGCGCCGCCATGCGTCTCTGGCGCTACTGCGTCGCGGCCTTCATCTACGACTGGTTCGTCTTCGTCTTCTGGACCGCCGTGCCCGTCCGCGCGGTGCGGGAGTTCGGCGCGAGCTCCACCCAGCTCGCCCTCCTCCAGGCCGCCTCCACCGTGCCCTACGTGCTCAACAGCCTCTTCATCGGCACGCTCGCCGACCGCTGGAGCAAGTCGCTCCTCGCCCGCGTCGGCTGCGTCGTCGCCGCCCTCGCCTGCGTCTGGACCGCCCAGGCCCCCAGCCTCGCCATGCTCTTCGTCGGCGTCCCCCTCCTCGGCATCGGCGCGAGCATCTTCTGGCCCCCCGTCCAGGGCGGCATCGGCGCCGAAACCGATCCCGCCCGCATGGAGCGCGCCCTCGGCACCTTCAACGTCATGTGGTCCCTCGGCAAGGCCGCCGGCTTCGCCATGGCGGGAAAGCTCGTCGCCGACATGGGCCACAGCTGGGTCCTCTGGATCTCCGCCGCCTCGGCCGTCGCCGTCATCCCGCTGTATCCCCGCGACGTCCCCGCGTCGACCGCGCCGCTCCCGGAAGGCGGGCACGAGGGCCGGGCCGCGTTCCGGACGATGTCGTACGTCGCCAATTTCGCCGCCTTCGGCGTCGGCGCCACCCTCCAGAACCAGTTCTTCAAGTACCTGAAGGCGACGGTGTCGACGACCACCATGAGCCTCGAGACCTACTTCGGCCTGTTCCTGGGCGCCGTCTTCCTCGCCCAGACCCTGATGTTCTTCGTCCTCCAGCGCGGCGCCCGCTGGACCTACCGGCGCTGGCTCCTCTACGGCGCCCAGCTGCTCGCGGCCGCCGCGCTCTCGGTCTCGGTGCTGCTGCGCGATCCCACGCTGCTGCTCCTGGTCGCGCCGCTGGTGGGCGTGGGCATCGGCTTCACCTACGCGTCGAGCATCTACTACAGCCTGCACGGGCCGTCGGACCACGGCCGCTTCGCCGGGATCCACGAGGCCGTGCTCGGCGCGGGAAGCTTCATCATTCCGCTCGCGGGCGGCGTGCTCGCCGACCTGGCGGGAGACCTGCGCGCCCCGTACTGGCTGGCGGCGGGCGTCAGCGTCGCGTCTCTGGCGCTGCAGGAGCGGATCTACCGGCGCTCACCGTGATCGCGGCGACCGAGGCGACGATCAGCGCCGCCGCCGCGAGCATGCGGCCCGTCAGCGGCTCGCCGAGGATCGCCCAGCCCAGCACGACCGCGATCGCCGGATTCACGTACGCGTAGGTCGCTACCTGCGCGGCGGGCCGCACCCCGAGCAGCCAGACGTAGGGCACGTAGCCGCAGAGCGAGCCGAACACCACCAGGTACCCCCAGGCGATCCACGACCGCCCGGTGAAGACGCCGACCTCCCCCGCCTCCCCCAGCGCCAGCCCCGTCGCGATCTGCAACACGCCGCCCGCGAGCATCTGCAGCGCGGCCGCGAGCAGCGGCGAGGCCGGAAAGGGCGCCCGCCGCGCGACGAGCGTCCCCGCCGCCCAGGAGATCGACGCCCCCACGAGCGCCGCCGCCCCGGCGGGATTCACCGGCCCCGCCGTCGCGTCCCTCCAGAGCGCCAGCAGCGCCACCCCCGCGAAGCCGCCGCCCAGGCCGACCACCCCCCACGCGCGCGGACGCAGCCGGTCCGGACCCAGCCACTGGAAGAGAGCGATCCAGAGCGGCACCGACGCGACCAGCAGGGCCGCGATGCCCGACGGCACCGTCTTCTCGGCCCACACCACGCCCCCGTTGCCGCCCACCAGGAGCAGCGCGCCCACGATCGCCGCGCTCCGCCAGTGGATCCGCTCGGGCGGCGCCGCCCCGCGCCGCCGGGCGTACGCGTAGAGCAGCGACCCCGCCAGGATGAAGCGGCTCCCCGCCATGAGGAACGGCGGCATCGACTCCACCGCGACCCGCATCGCGAGATAGGTCGATCCCCAGCACAGATAGACCGACGCGAACGCGAGGACGACCTTCAACGCGCGCCTTCCCGCTCCAGAAGGCGCTTCTTCCTCGACGTCCCCCAGCGATAGCCGCCGAGCCCGCCGTCGCTCCGCAGCACCCGGTGGCACGGCACCACCAGCGCGACCCGGTTCGACGCGACCGCGCGCGCGACCGCCCGCGCCGACTTCGGCGCGCCCAGCGCGCGGGCGACCGCCGCGTAGGTCGTCGTGCGCCCGTACGGAATCTTGCGCAGCTGATCCCAGACCCGCGCCTGGAAGGCCGTCGCCCGCACGTCCGTCGGCAGGTCCAGCCGCGGCGTCCCCCGCAGGTGCGCCAGGATGGCCGCGACCTCGGCCCGCAGCGCTCCCTTGCGGATCCGCGCTCGGGGAAACTCGCGCGCGAGCTCCGCCGGCGTGCCGCCCAGGCTCACCGCGCAGAGGCCCCGGGACGTCGAAGCCACCAGCAGCCGCCCCAGCGGCGATCGCGCGACCGCGTAGCGGATCTCTTCGCCCGCGCCTTCGCGGCGGTACGCGCCGGGCGTCATCCCCAGCGCGCCGTGCGCGCGGCTCGTGGATCCGAAGCCCGCGTCCGACAGGGCGTCGAGCAGGCTCCCCTGGCGAAGGCCGGCGCGGAACGCCGCGATGCGGCCGGCCTTCGCGAAGGCGCGCGGCGAGACGCCGGTCGCCCGGGTGAATCGCCGCCGCAGCCGGCCCGCGCTCAGGCCCGCGCGGCTCGCCAGCGCCCGCAGCGAGAGCGGCGCCGCCGGGTGCGCGAGGATGTAGGCGCAGAGCCTGGCGATCCGGTCGTCGGGGGCGCAGCGTTTGCAGGCGCGGTAGCCTTCGCGGACGGCCTCCGCGGCGCGGTCGAAGAAGCGCACGTGGCGGCGCAGGGGGCGCCGCGACGGGCAGTCGGGCCGGCAGTAGATGCCCGTGGTGGACACGGCGTACACGAAGTCCGCGCCGGACGTCCGGCGGAGGACCGAGGTCCAGCGTTGCGTCGTCATGGCCCCTTCATACCGCGCGCGGCCCCGGCGGATCTATCCGTTTCGTGCGAGGATATTCGGAAGCTCGGAGAAGCGCGCGACCCGCGCCTCGACGCCGTCCAGCTCCCCCGGCTTCGCGTAGCCGTAGGTGACGGCGACGACCGGGGCTCCCGCGTTGCGCGCCGTCTGGACGTCGATTCCGCTGTCGCCGATCATGACGGGCGCGCGGGCCCCCGCGACGGCCCGCCGGAACGCCTCGGCGTCCGGCTTGCGCGTCGGGAACGAGTCGCCTCCGTAGACGGCCTCGAAGTGCCGCGCGATGCCGAGGCCGTCGACGGCCTTCTTCGACAGCGCCTCGGGCTTGTTGGACAGGATGATCTTGCGCTGCGGCAGGGCGTCGAGCGTCTCGGCGACGCCGTCGTAGAGCCGGGTGCGGTCGAGGAGATGCTCGGCGTACTCGGCCATGAAGGCGGCGAGGACCGGCGCGTGGGGCGGCGCGGTCGTCTTCTCGATGAGCTGGCGCACGCCCTTGCCGATCGCGTCCACGATCACGGCGTCGGGCAGCACGGGGCGTCCCAGCCGCCGCTGCACGGCCTGCAGCGAGGCCACGATGTCGGGAGCGCTGTGGATCAGCGTGCCGTCGAGGTCGAAGACGAGCAGGTCGTAGGCCACGGTGGACCGCGATTGTATCAGATCAGCTCGCGGAGGGGCGAATACTCGGGGTCGATCAGGAAGTGGGGGCGGCCGGCGAGGTCGACGACCTGGGCGGCGCCGACGTCGATGCCGAGCGCGTGGTAGAGCGTGGCGAAGACGTCCTGGAAGTGCACGGGGCGCTGGTCGGCCTCGCCGCCGTCGCGGGTCGTCGAGCCGATCACCTGCCCGGTCTTGAGGCCGCCGCCCGCGAGCAGCGCGCAGGAGACGTTGGGCCAGTGGTCGCGCCCGCCGTCCTTGTTGATCCGCGGCGTGCGGCCGAACTCGCCCCAGGCGATGACGGTGACGTCCTTCTCGAGCCCGCGCTCGTGGAGGTCGGCGACGAGCGCGCTCATCGCCTGGTCGAAGTCCGGCAGGTTGCGCTTCGCGTTCTCGAAGTTCTTGCCGTGCCAGTCCCAGAAGCTGTAGCTCAGCGTGACGCAGCGGACGCCCGCCTCGACGAGCCGCCGCGCGAGCAGGAACTGCGCATTGATCCGCGGCGCGCCGTCGCCCTGGTGCTGCGTCGTGCCCTTGCCGTAGCGCTCGACGACCTTCGGATCCTCCTTCGAGAGGTCCAGCGCCTTCGCCAGCCGGCTCGACGTCAGCATCCCGAAGGCCTGCTCGGTGAACGCGTCGAGGCCGTTCATCATGCCCTGGGCGTCGACGTCCCGCCGGAATCCGTCGAGGCTCGCGAGCAGGCGCTTGCGGTCCTCGAGCCGCTCCAGCGTGACGCCGGAGAGCGTGAGGTCGCCCTTCCCTTCCGCCTCGGGGGTGAAGGGCGCGTGGGCGGGCCCGAGAAAGCCGGGCGTGCCGTTGTTGTACGGCCGGTGCTGCATCCGCGGGGACAGGGCGAGGAACGGAGGCACGGTGCGCTCGGTGCCGCCCTGGAGGCGCGAGACCACGGCGCCCATCTCGGGCCAGCCGCCGCGCGGCAGATTCTCGTTGAGCCGCCCCGTCAGGCACTGAAAGGATTCGTGGCGGTCCTTCGCGCCCACGATCGAGCGGACCGGGACGAGCTTGTCCATCATCCCGGCGAGCCGCGGCAGCAGCTCGCAGACCTGGATGCCGGCCACGTTCGTGGGGATCGGCCTGAACTCGCCGCGGATCTCCGACGGCGCGTCCATCTTGAGGTCGAACATGTCCTGGTGCGGGGGACCCCCCGGCAGGTAGATCATGATCAGGGCCTTGTGGCCGAGGCCGCCCGACCGCGCGGGCCGCGGCGCCTGGGCCTGCGCCGCGAGGATCCCCGGCAGCGAAAGGCCGCCCATCGCGAGGCCGCCGATCCTCAGGAATCCGCGCCGCGACACGCCGTCGCAGAAGAGATTCCCCCGGCCCTCGATCCTGATCATCTCTGTAAATGATACACCCGGGCTTTTCATGGGTATAATTCGCCCGTGGAAAGGATCACGCTGACCGTGACCAAGGCGGATGTCGGCGGCTTCGTCGGCCACGCGGCCGTGCACGAGGACGTCGCGGAGAAGGCGCGCGACACCCTGTCGAAGGCCTCCTCCAAGGGCCTGCTCATCGACTTCTGGACCGCGAGCGTCGGGGACGACCTGATCCTCGCGATGACGCACGAGAAGGGTCTCGAGGCCAAGGAGATCCACAAGCTCGGCTGGGACACGTTCACCGCCTGCTCGGAGGTGGCCGAAAAGCTCAAGCTCCACAATCCCGGGCGGGACCTGATGGCGAACGCGTTCGCCGGCACCCTGCGCGGCCTGGGCCCGGGCCTCGCCGAGGTGATGTTCCGCGAGCGCCCCAGCGAGCCGTTCATCCTGCTCATGGCCGACAAGTGCCGGCTGGGCACCTGGAACCTCCCGCTCTACAAGGCGTTCGCCGACCCCTTCAACACCGCCGGGCTCGTCATCGACCCCTCGATGCACGAGGGCTTCGCGTTCGAGGTGCTCGACATCCAGGAAAACCGCTGCATCACCCTCCAGTGCCCCGGCGACATCTACGACCTCGCCATGTTCCTGGGCTCCTCGGGGCGCTTCGTCGTCAACAAGGTCATCCGGCGCGTCGACGGCGTCGTGGCCGCCGTGGCCAGCGGGCCGCGGCCTCAGGGCACCGGCCACTCGGCGGGCACCGACGACCCCGTCCTCATCGTCCGCTGCCAGAACGGCCTCCCCGCGATCGGCGAGATCCTCGAAGCCTTCTCGTTCCCGCATCTGGTCTCCGGCTGGCTCCGCGGCGTCTATCAGGGACCGCTCATGCCGGTCAGCCTCAACCAGACGCGCTCGTCCCGCTTCGACGGCCCTCCGCGCGTCGCCGCCGCCGGCTTCCAGCTCGCCAACGGCGAGTTCGTCGGCCCGGCGGATCTCTTCGACGACCCGGTCTTCGATTCCGCCCGCGCCAAGGCCATCGAGATCACCGAGTACCTCCGGCGCCACGGCCCCTTCGAGCCGCACCGGGTGTCGCACGACCAGATGGCCAACACGCCCTTCCTCCCCCTGCTCGCGCACCTGGACAACCGCATGGTCCGGATCGACGGCGACGACCGCAAGGGCAAGCGGAAGCGGACGTCGGCCGCCGAGGACGCCGAATGATCATCAGCGACGACCCCGAAGCCGTCCGCCGCCTCCTCCAGGGCTCGAAGACGATCGCCGTGGTGGGCGCGAGCCCGAAGCCGGACCGCGACAGCCACCAGATCGCGAAGGTGCTGCTCGACGCCGGCTACGACGTGATCCCGGTGAATCCCGCCGCCGCGGAGATCCTCGGCCAGAAGTGCTATCCCGACCTGAAGTCGATCGGCCGCAAGATCGACATCGTGAACGTCTTCCGCTCGCCCGAGCACGTCCCGCCGATCGCCGACGAAGCGGTCGCGGTCAAGGCCGAGTGCCTCTGGCTGCAGAGCGGCATCGAGCACGCGGAGGCCGCGCAGAAGGCCAGCGACGCCGGCCTCTACGTGGTGCAGGACCGCTGCATCGCGACCTGCCTGCGGACCCTCCTCCGCCGCTAGCGGCCCTACTTTTCCGCCGATGGCCGACGACCGCAAAGTCTCCGTCCCCCTCCTGGCCTTGGGCATCGTCCTCGTGGTGGGAGGCATCCTGGTCGGGTCGGCGTTCCTGGCCACCCGCTCCGGGAAGGAGATCGACGCCAACGAACGCGCGGCCATCGTCGCGCTGCGTCAGATCGCCGCCGCAGAAAAGGCCTTCCGCGACGAAGACCTGGACGACAACGGCGACCGGGACTACTGGACGGCCGATCTGGCCGGGCTCGCGGCCATGAAAATCGACCGAGAAGGAAAGAGCCTCCCGCTGCTTCCGCTGGTCCTCGCGATGTCGGATCTCCGGCCGCTCGGCAAACGGACGAAGTCGCCGATTCCGATTCGCGGCTATCACTACGCGGCAATCCGCGCGGAGCCCCCCGAAGAAGGCGAGCCCCTCACCCATCCCTCGACCTTCGCGTTCTGCGCCTGCCCCGCGGAATACGGCAAGACCGGCCGCAAGACCTACGTCATCGACCAGCGCGGGACCGTCCACGCCTACGACAGCCAGGGCCAGCCGCCCCTCGCCTGGCCGTCCCAGGCGGAGCCCGTCACCCGCATCGTCGACGAGTAGGGCTCGAAGGACTTATCATAGCCTCATGCCCGCGCTCGATCTCGACGGCCGCACGGTCCCGTACGCGCTGCGCCGGAGCCGTCGCGCGCGCTGGATGCGCGCGGAATTCACGCCCGACGCCGGCCTGGTCGTGGTGCTGCCCGAGCGCGAGGACGCGGGGAAGGTGGGCGACTTCCTCCGCCGCCACCGCCGCTGGCTCGAGCGGGGCCTGCGACGCGCGGCCCGGCTCGCGGAGTGGCCCGCCCCGACGCTGGATCACGGCTCGACGGTCCCCTTTCTCGGCCGCCCGCTGCGCCTGGACCTCAACCGGGGGCCGGAGCGGGTCGGACGCCTGGGCGACGCCCTCATCGTGCACGTCCCGCGGCGGACGCGGGCCGCGACCCGGGCCGCGCTGAAGTCCTGGTACGCGGCGGAAGCCGTCCGCGAATTGGGCGAGCGCGCGCGGGCGCTGGCGGCGCGGCTGGGGCTTTCGTTCCGCAAGCTCGCCGTCCGCGACCAGAAGCGGCGCTGGGGGAGTTGCTCCAGCGCCGGCACGCTCTCGTTCAACTGGCGCCTGCTGCTCATGCCCGAGGACGTCGCCGACTACCTGGTGGCGCATGAGGTCGCCCACCTCGCGGTGCCCGACCACTCCGCGCGCTTCTGGTCCAAGGTGGCCGAGGCCTGCCCCGCGTGGCGCGAGCGCGAACGCTGGCTCAAGCGGCTCGGCGCCGCCGTAAGACTTTAGAGCGCCCGGCGAAACCCATGAATCACCCCATTATGGGCTATTGACCGGGAATGGCCGTTTAAGGAGAATCCCCCGCAGATAGGGGATGTGGTGGAGCAGGATCTCAATCCCGACGTCGTCGAGCATCTGCGGGTCGCCGAGCGCGGCCGGGCCGTCTTCGAGGCGGCCGGGCTGACCGTCCGCGGCTGGGAACCCTATTGCCTCGCGTTCATGGAGCCCGAGCTGCTCCGCCGCGAGCTCGCCCGCCAGGGCCCGCCCGACCCCGAGATCGCCCGCCGCCTCCAGGCCCTGCGGGACGAGATCGACCCCCTCCTCGGCAAGCTGCGCGGGCTGATCCCCGCCGAAGCGGCGGCCGCCCGGGAAGCCGACCTCCAGGACATGCTCCTGGGCTTCGTCGCCGGCTCTCCCGCCGCCCGCGCCGCGGCCGTCAAGTGGACCGCCGACCCCAAGCGCTACGCGGAGGAGGCCGTCAAGCGGCTCTCGGCGATCGAAAACTACGTCGACCGCTGCCGCGCCGCCCTCCGCACCCCCGCGCCCGCCCAGCCCGTCGCCCAGCCCGGGCGCGCCCGGATCGCCCTGCTCTGGCCCGCCGTCCCCGGCGCGGTCCGCTACCAGGTCCAGCGCGCCGAGACGGCCGGCGGCCCGTACCTGACGGTCGCGACGCCCGACGGCCCCGGCTACACCGACGCCGGGCTGACCGGCGGCACGACCTACTACTACGTGATCCGCGCCTTCCACCCGTCCGGCCCCAGCGGGCCGTCGCCCGAGACGTCCTCCGCCCCGCTCACCCGGCTCTCCGCGCCGGAAGGGCTCCGCGCCGAGGCGTCCAGCGGGAGCGTCCGCCTCTCCTGGAGCGCCGTCGCGGGCGCGCAGCACTACCGCGTGATGCGCTCCACCGCGGCCGGCGGCCCCTACTCCGCCATCGCGCAGCCGGCCGAGACGTCCTTCGTCGACCCGAACCTCCAGAACGGGACGGCGTACTACTACACCGTCCGCGCGGTCAACGCCAGCGGCAAGGGCGAGCATTCCGCCGAGGCCGCGGCCACGCCGATCCCCGTTCCCGCCGCGCCCCAGAACCTGCGGGTCTCGCCGGCCACCGCCCGGGTCCTCCTTCGCTGGGCTCCCTCCGAAGGGGCCGTCACCTACACGGTCAAGCGGGCGACGTCGCCGGGAGGCCCCTACGTCCCGATCGCCGGCGCGACGGGAGTGACCCTGTCCGACCCGACCATTTCCTATGGGACGTCGTACTATTACGTGGTGAGCGCCGCCAACTCCGCGGGGGAGAGCGCGGACTCCGCCGCGGCGGAGGTCCTGCCGCTCGCCCCGCCCGCGCCCCCCGCGCGGCCCCGCGCCTCGGCCGCGTCCGGACGCGTCGTCCTCGAGTGGGATCCGGTCCCGGGCGCCGTCGCCTACGTGGTCCTGCGCGGCTCGCCCGACCAGACCCCTTCCCCGCTGACCGTCGTGGCCGGGCCGCCGCTGCTCGACGACACCGTGCGCGACGGCGAGGTCTATCTCTACGCGCTGCTCGCCCGCAATTCGGGCGGCGACAGCGGCCCGTCCGACGCCGTCCAGGCCGCGCCCCGCGCCGCCCCGCCTCCCGCGCCGGAGGGCCTCGCGGCCCGCGCCGGCGACGGCCGCGTCGACCTGACCTGGACGCCTTCCGCCGGCGCGGCCTCCTACGTCGTCCATCGCTCGCCCGCCCCCGGCGAGGTGTTCCTGCCGGTGGGGACGGCCGGCGCGACCTCCTACGCGGACACGACGGTCGCCAACGGGGAGACGTACGTCTACGCCGTGACCGCCGTGAATCCCGGAGGGACGAGTCCGTTCTCGATCGCCGCGACGGCGACGCCCCTCGCGCCTCCCGCCGTCCCGGCCGGCCTGAACGCGGTCCCCGCGTCCGGCCAGATCTCGCTGACCTGGCCGCCGGCCCCCGGCGCCCTGTCCTACGAGATCCGCCGCGCCGACAGCTCCGCCGGCCCGTTCACGACCCTCGCGAAGACGCCGGCCCCCGCCTTCATCGACGGCACGGCGCCGCCCGGACGCCCCGCGTTCTACACGGTGTCCGCCGTGAACGAAGGCGGGCAGAGCGCGCCGTCGGAGACGGTCTCCGCCGTTCCGCTGCCGCCGGTCCCCGAGGCGCCCGCTTCGCTGGTGGTCTCGGCCTCGAGCGGCGTCGTCAAGCTCGCCTGGCCCGCCTGCGCGGACGCGTTCGACTACATCGTCCGCCGCGGGCTCTCCCCCGAGGGCCCCTTCACGCCCGTCGGGACCGTGCCCGGCACCGCGTTCGCCGACGCCACCGTGCGCGACGGCACGACCTACCACTACCAGGTGACCGCCCTCAACGCCGGAGGCGAGAGCGCGCCGTCGGACGTCGTCGCCGCCACCCCGATCGCGCCGCCCGCCGCGCCCGCCGCGCCCCGGGTCGTCGCCGGCGACGACGCGACCCGGGTGGAGTGGGCGGCCGTCGATCGCGCCGAAGCCTACGTCGTCCGGCGCGCCGAATCCGGGCAGGAGGCGAAGATCGTCGCCCGGCTGCGCGAGACTTCCTGGGCCGACGCGATGACGGCGCCGGGGCTGTCGTACGTCTACACCGTCTCCGCGCTGAACGCGGCCGGCGAGTCGGAGCCGTCGCCCGCGGGGGCGCCGACGCCCCAGGCGCCGCCGGCGACGCCGACGGGGATCACGGGGTCGTCGACCGACAGCGAGGTCACGGTGCGCTGGACGGCCACGGCGGGGGCGGACCGCTACCGGATCAAGCGGGCGACGACGCGGGAGGGGCCGTACCAGACGGTGGCGGAGGTCCGCGAGCCCTCCTGGACGGACCGCTCCGTGGAGAACGGCAAGACCTACTTCTACACGGTGCGCGCGTTCAACGGCGCGGGCAAGAGCGGGTATTCGGCGCGGCTGCGGGCGACGCCCAACGCGAAGCCCGGCAGCCCGGCGGGCCTGGCGGCGGCGGCGGGCGACGGCGAAGTGTCGCTGGCGTGGCGGCCGGTGGACAAGGCGGTGGGCTACAAGGTCAAGCGCGCGGCCGCCGCGGACGGGCCGTGGACGACGGCGGGCACGACCCGCCACACGTCGTGGACGGACCGGGACCTCGTGAACGGCGAGTCCTACTGGTACGCGGTGACGTCGGTGATCGCCGGCATCGAGAGCGAAGCCTCCGGGTCGATCGCGGCGCGCCCGGCGAAGGACGCGCAGCCGCCGACCCTCGAGTCTCTGGCGCCGCCCGCGCAGTCGCCCGAGAGCCTGCCGCCCGGCGTGGACATGGAGAAGCTGGAGGACCTGCGGCGCGGCGAGCAGCTGCGGGGGGTCTTCGCCGAGACGGGGCAGAAGTTCGAGCCCTGGGAGCTGCTCACGCTGCTGGCGGAGGACGGCGCGGCCGCGCGCAAGTCCATCGAGACGGTGCTGCGCCTCCGCGACGAGGCGCGGACCGAGGGCTTCACGACGGGGGCGATCGCCCTCTTCGAGCGCATCCTGAAGGTGCGGGCGGCGCACGGCGGCTTCGTGCGGCGGCTGCGCGAGTACATGGGGAGCCTGGACCTCGACGGCGCCGGCCCCGCGGCCGGCACGGCGGCGCTGGAGATCGCGCTGGGCTTCCTCGTCTCGGCGCCGAAGGGCCGCCAGCGGGCCGAGCTCTGGCTGCGGGAGGCGGAGAGCCGGCGCCGGGAGGCCGCCGAGTTCCTCTTCCACGCCTCCAGCCTGGCGCGCAACTACATCGCGGCCATGCAGGACCAGAACGACGGTTGATGGAATTCGCGGGCGCGTTTCTATAGACTGGTCGGGCCGCGCGGGACGACCGACCGAGGACAGAGCTGGGAGGTGGACGATGATCCTAGAGTGCTCCGGCTGCCGCAAGATCTACCGGGTCCGCGATGAAACCGCCCCGTCCTCCCAGAAGTGTCCCGCCTGCGGCGGCGAGCTCAAGACCTCGGCCACCTCGACCCAGTCCCTCCCCTCTCCCACCCGCGTGAAGGAGCTCGAGGAGAAGGTCGCGCGGCTGGAGCGCGAGCTGCAGCAGGCCCGTTCTTCCCCCGCGTCCGCCCCGTCGCTCTCCCAGGCCGGCGGCTTCGGCTTCGCCGGCGCCGACGCGGAAGCGGCGCGCCGCGCCGAGGCCCTCGACCGCCAGCTGCTCGACCAGAAGTCGGAAGCGGAGCGCGCGATCGCCGAGAAGGAGCGCGCCCTGGCCGCCTCCCAGGCGGCCGCCGCCAAAGCCGAGGCCGAGCGCCGCGGCGTCGAGACCCGGATCGAAAGCCTCGAGCAGACCCACGCGCGCGCCCTCGAAGAGAAGCAGAAGACCCTCGACGCCCTGGACGCGAGCCTCGCGTCGTATCGCGAGAAGCTCGACGCGGCCCAGAAGCGGATGGAGTGGCTCGACTCGGCCGTGACGGCCGAGCGCGGCCAGGTCGAGGAACGCCTCCGCGAGCGCGAGGAATCCCTGCGGGCCGAGGCGGACCGCGCCGCCGAGGAGCATCGCCGCGCGCTGGCCGACCTCCGCTCGGAGCTGGAGCGCCAGATCGAGGAGAAGGACCGGCAGATCAGCGAAGGGCGCGAGGTCCTCGACCGCGAGGCCGGCGAGCGCCGCCGCCTGAGCGAATCCGTCACCCGTCTCCAGGAGTCGCTCGACCGCACCGTCGCCGAGAAGGACCAGGCCATCGCCTCCCTCAACGCCAGCGTCTCCTCCCACAAGGGCAAGGCCGAGTCCCTCCGCAAGCGCCTGGGGGACGTCGAAGAGCTCCGCAAGTCGGACCAGGAATCCTACGCGGCCAACATCCGCTCGCGCGACGGCGTCCGGGCCCGCGTGGCCGAGGCCGGGCACCTCGCGTCCGACCTCGATCAGAGCCTGGACAGCGTGGCCGACCTCCTGCGCGGGCTGCGCGACCGCGTGAAGCGCCTGAAGGGCAACCTGTCGGAATCGGAAGCGGCCGCGGCGCCGAAGGCCGTCGAATCCCCCGCCCCGAGCGCCGAGCTGGCGTTCGAGCCCGCGCCGCGCGCGGAGCTGTCCTTCGAGCAGCCGCCCGCTCCGGCTCCCGAGCCGGAGCCCGAACCCGAGCTCGCGCCCGAGCCGACGCTGTCGGCCGCGGAGGAGCCGCTGGTGGAGCAGTTCAACGGGCGCGTCGAAGCGCCGTCATCGATCGGCATCCCCGCGGTGAAGGCGGAGGAAGATCCGATCGAAGAAGTGCCGGTGGCGGCCGCGCCGGAGCCGGCCGCGGACGCGGGAGAGGATCTTCCGCTGATCTCTCCGCCCGAGGACGAAGCCCCCGCCGCGAAGGCGGAGCCGCCGAAGCCCGCCGTGTCCGACAAGGGCCGCCGGGTGACGCGCTTCTCCTGGAAGAAGAGCTGACGGCTCGCCGGCATCGCGTGTTTCTGGGAAATCCCCGCTGATCTGAGAGTCCGCGCGGACGAAGAAAGTCCGGACGGACTCCAAGACAGGTGGATTCCCTTCGGAAGGAACCGCCCGATCCCCAGGATCTGAGGTCCGGCCAGACTCTGGACGGACCTCAAGATCGAGGGATCAGTGCTAGCGGAAGGTCCTGTCTACCCGCGGCGCTGCGAGAAGCAGTCGCTGCAGAAGACCGGACGGTCGCCGCGAGGCTTGAACGGAACCTGCGCCGGCTTGCCGCATTCGGAGCAGACGACCGAGAACATCTCCCTCGATCCGCCGCCACCGCCGCCGCCACCGTAGCCGCCGCGGCTCCCGCCGCCGCCGCCACCGTAACCGCCGCCGCCGCCGCCGCCACCCGACGCTTTGCGCGCCGCGCGACAGGGAGAGCAGCGCCGGGGCTCATTCGTGAAGCCCAGCTGCTGGAACCGCTCCTGCTCACCCGCGGTGAACGTGAAATCCGCGCCGCAGTCGGCGCACTTCAACTGCTTGTCCGTGAACATGTACCAAAAACCCCGAACGAGAGACTCTAAACGCCCGACGCAAAACCTTCGTCAAGCAACCGACCCCATTAGACTGCCGCGCCTCGCAAGGCGCAATACAAATAATCCGGTCTTTCCGGAATCCTGATTCGTGTCCTTCCCGGCCGAGCCCGACCGTATTCTTTATGTACGCGGAGCGGGAATCGGGGAGACTCAGGTTTAACGTTGTCCGCGGCGGCGACATCCACTACACTCGCCCTGGCGCGCCCGAGGACACGAAGCAGCATGGACGACCGCCCGACCTCCGTCAAATGCGCGTGCGGACGCGCCGTTGATCTCCTTCCCGGGAAGGAGGCCCGCTGCCCCGCCTGCGGCAAGCCCGTCGCGGCCGCCCCTCCCAAACAGAGCTCCACCGTCCGGCGCGCCGCGTCCTCTTCCCAGGACCTCCCCCCCAGCCCCATCCCCGGCTACGTCTTCCAGAAACGCATCGGCCAGGGCGGCATGGGCGAGGTCTTCCTCGCCCAGCAGGTCAGCCTCGACCGCCTCGTCGCCGTCAAGCTGCTGCCCCCCGAGCTCGCCCAGGACCGCGCCTACGTGGAGAACTTCGTCAAGGAGGCCCGCTCCGCCGGCAAGCTCAACCACGAGAACATCACCGGAGCCGTGGACGTCGGCGAATCCGGAGGCCGCTACTACTTCGTCATGGAGTACGTGGCGGGCGACACCCTGTGGAACGTCGTCCGCAAGCAGGGCCCCCTTCCCGAGGCGAAGGCGCTGGACGTCGTCCGCCAGGTCGCCAAGGGCCTCCGCCACGCCCATCAGAACGGCTTCGTCCACCGCGACATCAAGCCGAAGAACCTGCTGCTCACGCAGGAGGGCGTCGTCAAGATCTGCGATTTCGGCCTGGCGCGCGCGCTGAAGGCCGACGTCGACGCGGGCGAGGAAGGCGCGCTGCACGTCACCCCCGCCTACGCTTCCCCCGAGCAGTGCAAGGCGGATCCTTCGCTCGACCATCGCACCGACATCTATTCGCTCGGGATCACGCTCTACGAGACCCTCACCGGAAAGCGCCCCTTCTCCGGCGCCACCTCCAAGGAGATCATGCGCAAGCATCTCGCGGAGGAGCCGGCCTCGCCCGCGACGCTCGTGCCGACCCTCTCCCCCGCGATCTGCGCGCTCGTCGCGCGGATGCTCCGGAAGAAGCCCGACGAGCGCTTCAAGACCTACGACGAGCTGCTCGCCGCCATCGACGCCGTCGGCGCTCCGCCGCCGGCGTTGCGGGTCTCGACCTCCTCCGCGCCCCCGCCGGCCCCCCGGAACAAACTCGTGATCGCGGGGGCCGTCGCGGGCGTCGCGGCCGTCCTGGTCGTCGCGTTCCTCCTCCTGTCCGGCGGCAAGCCTCCCGAGAAGGCTCCGGCCGTCGACCCCCAGGTCGAAGCCGCGCTCAAAGACGCGCGCGCGCTGCAGGCCGCCGCCGAAGGAAAGCCCGCCGAGTACGCGGCCGTCAAGGCCCGCTGGCAGGAGCTCGAATCGCGCTACCGCGGCGCGCCGGAGCATCCGGCCTTCTTCACGGGGCTGCGCGAGTTCGAAGCCAAGGTGGGAGCCGAGGCCGACCGGATCGCGGCCGAGCTGCTGGCGGACGCGGACGCCTCGCTGCGGGCGGGCCGTCCGCTCGAAGCCCTGCGCTCGCTCCGCCGCTACCCCGCCGCGTTCGCGAAGCTCGAACCCGGCATCCGCGTCGGCACCAAGGCCTTCGAGGCCGAGCGCGCCCTCGAGAACAAGGTCGCGTCCGACCTCAAGAGCTGCGAGGAGCTCTCGGCCGCCGGACGCTTCGACGAGGCCCGCTCCCGGCTCCACCAGCTGCGGCTGACGGTGACGGAGAGCGGCGACGACGGCAAGGAAGCGGTCCTGCCCGCGTTCGCCGGGCGGATCGAGGACGTCCGCAAGCGCGTCGACGCGGACCAGACCCTCGCGATCCAGCGCGCGAAGGAGACCGAGCCCTCCCCGGCCATCGTGAAGCCCGTCCTGCCGGCGCCCGTGCCCGCGCCCACGCCGGCTCCGTCCGCCGGCGCGAAGACGCCCGACGTCACGCCGCCCCCCAAGGTGAAGTCCGCGCCCGCGGCGGCCCACGTCGTCTTCCTGCGCGACGCGGCCGAGCGCGCCGATCCGCTGAAGCGCGCCGAGGCGCTCAAGCTCTTCGCCGCGCGCGCGCCCAAGCAGCCGTTCGCGAAGGCGGCGGCGCACTTCCTCGAGCGCCCGGAGGCGGACTGGAAGCTCGACGGCGCCGCGGGCCCCGCGCTGGCGGAGTACCTCGCCTCGCCCGCCCTCGACAACCCGAAGGACACCACGGCGGCCCAGCACGCGGCCCTCTTCGCGTTCCTCGCCGAGCGGATCGCGGCGGCGGGCGGGAAGGCGGTCGACGTCCTGCAGCTCTTCGCCTGCGCGCACGTCGCGGAGCTCTCGGCGCGCAAGGAGAAGATCGATCCGGGCGTGGCGCTGCAGGCGCGCTTCGGCAAGGGCGCCGTCTCCGACCTCTGGGGACCCTCGGCCACCGTGGGACGGATCGAGGCGGCGGGCCTGCTCGCGAAGCCGCACGGGCCCTGGGTCGCGAAGGCGGGCGAGACCGCCCTCGCCGCGCCGGACCTCGAGACGCGCGTGCTCGGCCTCCTCTTCTCGCTCAAGGGCCCCTCCATCGACGCGGCGTTCACGGCCGACAAGTGGAAGAAATTCGGCGCCGCCTCGGGCGATCCGGCCTGGCAGAAGGCCTGCGACGGCGTCGCCGAGCGGATCCGCGCCCCGATCGCTTGCGAATCCTGCTCGAGCCAGGGCAAGTATCCCTGCGGCGCCTGCGGCGCGGCCGGCATCACGGCCTGCCCCGCCTGCCGCGGCGTCGGATCGGTGCCCGATCCCTGCGGCGGCAGGATCACCTGCGTGGACTGCAAGGGCCGCAAGGCCGCCCTCTGCGTCGTCTGCAACGGCGCCAAGTCCCACAAGTGCCTGGCTTGCGACACCAAGAAGTCCCGGCCCCTCCTGCCCGGCGGCTACTTCCGCATGATCCTCGACCTCGGCGCCTGCGACGCCTGCGCCGGCCACGGCAGCGTCTTCACCGGCGCCGCCTGGCCCTGCGCCTCCTGCGCGGGCTTCGGACGTCGCGTCTCCGACATGCCCGCCGAGCACGCGAAGCTCCCGGCCTGGACGAAGTCGCGCGAAGGCCGCACGGCGTGGAACGCCCTGCGCTGGCTCTCGCGCCACCAGACGTCCGAGGGCTACTGGAGCGCGCACAATCCCGGCGCCTCCTGCCGCGAGCCCGGCTGCGTCCCCTCCCCGGGCGGCGACTTCGATCTCGCCTCGACCGCGTTCACGCTGCTGGCGTTCGCGGGAGCGGGCTTCGACCCCATGAGCGAAGTCGAGATCGGCGGCACGCCCGCCGGCCAGACGATCCGCCGCGCCGTCGCCTGGATCCTCGCCCGCCAGGACGCCGACGGCCACATCCCCTCCGGCGAGTCGAGCATCAAGCCCGTCTTCGAGCATCTCGCGGCGCTGCTGGCCCTCGGCACCGTCCTGCAGACCGTGCCCGCCAGCGGCGCCTACCCCGAGCGCGAGCGCATGGCCCTGCGCGACGCCGTCATCCGCGGCGTCCGCTGGGCGCTCACCACCCAGGCCAAGGGCGGCGGCTGGGGCTACACGGCGGCGGCGCCGAGCGACTCGTGGGTGACGTCCTGGGGCGCCCACGCCCTGCTCGCCGCGCGCGAGTCGGGCCTCGAGATCCCCAAGATGAACCTGGGCTGGATCGTCCAGTGGTACGACGCGACGACCGACAAGGCCGACTTCCACGTCGGCTACTCCCCCGCCAACATGGGCCGCGTCAACCTCTCGGGCAACGAGGCTTTCCTCCACCACGACACCCTCAGCGCCTACGGCGGGCTGATCCGGATGTCGATCGACGGCAAGTCGCAGGCGACGGTGCTCGCCGCGGAAAAGAACGTGGAGCGCGACCTCCCCAGCGGCGACCCGCTGCGCCGCGACTACGCCTACTGGTACGTGGGCACGTTCTTCCTCGCGCAGCGCGACCAGCGCAAGGGCACCTCCTGGGAGCGCTGGTCCCAGGCGCTGTCGCGCGAGATCCTCGCGCTCCAGGAGACGGCGGACACCTGCGCGCTCGGCTCCATGCCGGCCGTGGACCGCTGGAGCGCGCACGGCGGAAAGGTCTACGCCGCCGGCGCCGCCGCGCTGGCCCTGGAAGTCGCCGCCGGCCTCCGCCCGCCCCTCCTCAGCGGCAAAAAGTGAGCGCCCGCGGTGTCAGATCGTAAAGGAGCGGGACGATGAAGCTGATCTGGACCCTCGCCTTATTGACGGCCGTCCGGGGCGTCGACGACCCCAAGGACGTCCCCGACCTTCTTCTCAAGCTCGATGACGGGGACGGCGACGTCCGCAAGGACGCCTTCGACCGGCTGGCCGCGATTCCGGAAGCCCGGGAGCGGCTGAAGAAGGCGGTCGCCGCCGAAGGCGCGACGTGGCTCAAGAAGGCCGCGGCGGAGCGCTCGCGGACGCTGAAGGCGCTGTTCGCCGCCTCCCGCAAGGCTTTCAACCCCGCCGCGCTCGAGGCGAAGCGCAAGGAGCTGCTCGACCTCCTGGCCGCGGGCAACACGAAGGCGATGGAGCCGAAGGTCCGCGCGCTGTGGACGGAGTTCTACTTCGACGTCTACGACGTGGAGCTCGACGAGAAGTTCGCGGCCGCGAAAGCGCGGCTGCGGGACGTCATCGCCTGGCAGAAGCGCCTCGAGACGCCGGACAAGGAGTCGATCGCGAAGCAGACGTCCGAGCTGTTCCGGACCCTGGACGAGTCGACCCTGCTCCAGGTCGTCCCGCCGAAGGACCAGAAGATCATGGTGGAGAACATGGCCATGCGCGGAGAGGTGCCGGACCTGGAGTTCCGCCACGCGCAGCAGGTGAACCTCTACCGGCTGCTCCTGGGCAAAGGCGCGCTCAAGCTGAACCCGAAGCTCTGCGACGCCGCGCGCGAGCACTGCGCGGACATGATCCAGCACAAGTTCTTCGCCCACGAGTCGCCGCTGCCCGGCAAGCGCACGCCCGGCGACCGAGCGAAGAACCACGGCGCCTCGGCCGGCGGCGAGAACATCTACCTGGGATCGGAGAACCCCGACGACGCGTTCTGGGCCTGGTTCAACAGCCTCGGCCACCACAAGAACATGGTGGGCGACTACACCGTCTTCGGCGTCGGCAACAGCGCCCGGCACTGGACCCAGATGTTCGGCTAGTGCGGGCAGGGCCCCGAGGACAGCCGGATCGTCCGGAAGCTCATGTCGGACAGGTCCCCGCGCAGCAGCCGGCCCGCCAGCGGCTCGCCCAGCCCCGTCAGGAGCTTGATCGCCTCCGCCGCCCCCAGCGCGCCCGCCGCGTGCGCCACCGCCCCCAGCACCGGGAAGCGGCGCTTCCAGGCCGGCGGCTCCTCCGGGTACAGGCAGGACAGGCACGGCGTCCCGGGCCGCACCGACATCACCGACAGCTCCATCCCGAACATCGCCGCGTCCACGTACGGCTTCCCCGCCCGGACGCACTCCCGATTCATCAGGAACCGCTCCCCGAACAGCGGCGCCGCGCCCAGCGCCAGGTCCGCCTTTCCCACCAGCCGCGCCGCGTTCTCCTCGGAGACGTTCTCCTCGACTCCCTCCACCTCCAGCCGCGGATTCAGCTCCTTCAGACGCCGGACCGCCGACGCCATCCGCGGCTTGCCGATCCCCGCGTGCGACATCAGCGACTGCCGGTTCAGGTCGTCGAGCCGCAGCGGCCCCGCGTGCGCGAGCACCAGGCGCCCC
>DASVNH010000015.1:0-9641 GCA_036383955.1 Planctomycetota bacterium | reverse complement strand
AGGCCGAGCAGGCCGCGCGACAGGGTGTCGATGCGGTCGTCGATGATGTCGTGGGTGTTGTTGATGAAGCGGGGGCCCACGGTGAGGAAGCCCATGGCGACGCGGTCCTTGGGCTCGCCCAGGCGGTCGGCGGCGATCTGCAGCGCGACGAAGCGGTCGTAGGGGAGGTCCTCGTTGAACGCGCGGACCACCCAGTCGCGGTAGGCGGCGGAGTGGACGAAGCGGGCCTCCTCGCGGTCGTCGTAGACGTAGCCCTTGGTGTCGGCGTAGCGGGCGACGTCCAGCCAGTGCCGGCCCCAGCGCTCGCCGTAGCGCGGGGAGGCCAGGAGGCGGTCGACGGCCGCCTCCCACGCTTCGTCGGCCTCGAGCTCCTCCGGCGTCGGCGGCAGGCCCGTGAGGGCGAACGACGCGCGGCGCAGCAGGGTCCGGCGGTCGGCCGGCGGAGAGAACCCGAGACCTTTCTTCTTCAGCTCGGCGAGCAGGAAGGCGTCGATCGGATGTCCGGCGGCGGGCGGGGCGACGTCCTTCGGCGGCAGGAAAGCCCAGTGGGTCTTCGCCTTGGAGGCGTCGACGTCCTTCTTCGGGCCGCCGCGCGGATCGGGGGCGCCGGCGCGGACCCAGGCTTCGAACGCGGCGATGACCTCGGGCGGCAGCTTCTTCTTCGGGGGCATCTGGAGGTCGTCGTCGGTCCAGCGGAGCGCCTTGATCAGGAGGCTGCGGTCGGGGTCGCCGGGGACGATCGACGGCCCGAGGTCGCCGCCCTTGAGGAGGCCTTCGCGGGTGTCGAGGAGCAGGTGGGCCTTGAGCTTTTCGGCCCCGGCGGAGTGGCAGGAGTAGCAGCGCTCGACGAGGACGGGGCGGACGGTCTTCTCGAAGATCTCGAGAGGATCCTGCGCGCAGAGGAGCAGGACGGCGGCGAGCGGGGTCATCCGATCAGTTTCGAGTGCTTCAATTCGTCGGTCATCATCTCGTGGTGGGCGGTCATGTGGCGGCGGGCCTGGGCGGCGCTGCGCCGGCGGATGGCGCCGTAGATCTTCTCGTGGATCACGTAAGACGAGTGCCAGTCGTGGACGTCCGGTTTCACCGAATCCATGAGGGCCACGACGTTCTCGGACAGGACGATCATGATCCGCTCGAGAAGGGGGTTGTGGGCGGCGGCGGCCAGCGCCTTGTGGAAGCGGAAGTCGGGATCGATGTAGCCGCGGCGCGCCTTCATGCCGGCGCGCAGCTCCTCCAGCGGGCCCGCCATGGCCGCGAGGTCCTCGTCGGTGCGCCGCTCGGCCGCGCAGACGGCGAGATGGACCTCGATGAGCTGCCGCGTCTCGTGCAGGTCCCGGATCGAGGGCTTGTCGAGGGCCATGAGGAAGGCGAGGGGGGTCTTGAGGACGTCCTCGCCGGTGGCGGCGAACTGGGAGCCGGAGCCGTGGCGGGTGTCGAGGACCCCCATCCGCTCCAGGGTGCTGAGCGCCTCGCGGACGGAGGGGCGGCTGACGCCGAGCCGCTTCGCGAGCTCGCGCTCGCCGGGCAGGCGCGCGCCGGGGTCGGCGGTCCGGAGGTGCTCGCGAAGGCGGTCGATGACGCCGTCGACGACCGTCTTCTTCCGCACGGGGGTCAGGGCCGGGTACGCGCTCAAGTCGCCTCCTGGTCAAGTGGTCAGACCACTATCGTACGCGCGGGAGGCTCCGGAGTGTTAACGAAATGACCGCGTCACTTCGTCAACACGTGGCGGGTGAGCTGCTCGCGGAGGAGGGGGAGCTTGACCTTGGGGAGCAGGGCGATGAGGCGGTCCTTCGCGATGTCCATCGCGCCGTAGAACAGCAGGCGCTGGAGGTTCATGTCCTCGACGTCCTCCGCCCGTCCCGCCAGGGCCTCGAGAACCGGGACGCGCTCGGCGGCGGGCAGGCGCTGCAGCGCCGCCGCCAGGTGCAGGCGCACGAAGGCCGAGGCCTCCTCGCGGCCCATCGCCGCCAGCCGCGCCGCCAGGGCGGGCGAGGATTTCCGCGGCTCGAGGGCAAGGCGGACCGCCCAGGCGCGCACCGTCTCGTCGGCGTGGCCGCTGAGGGCGAGGAGCCGCTCCTCCGTGAGAGCGCCCACGGCGTGCAGGCCCCAGAGCGCCGCCAGCGGGCGATCCGCCAGCAGCTTCTCGAGAAGCGGCGCCGCGTCCCCCGCGCCGCGCTCCTGCAGCAGGCGCCGGGCGTGCCGCGCGAACCAGTCGTTCGGGTGCAGCAGCTGGCCCACCAGGGCCGGCGTCGTCATCTTCGACAGGTCGCCCGACCAGCCCGAGGCCTTGCCGAAGCTGACCTTGTAGATGCGGCCGTTCGAGCGGTCGACGTCCTTGTAGTTGTGGCACTCCCCCGTGTCCGACCAGTCCGTGACGTAGACGCCCCCGTCGGGCCCGGAGCGCAGTTCGAGCGCGCGGAACCAGGCGTCGTTCGCGCGGAGGAGGTCGGGCCGGTGCTGGATCACGAAGCCGGAGCCCTGCCGCTCGATCTGGTCCTGGTTGATCCGGTTGCCGTGGAGGTTCGACGTGAAGAGCCGCCCGCGATACTCCGCGGGCCAGTTGGTCCCCTGGTAGATCATCGCGCCCGCGTGGGCGTGGCCGCCGCCCGCGACGTCGTGCGCCCCCTGCCCGCCGCGCGAATCGGTCCACTTGCCGCCGCCCCAGTGGATGTGGTCGGCCGGGCTCTCCATGAGCGTGACGACGCCGGGCACGACATCCTGCCCGAACATCCGCTCATAGTGGCCCCCCGGCACGACGTGGAAGGCGTGCTTGATGACGCAGTTGGTGATGAACAACTCGCCCCGCGCGTCCCAGTCGAGGCCCCACGGGTTGGTCGTTCCCCACGCGACGACCTCAAACGCCTTCGTGACCGGGTGCACGCGCCACACGCCGCAGTTGAAGAGCGGGCGCTCGGCCTCGGGAGTGCCCGGACGTCCCGGGCGCGAGTTCGAGAGGATCCCGTTCAGGCCGTAGAGCCAGCCGTCGGGGCCCCAGCGCAGCCCGTTGACCACGTTGTGCTGGGCCTTGAGGTCCCAGCCGTCGAGCACCACTTGCGGCGGGCCGTCCGGCTTGTCGTCGCCGTCGCAGTCGGGGATGAAAATCAGGTAGGGCACCTGCGTCAGCCAGACTCCGTTGAAGCCCACCTCGAGCCCGCTGAGGTTGCTCAGGGTGTCGATGAACACCGTGCGCTTGTCGAAGCGGCCGTCGCCGTCGCCGTCCTCAAAAATCGTGACCCGGTCCTTGCCGGGCGTCCCGGCGGGCTTCCATCCCGGATACGTCATCGTCTCGACGACCCACACGCGGCCGCGGACGTCGGTCGTGATCGCGATCGGCTGGACGACGTCGGGCTCCCCGGCGAAGAGCGTGGCCCGGAAGCCCTCGGGAAGGGTGAAGCGCTTCGCGGCTTCATCGGGCGGCGCGGCCTGGAGGAGCAGAAGGAGAAGAAGCATGGGCATCGCTAGATAATACGAGCGCGAGGGATCTTACGGGCCAAGTTCAGGCGAGGCGGAGGCCCATCTTGGTGCCGCCGGAGGGCTTGTCCTCCAGCACGAAGGTGTGGAGGGTGTAGCCCTGGGACGCTTCGTCGTAGGCGAGGGAGACCAGGCGGCGCTTGCCGCAGGACGGGCATTTGACGCGCTTGTCGTAGCGCTCGCGGGTGATCGAGAGCAGGGCGCCGCAGCCGCAGCGGAACTGGGCCTCATCGGGCGGCTCGGGCACCGCCTTCAAACCGATCTCGGTGATCGCTCCGGCGCTCTTCGTCGACCCCGACGAGATCAGCCCGGTGGAGGTCTCCGCGGCGGTGTCCGATTTCGACTTGGTGTCCTCGAGGTAGGCGAGGGAGACGACCGTGGCGCCGGTGGAGTCCTTGGAGAACAGGATCTCGAAGTCGCGGAGGCAGTTCGGGCAGCGGCCCTTCCAGCCCGCGTGCTCGGGGAGGACGTCGATGCCCTTGCCGCAGACGCACTGCAGCCGCCGGGCCGCCGAGGGGGCGGGTTTCGCCGGCGCCGCGTGCCGGATCTGGGTCAGCGGCCGGAGCCGCTTGCGCGTATTCATGATTGCATGGAAGTGTACCCCGTCTCGGGGAAAGGATGAGGTGAAGAAAATAAAGAACCCGGCTACTTCTTCTCCGAGACGCACCAGAGGCTCTTGTAGGTGCGGATGAAGAGCTCGCCGTTGGAGACGGCGATCGAGGCGTCGGTGTGCTCGCCGAGGCGGTTGGAGGCCAGCAGCTCGAACTTGGGGGAGGCGGCGAAGACCTGGGTGGTGCCGCCGCGGGTCGTGATGTAGAGGCGGCCGTCGGCGTGGAGCATGGAGCCCCACGCGCCGCCGCCGGCCGGCTTCTGCTCGATCTGCGCGGTCCAGAGCTCCTTGCCGGTCTTGAGCTCGAAGCAGTGCGGGGCGCCGCTCTCTTCGAGGATGTAGGCGTGCTCCCCGACGATGACGCCGCTGCCGATCCGCTGGGGATTGTTCTTCTCGTGGTGCCAGAGCCGGTCCTTGGTGATGTCGCCTTCGCCGCCCAGCTTCACCGCGAGGGCCGGCCCGTGGAAGCCCGAGAAGGCCACCGCGACCCCGTCGGCGAAGAGGGGACCGTTGTACACGAGCGCTCCGAGCCCCGCGCAGCGCCACAGCTCCTTGCCCGTCTTCGGATCGAAGCCCTTGAGCAGGCGCGGCACCCCCAGGATCAGTTGGTCCGCTCCGCCGACCTTCGCGACGACCGGCGTGCTCCAGGAGCCGTCGTACTTCTTCGGGTCCGCCCCGGGCTCCTGGTGCTCCCAGACCTTCTCGCCCGTCTTCTTGTTCACCGCCAGCAGCCGGCAATTTTCGCCCGGGCCCACCCAGAGGATGGCCAGGTCCTCGTAGATCACCGGCGATGCCGCGTTCCCCCAGATGTGCTCCATCTTCCCGGCGTCGACGCTCCAGAGCTTCTTGCCCTCGAGGTCGTAGGCGTGCATCCCCGCCGAGCCGTGGCTGACCACCACGCGCTCGCCGTCGACGGCCGGCGAGGCCGAGCAGAACGGGTTCGTCGGATGCGTCGATTCCAACTCGTCGTAGGTGACGTCCGCCCGCCACAGCGGCTTGCCGTCGGCGCGCGCGAAGCAGAGGAGCGAGCGCTTGACGGCCTTCGCCTGCCCGCCGTTGCCGCCCCCGGGAGGCCACACGGTCTTCTCGCTCGCCTGCGTGACGAAGATCTTGTCGCCCCAGATCGCGGGTGTGGAGCTGCCCGCGTCGGGCAGCGGGATCTTCCAGCGGATGTTCTCGGTGGGGCTCCACTTCAGAGGCAGGTTCTTCTCCGCGCACTGTCCCTGGCCGCCGGCGCCGCGCCAGGCCGGCCAGTCCTGGAGCGCCAGGAGCGCGAGCAGCAGCATCATCGGCTATTTAACGCTTCCGCGAGGGCCCGGCGGAGCTTCTCTTCCGCGCCCGGCGCCACCCAGCAGTAGCCGTGCTCCTCGACGTAGCCTTCCGCCCGCGCGCGTTCGGTCGGGATGTAGCCCGGACCGCACTCCCCGTAGCCGGCCACCGCGATGAACCGGTCGGGGCGCGCGCGCTGCGCCGCGAGCTGGAACTCCACGAACGTCTCCGCCGGCAGCAGCAGCAGCTGGGCCGGGCCGACGTCCACCGCGGGGACGTCGATCGGCCGGCCGATCCGCTTCGCGAAGCTCAGCCCCAGCGCCGCGTCGAGCTTCTTGGCGTTCGACATCCCCGGCTCGATCGCCGGAAGCGTCGGAAGCTCGAAGGCGACCTTCGCGATCCGCGTCCGGACGCCCTCGAGCGGCGCGCGCCGCGTCGACGTCCACGCGCGCTCCATCGCTTCGCGCAGGCGTCCGGCGAGCGCCTTTCGGGACGCCTCGTTGCCGTCGTTGTATTTCGCGGCCGTGACGTCCCCCGCGCAGCCCGAGGCGTAGATCTGGAGGACGTCGGGCATCGCCGCCTGCCGCTCCGCCCGCGCGAGGCCGGGGAAGTCGGCCGACACGCTCCCGCCCCCGTAGTGGCTCATCGGATGCACCGCGTAGAGCGAGAGCGCCGCGAGCGGGCGCTCGACGTCCCAGAAGCTGAGCGTCTTCAGCTTCGGGTCGATCAGGCCCTCGGGGGCGTTCTTGACCGCGGGGTCGGACGTCCGGCTGTAGCGCTTGAACGTGACCTTGCCGCCGACGTCGACGCGGCGGTTCGAGGCGACGCGCTCGACGTCCGCCTCGCCCATCCCGACGTGGGTGACGCGCCGGGGGACGGCCGCGCGGACGGCGGCGGCGACGTCCTTCAGCGCGCGCGCGTGGAACGCGGGATCGACGTGGAAGCCCCGCAGGCCGGCGGCGTCGAGGAGCCGCTGCGCCTCGAGGTCCGCGTACGGGGCGTCGTGCTGATGGACGCAGTGGACGAGGACCCTGGACGGCGTGGTGCCGGCGGCCGTCGCGAGCGACTCCCGCCAGGCCTCGTAGGCGTCGTTGCGCAGCTCGGTCCAGTCGAGCGCGGCGAAGACGACGGTCTCCTCGCCGCGGAGCACGAAGCCGCGGGCGAAGAGCGGATCGGCGATCCGTTCGGCCGGCTTGACCATGCCGCCGCAGAGCGCGTGCCCGATCGGCGGCGTGATGTCGGCCGTGAAGAGCGCGATCGTGAAGCCACGTTCGTGAACGGGCCCGCAACCGGCCATGCACAGCAGGAGCAGAATGCGCATTCTCGTAAACCCCAATAGCCTCGAAGGGCATTCATCTTACGTATGATCGCTCTCCTCGCGCTCGTTCTTCAGGATGTCGAGCCGCTCCGGCCTCCGTCGCCCCGGCCCGGGCCGTCGGAAACGCCGTGGTACCTGAAGTCGCCGCCCGCCGTGATCCCGATCGACGTGGGACGTCAGCTCTTCGTCGACGACTTCCTGATCGCCGAGACGGACCTCAAGCGGACCCATCACCGCGCGGCGTGGCATCCGAAGTCGCCGGTCCTGAAGTCCGACCGCCCCTGGGAGGAGGCCAAGGAGGGCGGGGTCGCGATGGCGTTCAGCGACGGCGTCTGGTGGGACCCGAAGGACAAGCTCTTCAAGATGTGGTACATGGCCGGGCAGCAGCGGCATACGTGCTACGCGACGTCCAAGGACGGCCTGGCCTGGGAGAAGCCGGCGCTGGACGTCAAGGCCGGGACCAACATCGTCCAGAGCGGCCCGCGTGACTCGTCCACGGTCTGGCTGGACCACGAGGCGAAGGATCCGGCGCGGCGCTTCTGGATGTTCCGCTCCTGTTCGGGGGGCAGCACGGTGAAGGGCGCGTACGGCCTCGCGACGTTCCACTCCCCGGACGGCATCCACTGGAGCGATCCGCCGCTGTTGACGGGGTCCTGCGGCGACCGCTCGACGGTCTGGCGCGACCCCTTCCGCGGCGTCTGGGTCTACAGCCTGCGCCACGGCTGGGGGCAGCCGCGCGCGCGCCGCCGTTGGGAGATGGCGGACCCGACGTCCGGTCCCGCCTGGTCCGCGCTCGGCGAGGCGCCGATGTGGACGGGGGCCGACGCGCTCGACCCCCCGCGCGAGGACTACCAGGTGCCCTGCCAGCTCTACAACCTCGACGGCGCCGCCTATGAAAGCCTGACGCTCGGCCTCTTCACGATCTGGCGCGGGCAGATGCCCGACCGGCAGAAGCCCAACGAGGTCTGCGTCGGGTACAGCCGCGACGGCTGGAGCTGGAGCCGGCCCGAGCGCCGCGCCTTCCTGCCCGTGTCGGAGACCTACGGCGACTGGAACTACTCCAACGTCCAGTCGGTCGGCGGCGGCTGCCTGGTGGTCGGCGACGAGCTGCGCTTCTACGTCAGCGCGCGCTCGGGCGCGCCCAAGGGCTCGGCCGCGCAGGGCACCTGCGTGACGGGGCTGGCCACGCTGCGGCGGGACGGGTTCGTCTCGCTCGACGGCCCCGGCTCCGTCCTGACGCGGCCCCTGCGGTTCTCGGGCAAGAAGCTCTTCGTGAATCTGGACGGCGCGCTCAAGGTCGAGGTCGTCGGAGGTCCCTCCGCGGCGCTCGAAGCGAACGCCGTGAAGGCGCCCGTGGAGCTGGATCTCTCCGCCTGGTCGGGCAAGCCCGTCCAGTTCCGCTTCACGCTGACGAAGGGCAGCCTCTACGCCTTCTGGGTCAGCGCCGACGAGCGCGGCGCGAGCCGCGGCTACGTCGCGGCGGGCGGCCCCGACTACGGCGGCCCGCGCGACGACTGAGCTGTAGACAAACCAGCCTGGCTGGTTTGTCTACCTACGGGAGCGTCGCGTCGGGATCGCCGGTGGGGACGAGCTGGACGCCCATCCCCGCGCAGGACGCGCAGGCGTGGTGGACGGCGTCGCCGCGACCTCCCGCGCCGCCGCAGGAAACGCAGGGGCGCGTCCGGCTGAGATCGGCCGCCGCGGGCAGGCGCGTGACGCCCTGGCACTTGGCGCAGCTCCGGTTCCCCTTGCCGTCGCACTTCTCGCAGGGCCGCGTGCCGCGGATCGGCTGGCCCTTGCAGGCCTCGCAGGTCTTGTTGCCGGTCGCGCCGATGCCGACGGTGATGATGTAGCCCTGGCCCTTGCAGGGCAGGCAGGCTTCCGTCCGCGTGCCCTTGCCGCGGCAGGTCGAGCAGATCTTCGCCGGCGTCCCGCCGCAGGAGGGGCAGATCCCGAAGCCGGAGAGCGACCCCTTCAGCGCGAGGAGGTGCTTCGATTCGCCGGACGTCGACGCCTTCAACAGCGCCGCGTCGAGCGCCGCCGACGCCCGCCCGAGCTCCTCGACGCTCCTGATCGGCGACCGCAGATGCAGCGCGGCGCCGCGATAGGTCCCGAAGAAATCCTGGGCGACCCGCGAGCCCGGCAGCAGGGCCCGCGCGTCTTCCGGCTTGCCGTCCGCCAGCAGGCGCCCCATCTGCGCCGCCCGCCGGTCCTCGAGCCGCTCCCAGCGCCCGTCGGGCGTCCCGACGTAGCCGAGCCCGTGCAGGACCACCCGCGCCTCGAGGATCTCGGCGGGGGTCCCGACGGCCAGGGCCGCCGCGGCGTGGCCGGCCGCCAGCGCGCGCAGCACGTTTTCCCCGCGATCCTTGGAAGCCGCCGCCGCCGCCTTCGCGGCCCGCAGGTGCTCCGCCGCCGGCGCGCTCATCCACGCCGAGGGAGGGAAGGCGTCGAACGCGGCTTTCAGGCGGTCGCCCGAGGCCGTGGGCGCCGCCGGCGCCATCGTGACCTGGGCGTCGGAGACGTTCACGCCGCCGGGCAGCATCGCCACCCAGGCCTGCTTCTCCCGGTACACGGTGACCTCGGGGCCCGCCGCCAGCCGCAGCTTCGCGAACGCGTCCGAGCGCTTCTCGAACGCGCCCTCGTAGGCGTTCACGAACTGGGGCGTCTTGACGTGGAGGCGGTCGACGGCCAGCCCCGCCTCGAGCTCGCTCTTCGACAGCAGCAGCGTCGCGAACTCCAGGAGCTCGGCCCGCGGCAGCTTCTCGGCTTTCAGCGCCGCCAGGCTCTTCGCGAGCTCCGCGCGGTCCTTGGGCGCGGCGAGCTGCGCGAGCAGGCCCGCGGCGACCGCGACGCCGGGCGCGGGCGCGGGGGCCTTGACGACGGCCTCCGGCGCGGCGGAGGGGGTCGCGACCACGGCCGGCGGCTCGAGCAGCTTCTCGATCCGCGCGCGCAGGGCCTCGATGCGCTTCTGGG
>DASVNH010000014.1:0-56759 GCA_036383955.1 Planctomycetota bacterium | reverse complement strand
TCGTGATATAATCCGCGGCCTATGAGGCTGAGCCTGCTCCTCCTCGCGCAGGCGGAGACCGTCCAGGTCCCCGGGACCTCGTACGACGTCCAGCTGCTGCGCGTTCCGTCCGGAAAGACGAAGGCGTTCTGGATGTCGAAGACCGAGATGCCCGCCGACGCCTTCATGGAGTACTACCAGCGGCGGGAAGCCGTCAAGGTCGACGGGGTGACGCGTCCGTCGGCGCCCTACGAGCCGCCCGTCGGCGACATGGGCGTGGCGGGCCATCCGGCCGTCGGGATGCGCTGGCACGGCGCGCAGGGCTACTGCGCCTGGCTGTCGAAGAAGACCGGCCACAAGTTCCGGCTGCCGACCGAGGCGGAGTGGGAGGCGGCGGCCGCGGGGACGTCGGACGAGACGGCCTGGTTCGCGGACAACGCGGGCAAGAAGACGCACGCGCTGGGGAGCAAGCCGGCGAACGGGCTGGGCTTCCACGATCTCCTGGGCAACGTCTGGGAGTACTGCCTGGAGCCGATGACGCCGGGGGAGTACGCGCCGGTGCTGCGCGGGGGCGCCTGGAACACGCCGAAGGCCGAGCTGGAGCTCGGGAAGCGGCAGGGGATCCTGCCCGCGTGGTTCGAGCGCGATCCGAACCGCCCGCGGAGCCTCTGGTGGCTGACGGACGCGCGCTTCGTGGGCTTCCGGGTGGTGCGGGTGGGCGAGGCCTCGACGCAGGAGGCGCAGCGGGCCTACGCGTCGAAGATCCAGGTGAAGGACCTCAAGCTCGCCCCGCCGGCGAAGCAGATGGTGGCCGTCTCGGGCGAGATCGTGAACACGGGCGACCGGGAGCTGTGGGAGGTCGAGCTGACCGTCCATTTTCTCGACGGCGAGGACAAGCCGCTGACGGAGGACGAGAAGGCGCGGCCGACGTACACGCAGGCGTATCCGGTGCTGACGAACGCGTGGCATCCGGGCGCGCACCAGGCGCCGCTGAAGCCGGGGGCCTCGAGGGCCTTCACGACGCTCGTCCCGCAGGCCTACGAGGTGCCGGCGGACCCGGAAAAAGCGTCGGCGGTCGTGACGGGCGTGCGCTTCGCCGATTAGCTCGCCGGTCGCGAAGGCGGTCGTGGCCATTTGGGTCACATTTTCTTAGACTCGGACGTAGGTTTACGGACCTCGGGTTCCGGGTTCCGGACGTCGGGTTCCGGTCGTGATGGGGGCGAGCATGCGAGCGACGTGGGTGATTCTGCTGCTGGGGGCGACGGCCGTCGCCCAGGACAAGCAAGATAAGAAGCCGCCGCCGGAGCCGGTGGCGGGCGTGGACGACCTCAAGGTCCAGCAGGCCATCGAGCGCGGGATCAAGTTCCTGAAGGCGTCGAACAAGTCGCCCGACTTCCACAACGGCTACAAGAACTCCGACACCCTGCTGCTCTGGACGTTCATCCACGCGGGGATTCCCGAGAGCGACCCGATGTTCAAGCGGCTGTTCGACAGCGTGATGGGCGAGCCGCTGGAGAAGACCTACAAGGTGTCGCTGCTGGCGATGTGTCTGGAGGAGCTGGACCGGGTGAAGTACCAGGAGAAGCTGGCGCATTGCGCGCAGTTCCTGGTCGACAACCAGTGCCAGAACGGGCAGTGGGGCTACGGGAGCCCGACGGAGCACATCAAGGACGTGAAGGTCCCGCCGCCGCCGCAGGCGTCGGGCAAGCCGAAGCCGCCGGACAAGGACGGCAAGCCGAAGGTGGTGCAGGCCATCGCGGTGAAGAAGATGAAGGAAGGGCCCGACGCGGGGGACAACTCGAACACGCAGTACGCGGCGCTGGGCCTGCGGGCCTGCTTCGACGCGGGGATCAGCCTGCCGGAAGGGGTGATCGTGCTGGCGGTGAAGTGGTGGCGCGAGAGCCAGTTCCCGGACCGCAAGAAGGACAAGGACGGCAAGGAGATGAAGCATCCGCCGGTGCCGTCGGGGATCAGCGGCAAGATCGAGGGCTGGAACTACAAGGCGGAGCACAACGACGAGCGCGGGCCGTACCACGCGATGACGGCGGGGGGCGTGGGGGCGCTGGTGATCTACGACTACATGCTGGGCCGGGAGTGGAAGAAGGGCGACTCCTTCGTGAAGGCCGGGATGAACTGGCTGACGCAGCACTACACGATCGCGCCCTGGAACACCTACTACATGTACGGCCTCGAGCGCGCGGCCATCCTGTACGGGACGGAGACGCTCGGCGACAAGGTCTGGTACAAGGACGGCGCCAACGCGATCCTCAAGGCCCAGAACGAGGACGGCTCGTGGGGCAAGGACACCGAGTGGTTCAACACCTGCTGGGACACCTGCTTCTCCATCCTCTTCCTGCGCCGGGCCACGCGCCCGCTGGTCGCCACCGAGGGCGGCGGCAAGCTCAAGAAGTAATTTAGGGTACAGAGTCAGGTTCGCGGTCCGGGTCCCCGGCGTCGACGTCTTCCCGCGCGATGAATCCCTCCAACCCGGCTTTCACCATGTATTATGTGGTGGGAGGGCTGGCACAAGGGGACCATGAGGATATTGCTCGCGGACGATTCCAAAGCGATGCGGATCCTCTTCCGCGAGGTCTTCCAGAAGCTGGGCCATTCGAGCGCCGACATCCTGGAATCCGCCGACTGGCGGGGATCCCTGGCCGCCCTCCGGGCCGGCCCCGCCTTCGACCTGCTCGTCTACGACTGGGAGCTTCCCGGCATGGACGGGTCGGATCTGATGTGGGCGCTCAAGGAGCTCGGCCCCGCGGGCAAGGTCATGGTCCTCTTCTCGGTCCCCCGCCTGCAGCGGCACCTCGTCGCCCATTCCGCCCGCCAGGGCCCCTGCGATTTCATCGAGAAGCCGTTCACCCCGGAGGGCTTCCAGGCGAAGGTCCGCGGGCTGGGCAGCTCCTTCGAAGCGAAGGCCCGCGAGAGCTCGCGGCAGATCAAGGCCGTCAAGGGGCCGGAAGCCCAGGCCGGGGCGCGCTTCCTCTCCCAGCTCCCCGAGAACGTCAGGGAAGACCTGATCAAGCTGGCGACCCCGACCTTCCACGAAGCGGGCTCCACCCTCCTGCGGGCCGGCGAGGTCTGCGGCGCCCTGCGCTTCATCACGGAGGGCGAGGCGGAGATCCTCCAGGGCGCGGCGGGACGGGTCGCCCGGGTCGTCGAGCAAGGGGATCCCTTCGGCGAGCTGTCCTTCATGACCCTCCAGCCCTCCGCGGAAACCGTCCGCGCCCGCACCCGCGTGGAGACGGCGTCGCTGTCGAAGAAGACGCTGTCCGACCTCCTTCGCAAGCAGCCCGCCATGGCGATCCACCTCTCGGCCCTCATGGGCCGCCACCAGAAGACCATGACGGCCCGCGCGACGACGCTCGAACACTCCGACTTCAAGGGCACGTTCGACACGATGCCGTTCGCCGACGTCATGCAGATGCTGATGGCCACCAAGAAGACGGGCATCCTCGGCGTGCGCTCCGACTCGGACCGGGGCGCCATCTACCTCGTGCACGGCGAGGCGATGCACGCCTGGACCGACGAGCTGAAGGGCGAGACGGCCTTCTTCGCCGTCGCCGGCTGGGGCAAGGCCAAGTTCGCCTTCACGTCGATCGAGCGCGACGAGCCCCGGACGCTCATGGAGCCCACCATCACCCTGCTCATGAAGGCGATGCGCCGGCTGGAGCAGAAGGCGTCGCGGTAGCGGCTACTCGACGTCCAGGGCGGGCAGGCGGTCGTCGGGCAGCGGAATCGCGTTCTTGAGCGCGGGCGTCTCCTCGGCGAGCGGGAGCATCGAGAGGTCCGGGCGCTCCAGCGACAGCTCCGACGGCGCGATCCGGGTCTCGATCACGCGGAGCGGGGAAGCGGCGATCCGGATCTCCTGGCCGCGCGCGAGCATGCGCTCCAGCTGGGCCTGAAGGGCGGCGATGCGCGCCTCGGCCTGGCGGAGCTGGCGGTCGCGCACGCGCAGCTCGTCGCGCAGGGCCATCTTCTGGCGGACCAGCACCGCCGGATCGACCTTGTCGGCGCCCGGCGGAATCGCCTTTTTGGGGGCGTCGTCCGCCCGGGGCGTCAGCGTCTGCCCGCACTCCGGGCAGTCGTGGTCGGCCGTCCGATACGTCCGGCCGCAGGAACAGTCCAGCCGCACGGTCACCCTCCCGCTCGCCCCGTCCGGGGCGCACCCATATGGGTAAGTGTACGGGAAAGAGGCGTAGCCGGCGATCAGAATTGGAGGCCGACGCCGACGGCGAACTGGATCGTGCCGAACTCGGCGCCGTCGAAGGAGGCGTTGTCGACGTCCGGCTCGTCCTGGAAGATCCAGCGGAGGTCGGCGTTGAAGACCAGCGAGGGGCCGGCCTGCATCTCCGCGCCCCCGCCCACGTGGAAGGCGAAGGTCGTGTCGCGGTCGTCTTCCAGGGCGGCCAGCGACCCGCGGTATTCGATCCGCGTGGGATAGAAGCCGACGCCCGCCAGGACGTAGGGGCGGAGGTTCTCGGGAGGGCTGAGCGGAAAGACCAGCGCCGAGACCTGGACGGGAACCTGCGTGAAACGGATCGCCTTTTCCTGGAAGTCGAAGCGCGTGTAGGCCCCGGAGGCCTCCAAGCCGAGGAAGGGCGCGACGCGCAGGCGGGCCATCAGCCCGCCGTACCAGCTGCTCTCGTCGGCGTCCCGCACCCCCAGGTACCCGACGGCCGGGCCGAGCATGAAGGGGGCGTCGTTGGGCGCGGCCTGGACGGGGAGCTCGTCGATCTCCATCTTGAGGAAGTCCTGGCCGGAGGCCGTCGAGGCCGCCAGGACCGACAGCAGAGCGAACAACAACCCTGATGTACGACGTCGAAGCGGGAATGATTCGAGGAATGGTGCTATAGTTGCCCCGTGCTGATCCTGTGGATCGTCCTGGGGGTCCTGGCCGCGGCGTTCATCGGGCTCTGGATCCGGGACCGGTTCTTCTCCAAGGACCCCATCCAGCGCAACTACCCGGTCTTCGGGCACTTCCGCTGGATCTTCATCGAGATGGGGCCGAAGCTCCGCCAGTACATCGTGGCGGACAACCGCGAGGAGCTGCCGTTCAACCGGGACGAGCGCGACTGGATCTACCGCTCGGCGGACGGGGAGAACAACTACTTCGGCTTCGGCACCGACGACCAGATCCTGGGCATCGGCTATCCGATCATCAAGCACGCGGTCTTCCCCTACGGCGAGGAGAGCTTCACCGGCTCCTCCCATGACAAGGATCACGAGCTCCCCGCCGCCGTGACGCTCGGCGAGCATCACGGGCGCCCGAAAGCGTGGCGGCCGACGTCCATCGTCAACATCTCGGCGATGAGCTACGGGGCGCTCGGCTCCCACGCCGTCCGCGCGCTCAACGAAGGCGCCAAGCGCGGCCACTGCTACCACAACACGGGCGAGGGCGGCATCTCGCCGCACCACCGGCTCGGCGCCGACCTGGTCTGGCAGGTGGGCACCGGGTACTTCGGATGTCGAAATCTCGACGGCGGCTTCTCGCTCGAGAAGCTGCAGGAGACGCTCGCGACGTCCCCCACGGTGAAGGCCATCGAGATCAAGCTCTCCCAGGGCGCCAAGCCGGGCAAGGGCGGCGTCCTGCCCGCCGCCAAGGTGACCGAGGAGATCGCCCGGATCCGCGGCGTCCGCGCCGGCGAGGACTGCATCAGCCCCAACAGCCACAAGGCGTTCCACGACATCCCCTCGCTCCTCGAGTTCGTCGAGAAGATCTCCGGCTCCACGGGGCTCCCGGTCGGCATCAAGTCGGCCGTCGGGCACGTCGAGTTCTGGAAGGAGCTCGCCCAGGCGATGAAGGCCTCGAAGAAGGGGCCGGACTTCATCACGATCGACGGCGGGGAAGGCGGGACGGGCGCGGCGCCGATGACGTTCGCGGACCACGTGTCGCTGCCGTTCCGCGTCGCCTTCCCGCGCGTCTATCGCTCGTTCCTCGAGGAGGGGATGGCCGACCGGGTCGCGTGGATCGCCTCCGCGAAGCTCGGCTTCCCCGACCGGGCCATCGTCGCCCTCTGCCTCGGCGCCGACCTCATCAACATCGCCCGCGAGTCGATGCTCGCGATCGGCTGCATCCAGGCGCAGAAGTGCCACACGGGCGACTGCCCGGCCGGCGTGACCACGCACAAGGCGGCGCTGCAGCGCGGCCTGCTCCCCGAGGTGCAGGCCCAGCGCTTCGCCCGCTACCTCAGCTCGTTCCGCAACGAGCTCCACGCCCTCACCCACGCCTGCGGCTACCAGCATCCCAGCGAATTCACGGCGGAGGACGTCGAGATCTCCACCGGCCCCGCCCGTTTCACCACTCTTCGGGAGCTGGAGGGCTACACCCCCGCGCGCAAGAAGCCGTGAAGGACCTGAAGTCGCTCATCGAGTCCATCGAGGCCCTGATCGCCGATCCGGCGCGGCTGGCGGCGCTCACGAAGGCCGAGCGCGCCCGCCTCATGGCCGCCGCCGGCCGCCTCTCCCGGCCCGCCAAGCTGGAGCGCCTCCGCGACGCCAAGACCGTCCGCAAGGAGAAGCGCAAGCTGATCCGCGAGGCCGACCGCCAGCTGCGGAACGGCACCGGCATCCGCGAGGCCCGCCGCGCCGAGGTCTTCGAGGCGCCTCCGCTCCTGCCGGCGCCGGAAACCCCGTCCCGCGAGCTCAAGGTCGCGCGCGTCTGCTACGTCTGCAAGCAGCCCCACACCCGGCTGCACCACTTCTACGACGGCATGTGCCCCGCCTGCGCCGACCTCAACTACGCCAAGCGCTTCCAGACGGCCGATCTCTCCGGCCGCGTCGCCTACATCACCGGCGCGCGCCTCAAGATCGGCTACCAGGCCGGCCTCAAGCTCCTCCGCGCCGGCGCCCGCGTCCTCGTCTCCACCCGCTTCCCCCACGACGCCGCCCGCCGCTACGCCGCCGAGAAGGATTCCGGGCAGTGGCTCGACCGCCTCCGCGTCCACGGCCTCGACCTCCGCCACTCGCCGTCCGTCGAGATCTTCGCGCGCTACCTGAACGCGACCGAGGCGCGGCTCGACGTCCTCGTGAACAACGCCGCGCAGACCGTCCGACGTCCCGTGGGCTTCTACCAGCATCTCCTCGAGGGCGAGGCGATCGGCTGGTCCCGGCTGCCGGACGTCGAGAAGAAGATCCTCGGCGGCCACTACGAGGTCCTCGGGGCGCTGGGGCAGGACAAATCCTCCCGGGATGTTTGTCCTCCGCCGGAGGACAAACATCCCGGGAAGAATTCTCCGTCGACGACGACGCTCACCTCGTGGGACGGCGGGGCGCTGGGCGTCGGGCTGCGCGATTCGGCGGCGCTGTCGCAAGTGCGGATGACGTACGACGACCGGACCTGCGGCAAGGAGACGTTCCCCGAGGGCAAGCTGGACGCGGATCTGCAGCAGGTGGACCTGCGGGGCTTCAATACGTGGAGGATGTCGCTCGCGGAGGTCCCCACGCCCGAGCTGCTCGAGGTGCTGTTGATCAACGCGGTGGCGCCGTTCATCCTGGCGGCGCGGCTGAAGCCGCTGATGCTGAAGGCGCGGACGGGCGCGGTCCACGTGATCAACGTCTCGGCGATGGAGGGGATCTTCTCGCGGGGGACGAAGACGGACAAGCATCCGCACACGAACATGGCGAAGGCGGCGCTCAACATGATGACGCGGACGTCGGCCCCGGACTACGCGAAGGACGGGATCTGGATGAACGCGGTGGACACGGGCTGGGTGACCGACGAGGATCCGCTGGTGCACGCGCTGCGCAAGCAGGAGGACCACGACTTCCAGCCGCCGCTGGACGTCGTCGACGGCGCCGCGCGGGTCCTGGATCCGCTCTTCGCCGGCCTGCTCACGGGCAAGCACGCCTCGGGCCTCTTCTTCAAGGACTACGCCCCGTCGGGATGGTGAAGGCCCTGGTCCTCGCGGTCCCGTGGCTCGCGGGCTGCGGCCCCTGCTTCTACCAGCAGCTTGTTTACGTCACGGACGACGAGGGCAGGCCCGTCGAAGGCGCCAAGGTCTGGGTGGCCTACGCGTCCTTCAATGAGAGGCCCTCCGCCACGAATGCCGATGGAATCGCTCCCGTGTCCATGGGAAGTCTGTTCACCGTCTATGGCGTTCAAGCCTCCGCGGATGGCCTTGTATCGGCCGAGCTGACGGGCAGGCCTTCGCGCTGGCCCGTCGAGATCACGCTGCGCCGCCCCTCCTCGTCCTACGAAGTCATCGCCGTCTTCGTCCGGCAGCGGCCGCTTTCCGAGGGCGGCACCGGGCTCAGCACCGGCGACGCCGATCCGCGCTTCTTCGTCGAGTTCGCGGCAAAGAAGGTCCTGCGGGGGACGCCGCCCGAACTCCTTCACTACATCGTGCATAGCCCGGCCCTCTTTCTCAGAGGAAAGGAGAGCGGAGAGTTCCGCGTCTCCGGAGAGGTCGTCGACGACCGCGGCCGGAAGATCCATCGCGTCCGCGTGTTTCCGGCGGGTCCCTGAGGACAAGGCGGCGGGCTCGCGTGGAATTCGAAAAAGATCGTCTGACCTGGAAGCTCGGAAAAAAGTAAGTTAACTTCTAAGACTATGTGCGACACCGCGGAGGAGGAGATCCGGACGCGGATCCTCCGCAGCGTGCCCGCCGGCGGCCGGGCGCAGGCGGTGGAGGTCCTCCAGGGCCTCGCCAACGACGAAACCTGCCTGCGCCACTTCTGCGCCGCCGTCCTCGCCCTCCTCGATCAGGGCAAGCTCCGCACCGAGGATCCGCTCGGCAACAAGACGCCGGCCGAGCTGATGTCGGTCCGCCTCCAGTTCGTGCCGTCCAACGCGCCTCCCCCGAAGGCCGTCGCGCCCGGCCTCGTGTATTTCCCCGACCGCCTCCTGGGCCGCAGCACCGCGGCCCTCGTCTACCGCGGGGAGGACAAGCGCTCCGGGAAGCCCATCGCCGTCAAGATCTTCGAAATCCAGGGCTCGCCGGCCCCGGAGCTGCTGGCGTGGCACCTCGAACGCTTCCGCCAGGAGCCCTGCCTCATGGCCCGCCTCAACCACCCGCACGTGGTGGAGGTCGTCGCCTGGGGCGAGCTCGACGACGGCCCCTGGTACGCGATGGAGCTGCTCGACGGCGGCACGCTGTCGCAGCGCATCACCCGCGAGCGCCGCCTGCCGGCGGAGGACGTCCGCGCCTGCTTCCGCGCCGTCGCCTCCGCGCTGGGCGCCGGGGCCCGCCTGGGCATCTCCCACCGCGACGTGAAGCCCGGCAACATCTTCACCCAGGGCTGGAAGCTCGCCGATTTCGGCATGGCCAAGGTCAGCTTGGGCGCGGAGGCCAAGGGCGCCGCCCGTTCGATCACCAGCCACGGCGCCCGCCTGGGCACGCCGGCTTACATGGCGCCGGAGCGCGCGGCCTACGGAAGCGGCGACGTCCGATCGGACATCTATTCGCTCGGCGCGACGATGTACCACGCGGCCACCGGCCGCTTCCTGTTTCCCGCGGGGACCGACGACGCCAAGAGCTGGGCCCACCACCACATCAACACGGCGCCCCCTCCCGTCGCCGACCGCGCACCGGGACTGCCGCCCGCGCTCTGCGACCTCATCATGCGCTGCCTCGCGAAGTCGCCGGCCGACCGGCCGCCGACCTTCGACGCCGTGATCGAGGCCCTGAGCTGACGTTCCAGCGACGCTGGAACGTTAGCGGGCGGGAAACTCCGCGGCCGTCGACATCGTCAGCCCGCGCGGCACCGTGGTGTGGGCGTGGCGGACGACCCAGCGCTTGGACGTGCGCGGGACCTTGACGTACAGGGCGTCCAAGGCCTGGGGCTCGGTCCCGCACTGGGGCGTCCGGGTCGCGTAGGTCAGGACCATCCGGTCGTCGAACTCCTGGACGGCCACCAGGCGCGCCTTCTGGGATTCGAGGACGACGCCCTGCACGATCGCGACGATGGAGAACTCCTTCTCCTGGAGGAGACGGATGCCGGCGGGGCCGTCGACGTCCTTCCACGTCGTGGCCTCGATCGACTTGCCGCCGCAGCCCGGGCACACGCCCTTCGCCGCGGCACAGGGGCGGCAGAGCCGGAAGCAGACGTCGATGCCGACGGCGCACGAAGGGCAGGCCTTGCCCTGGGTGTGGTCCACGGACTGGATGTGGGCGCGGGAGGTCGGGCAATCCGGCACGCAGGGCGCTTGGAGGGCCACGAGCAGGGCGAGCATCGTCAGCATGGCCCTTTGACGCGGCCCGCCCCGCCGAGGTTCCCGTGTAACGATTCGGCCGGCGGCCCGTTGAACCCGCATGATGATCCTGCTGGCCCTGGCGCTCGCGCAGGCCGACGTCCGTCAGGCCGTCGAGCGGAGCCTGCCCTTCCTGGAAAAAGAGGGCGTCGCGTGGATGCGGGACCGCAAGTGCGTGTCCTGCCACCACGTGACGTTCATGGTCTGGACGCATCGCGAGGCGCTGAGCCGCGGCTTCGCCGTCGACGAGAAGAAGCTCGACGAGTGGACCCGCTGGACGCTGGACGTCGGCCGGAAAGACCGCGGCGTCGACACCCTGGCGCAGGTCGTCCTCACGCGGCCGCCGGCGGCGGACGTCGCCCCCTACCGCGAGCTCGCCGAGCTCTTCCGCGGGCTGCGGAAACCCGACGGCCTCTGGGAGGCCGCCGGGCAGCTGACCGTGCAGCGACGTCCCAAGGAGGAGACCCACGAGGTCAGCACGATGTGGGCCTTGCGGGCGCTCGACTCCCTGGGCTACGAAGAGCCCCGGTTGAAGGACGGCAAGCCCGGCCAGAGCGCGGAGTCGGCCGCGCTGCGGCTCCTCGCGAATCCCTCCGAGGAGCTGTTGAAGGAGCTCCTCGGGCGGCAGAACGGCGACGGCGGCTGGAGCTACCTGCGCGGGGAGACGAGCGACGCCCTCGCGACCGGGCAAGTCCTCTACGCGCTCAGCTTCGTCAAGGCGGACGTCGAACCCGCCCGCCGCGCGCGGGCCTTCCTGGTCAAGACCCAGCGCGAAGACGGCTCCTGGAACGTGCCGACCACCAAGGCGCGGACGAAGGAGCCGGGGATCGCGATCTACTGGGGGACCGCCTGGGCCGTCCTCGGGCTGCTACAACCTTAGCCTTCGCCGAGCTCCTCGCGCAGCCGCTGCAGGACGCGGGACTTGGCGACCCGCACGGCCCCGGGGCTCATCGAAAGCTCGGCCGCGACGTCCCCCGCCGGCCGGCCGTCGACCGCCGCGCGCCAGAACGCCTGCCAGGTGCGCTCCTCGAACTCGCCGCGGATCAGCTCCAGGCCGCGCAGGAAGAGCGCGCGGAGGGCGTCGGGATCCGCCGCTTCGACGTTCTCGGGCGCGGCGACCTCGAGCAGCGCCTCGCCGCCGCCGATCTCGCGGCCGCGCTTGCGGAAGTGGTCGTGGACCTTGTTCCGGGTGATCGTGAACAGCCAGCCGCGGAACGTGTCGCCCCGCCGGTCGCGGCGGAAGTCGGCGATGCGTACGACCAGGGTCTTGAAGACTTCCTGGAAGACGTCGGCGAGGTCGTCTTCCTGGAGCTTCCAGCGGCGGCACCAGTGGTAGAGCAGGGGGGCGTAGAGCGCGACGAGCCGGTCCCAGGCGCCCGCCTCGTCCGCGCGGACGCGGTCGAGGAGGCTGGAGGACGTCCCGCTGGCTTCCATCTTTCTTTCTGTTTCCCTTTTTCTTTCGCGCGGGTCCGGTCAGGATATCAGGGATGAGCTGTCCGACGCCCGACGAACTGGCGCTGCCGCGCTTCGCCGCGCACGTGGAGGCGTGCCCCGCCTGCGAGGAGGCGCTGCGGGCGCTCGAGGAGCCGCTGGTCGACGTCCTGTCGCGGTCCGGGAAGGACGTCGAGCCCGTCCCTGAACACCTGCTCGAGGCGGCGCGCTCGGCGCGGGCGGCGGCCCCGCTGAAGCTGGGCCGCTACGAGTTCGTCGGCGAGATCGGCGCGGGCTCGTACGGCCGGGTCTTCAAGGCGCGCGACCCGCAGCTGGGGCGGACGGTGGCGATCAAGATGCTCCGGACGGGGCGCCTCGGCGGGCCGGAGGAGGAGGAGCGCTTCCTGCGGGAGGCCCGGACGTTCGCCCAGCTGAGCCATCCCGGCATCGTGACCCTGTACGAGATCGGCCAGGACGAGGGGCGCTACTACCTGGTCGAGGAGCTGGTGGAGGGCGTGACGCTGGCGGAGAAGATGGCCGGCGGCCCCCTGCCGTTCCGGGACTCGGCGGAGCTGTTGGCGCGCGTGTGCGACGCCCTCCAGGCCGCCCACGAGCGCGGCGTGATCCACCGCGACATGAAGCCGGCGAACATCCTCCTCGACGCCAAGGGCCTCCCGCACCTCACGGACTTCGGGCTCGCGAAAGTCGAAGGGGAGGAGAAGGCGGTCACCCAGTCGGGCGAAGTGCTGGGCACGCCGGCCTACATGTCGCCGGAGCAGGCGCGCGGCGAGGCGTCGCGCGTCGACGCCCGCACGGACGTCTACAGCCTGGGCGTGATCCTCTACGAGCTCCTGACCCAGGAGCGCCCCTTCCAGGGCAACCGCCGCATGCTGATCCTCCAGGTGCTGGAGGACGAGCCGCGCCCGCCCCGCCGGCTCGGCGAGAAGATCCCCCGCGACCTCGAGACGGTCTGCCTGAAGGCCATGGCGAAGAATCCGGCGTTCCGCTACGCGACGGCCCAGGAGCTGGCCGGCGACCTCCGCCGCTGGCTCGCGGGCGAGCCCATCCGCGCGAGGCCGCGGACGTCGTGGGAACGCCTCCTCGGCTGGACGCGCCGACGTCCCGCCGTCGCCGCCCTGGTGGGAGTCAGCATCCTGGCCGCCGTCCTGCTGGGCGCCGTCTTCTCGGTCAGCTACGCGCGGATCCGCGAAGCCCTGGAGCACGAGACGCGGGCGAAGGACGACCTCTTCAAGGCGCTGGTGCAGAACGCCCGGCTGACGTCCGACGCGCTGAAGGAGTTCAACGAGTACTACACGTCGGAGGTGGTCGCGCGCCTGACCGACCGGACGCTGCAGGTCACGCACGACTACGCGGGGAAGAAGAACGCCATCCCGCTGCCGGCGACGATGAGCGTGGAGCTGGCGGACCGGATTTCGAAGAAAGGCGACGGCCTGCGGATCCGGCTCTACAGCGACAACCCCTTCCCGTGGCGCCGGGAGTCGGGCGGGCCCAAGGACGACTTCCAGCGCGCGGCCCTGGTTCGGCTGAGAGCGGACCCGGAGAATCCCTACTACCGCCTGGAAGGGGGCTCGCTGCGCTACGCCACGGCCAGCCGGATGGACAAGCGCTGCCTCGACTGCCACAACAAGATGCAGGAAAGCCCCAAGCGGGACTGGAAGGAAGGGGACGTGGTGGGGGTCTACGAGGTCAGCTTGCCCGTGGTGCGCTAGGACAAGTCTTCCCGGGATGTTTGTCCGGGGACAAACATCCCGGGAGGATTTATCCTTCCCCGTGTAACGTTCCCGGAATCGCCCGTTAGACCCGTGGAGGAGACCGATATGAATGCTCAGACGCGACGCGACTTCCTGAGGCGGGTCGGGGCCGGGGCGGTCGCCGCCGGCGTGGGATCCGGCCTGGCTTCGGACCTGGGGCTGTCGAAGGTCCTCGCCCAGGACGAGCCCCGCCTGACGTTCGGCGCGATGGAGCCCCTCGTGAGTCTCCTGCAGGAGACGCCGATCGCGAAGCTCCAGCCGATGCTCGTGAACAAGCTCCGGGAAGGGACGACCCTCAAGGAGCTCACGGCGGCCGCCGCCCTCGCCAACGCCCGCACGTTCGGCGGCGAGGATTACATCGGCTTCCACTCCATGTTCGCGTTCAAGCCCGCCTACCAGATGGCCCAGGACCTGCCGGAGGAGCGCCGCGCGCTCCCCGTGCTCAAGGCGCTGTACCGCAACACCGAGCGCATCCACGCCTTCGGCGGCCGCGCGAAGGAGGTCCTGCGCCCCGTCGAAGCGTCCGGGAGCGGCGACGGCGAGGCGGTGCGCGACGACATCCGCGGCAAGGACCTGAAGAGCGCCGAGGCGAAATACGCCGCGTTCCGCCGGGATCCGGCCGCCCTGCTCAACCAGGCGCAGGCGGCCCTGCGCGACAGCACGGAAGTGCATCGCGTGAACATGGTGTACCGGGCGTGGGGGCTGCTCGACCTCGTGGGCCTCGAGCACGCGCACACGCTGCTGCGCCAGTCGCTGCACTACTTCGCGGTCGCGGAGAAGAACCAGAAAATGGATCACTTCAACGGGCCGCGGACGGTGCTCCCGAAGCTGATCGACCAGCACAAGCTCTTCGAAAAGCCGCTCGGCACGAAGACCTTCGACGACGCCCGCCTCGAGGCCGTGAGCGTCGAGCTGTTCCAGGCCGCCCCCGAGCGCGCCGCCGAGATCGCGGCCGCGCTGCTGGCCGAGGGGACGTCGCCGGACGCGATCCACGAGGCGATCGGCCTGGCCGCGAACCAGCTGGTGCTGCGCGACGAGAACAAGCAGGCCCACGGGGCCACGGTCGGCGTGCACGCCTGCGACGCGGTGAACGCCTGGAAGCACATCGGCGCGGCGAGCGACGCGAAGAACGCCGCGGCGGCCGTCGTCATGGCCGCCTGGAACTTCGCCTTCGACCGCGACAACCCCGCGCGCAACAAGATGAAGGAGTGGGAGGCCTATCCCCGCGCGGACGCGCGCGAGCGCGTGAAGTCGAGCGACCCCGCCGAACTCCTGCGCGAGCTGGACGGGGCGATCCGCGCCAAGGATCAGGCCCTGGCGACGGCCGTCGCGCAGCGCTACGGTTCCCTCGGCGCGCCCGAGTCGCCGGTCCTCGCGCTCTACCGGGGCTTCGTGGTAAGCCAGAACGGCTCGCTGCACGGCGAGAAGTTCTTCGGCACGGTGTCGGAGGAGTTCGCCCGCGGCCGCACGCCCTTCCGCTGGAGGCAACTCGTGGCCATGGCCCGCTTCGCCGCGAGCATGTACGGCGAGCCGACGCCCGGCTACGAGGAGGCCACGCGGCTGCTCGGCCTGCCGAGCTAGCGGGTTTTTCTTCGGCGGGCCTCCGGGAGCGCGTACTGTAGGAGGTCCGCTGAAAGGAAAACGCCGCCATGCTGATCCTCCTCGCTCTTCTCTCGCAGGACCCGTACCCGCTTGGGCCCGACCACCAGGAGCAGGCCGGCGTGGCCAAGGGCCAGGTCGAGAAGTTCTCCTGGAAGGAGAGCCAGGTCTATCCCGGCACCGAGCGCGACTACTGGATCTACCTGCCGGCGAACCTCGACGCCGCGCGCGAGTACCCCGTGATCGTGTTCTGCGACGGCGGCGGCGTCGTGAATCCCAAGGGCCAGATGCGCGGGCCGATCGTGCTCGATAACCTGATCCACAAGGGGGAAATCCCCCCGATGCTGGGCCTGTTCATCAACCCCGGCAACGTCCCCCCCGTCGCGGGTGGCAAGGGACGCAGCACCCGCAGCTACGAGTACGACACGCCCGACGGCGTCTACGCGAAGTTCCTGGTCGACGAGATGCTCCCCGAGCTCGCCAAGCACGCCAAGATCAGCCCGCGTCCGGAAGACCGGGCCGTCGCCGGCGTCTCCAGCGGCGGCATCTGCGCGTTCAGCGCCGCCTGGTTCCGACCGGACGCCTTCCGCAAGGTCATCACCGGCATCGGCAGCTTCACCAACATCCGCGGCGGCGTCTGGTTCCCCTCCGCGATCCGCAAGACGGAGCGCAAGCCGCTCCGCGTCTTCCTGCAGGAAGGCGAGAAGGACCTCGACAACGTCCACGGCAACTGGCCGCTCGCGAACCACGACATGGCCGCCGCCCTCGCCTTCGCCGGCTACGACCACAAGGTCGCGTTCGGCGTCGAGGGCCACAGCGGGAAGCAGCTGGGGTCGATGCTGCCCGACGTCCTCCGCTGGCTCTGGCGGAAGGAGGAGCCGCTGCCCGCGCCCGTGCCCGAAGTGAAGAACGACCTCGCGCTCTCGGGCCTCGTGATTCCCGGCAAGGGCTGGGAGGCGGTCGTCGAGGACGGGAAGTTCGTCGACGCCCCCTGCGCCGACGCCGAAGGCAACTTCTACTACAGCGACCTCGGGGCCGGCACCGGCCTGCACAAGATCGCGCCCGACGGCACGAAGAGCGTCTTCAACGCGAAGGCCGTCGGCATCAGCGGCATGAAGTTCGGCCCCGACGGCCGGCTCTACGCCTGCGTGAACAAGGAGAAGAAAGTCGTCGCGATCGACGCGAAGGGGGACGTCGAAGTCCTCCTCGAAAGCATCGGCTGCAACGACCTCGTGGTCACGCACAAGGGCCACGTGTACGTGACGGAGACGGGCAAGAAGCAGGTCGTGCTGATCGAGGCGGCGGGGAAGAGCCGGGTGGTGGACGTCGGGATCACCGCCCCCAACGGCCTGGCGCTGTCGCCGGACCACGAGACGCTGGCGGTCTCGGACTACGCGGGGGCGGCGGCGTGGGCGTTCCGCGTGGAGACGAACGGCGATCTGCGCGGGCGGATGCCGGTCTTCCCCTACTTCGACTTCGGGCCGACGGTGGAGTCGAAGGGGGACGGGATGACGTCCGACGTCCAGGGCCGCTGGTACGTGAGCACGCAGGCCGGCGTGCGGGTCTACGATCCGAACGGGCGGCCGATCGGGCTGATCCTGGCTCCGACGTCCGCCGCGGTGACGAGCTGCGCGCTGGCGGGGGACCGCCTGTACGCGCTGAGCCAGGGGAAGATCTTCCGGCGCCAGGTCAACGCGGCGGGCTTCGCGACGAAGAAGTAGCTCCTCAGGGCACGAGGATCATGACCTTGCCGTGGCAGGAGCCGCCGGAGGCCTTGGTCGCGCCGCAGTCGCCGCAGCGGTACATGGCCTTCTTCATCTGCCCGGGCGGCCCGCCGTGCGGATGCGACGGCCCCCCGGAGTGGTGGACGCAGCCCGACGACACGACGATGAGAAGCAGGGCGGCAAGTTTCTTCATGCGTCCAGTCTAGAATCCGCGGGGGGCAGGCTTCAAGGGTCAGCGGGGGTCGCGGTACTCGACGGACTTGATCTTGAGCTCGGACCCGTTGATGTTGAACTGGAGCCGGCCGGACTTCGGCGTCCCGTTCCGGACGAGCTCCTGAGTCGCGCCGTCCAGCGTCGCCGTCACGGCGTCGCCCTTGCACACGAAGATGAGCTCGTGCTCTTTCAGGGCCATCGCCGCGAGCTGCCCCCGGCCCCACTGGGCGGTGTAGGCGCCTTCGGCGCACTGCCGGACGGCGAAGAACATGTAGCCGGAGATCGCGTGCTCGAAGCGGATGCGCAGCTCGACGTCTCCGAAGTCCTGGGCCGAGCGGGCCGCGTTGTCCACGCCGGGGATGTTGGCGAGGACGCCGTTCTCGAACCGGAAGCCGGAGAAGGTCTCGAGCTGGACGGCGGTCCAGGGCCGCGTGTCGGCCGGCGGCGCGGCGGGGCGGGGGCCGGCGAGGGCTCGGATCTCCCACGCGAGCAGCGCGCGGTCGTACATCCGGACCTCGTCGATGACGCCCTTGGCGGGCCAGCGCCAGGTTTCGGCGCCGGGCAGGCCGATCCCGATCCGCCAGGGTTCCGTTCCGAACTCACGCGCCGCCGCGTCGGGGGTGAAGGCGCCGGCGCCGGTGAGCTGCCCGTTCAGGTAGAAACGCAGTTGGCCGGATTTCCGGGAGAACGCCGCGGCGACGTGATAGAAGGCCCCGGGCGGACAGACTCCGGACCCCGAGGCGACCGTGACGTCCGGCGCCACGTAATGATTGAAGGAGAACGCCTGGTGCCCGCCGTACGCGAGCCCGATGTGCATGCCGCGCTTGATCACGATCCCGTAGACGGCGTCGTTCGCGCTGTCCCGTCCGGGGGGGACGCCCTCGGGCTTGAACCAGGCCGAGAGGGTGTAGTCCCCCTTCTGGAGGCCGTCGAGCGAAGGCGTGGAGGGAAGCTCGACATGGCTGTTGTCGCCGTCGAAGCGGAGGCCGCCGCCGAATTTCCCCTGCGTCCAGACGGCCCCGACGAGCGCGCCGTGATGGCCGCGCGGCGAAGAGTCCGCGGCCTTCGCGCCCTGGCCGTCGTCGAACGCCCAGTGGCCCACCAGGCCGGCGTCGGGCGGCGGTCCCGGCGAGCGGAGGCGCGCCGCGCGGGCCCGTTCGCGCTCCTTGACGTCGGAAAGGCGGGGGGTGAAGTCGGGCGCGGCCGACACGACCGCGTAGGCCACCGCGAAGCCCTGGTGCGCGCTGAGAAGCCGGACGGTCTTCGGTCCGCCCTCGCCGGATTTCGGCAGCGGGATCTGGATCCACTCCCAGCGGGCGGCCGTCTTCGGCCCGCCGTGGGAGGCGTGGGTCTTCCGCAGGAAGAACGGGATCTTCGCGACCGCGAACCCGGGCGCCCCCGGGTCGGCGGCGACCAGCTCCTTCGGGTTCTTCGCGTCGGGCGCGCGCAGGCCCGTCGCCTGGATGCCGAACTCGAAGGTCTCCAGGCAGCACGCGCCGGCGTAGACCCAGCCGCGGAGCTCGGCGTTCGGCGGCGCCGCGTAGGAGAACTCCACGAAGTTCGCCGCCCCGTCCGCTTCGCACGCCCACGCCGCGTCTCCCTTGGCCGGCTTCGCCAGCCGGAACGCCCCCGTGCCCGACATCCAGTCGGAGAAGACGTACTGGTCGCGGGGGATCGACGTCCGAAGCTCGACCGCGCCGCGATTCCGCGCCACGAAGGGCGTGTCGGCGAAGCGGGCCACGAGGTCCTTGAGGGCGGCGGCCGACGCGAGGGCCTTCGCGGGGTCCTCCGCGTCCTCGAGGGCCGACGCGTAGATCGCGCGGGCCTCGGCGTCCCGGCCCGCTCCGCGCTCGGCCGCGGCCTTGCGCGCCCAGTCCCAGTACTTGGCGTCGACCGCGGCTTTCGGCCCCTCGAGATCGCCTTCGATCAGGCAGAAGGCCAGCGCGGCGCGCTCGTCGCCCTCCGCCTTCTTCGGGCGGGCGAGATACAGCGCCGCGAGGGTCGAGGGGGCCAGCTCGCCGACGTCGACGGCCCGCGTCTCGTCGCCGGCCCCGAAGATCAGCCGCGCGTCCTCGATCTTCAGGAACGGCGCCTCGAGACGGGAGATCCGTCCGGCGGCGTCGAAGTAGCCGATCGCCTGTTTCTGCCCGCGGGTCCAGCGCCCGATCGCCTCGCGGGCTTCGGCGGGGATCGCCCCGGCTTTCTTTAGGAGGTCGAGATCCCCGACGCCGTCGGGCTGAAGAGCCAGTTCTTTCGCGGCGGCGGCGTAGTCCCGCCGGGCGGCGAAGGCCATCGCCTTCTCCCAGATCGGGGGGTACGGACTCGCCGCGGGAGCGGGCGCGGGGACCGGCGCCGGGGCGGGGGCGGCGGTCAGGAACGGCCGGATCCGGCTCGAGTAGTCGGGGAGGCCCCAGCGCTCGACGCGCTCGGCGGCCGCGCGGATCCGCGCCTCGTCGCCGGCGGCCCGGGCCGTCGAGACCTCCGCGTGCACGGCGTCGAAGGTCGCGGCGACGCGCGCGCGCAGCTCGGAGATCCGCTTGTCGACGGCGAGCGTCCACTCGGGATGGGCGTAGCGCTTGCGCGCGGCGTCCAGGACGTCGAGCGCGGTCCGGAAGGACTCCTTCGCCAGGATCGCCCCGACCTCCGCTTCGAGGGGGGGCAGCTCCCGCGCGACCGCCTCCTTGCGCGCGGCGAGGGCGGCGGCCAGGCCGCTCTTGGCCTCCTCGAGGCCGGCGCCGCCTTCGCAGGCCCACACGGCCTTTTCCCAGCGCTGGATCCGGCCGTCGAGATCCCCGGGCTGGCGGCGTTCGAAGTCCCGGGCTTCGCGAAGGGCGTCGACGGCCTTCGGCTTTTCCGTCGGCGGCGGCGGAGCCGGGGGGGCGGGAGCGGGGGCGGCGGCGGCGGGGCGCTCGGGGGGCGGAGCGGGGCGCGGGCCGGGCAGGAGGACGAAGGTGACGGCGGCGACGACGACGGCGATCGCCACGCCGATGCCCACGGCCGGCCCGGCGCTTTTCGGACGGGCGGTGAGCCGGCGGCGCGTCGTCGACTCCTCGAGGATCGGGACGCGCGCGGTGGGGGGGCGCATCTGGGCGGAGGAGGAGGTTCCGGTCCGGGCTTCCTGGCCCGCCCGCTGGAGGGCGCTCAGGAGCTCGGCCCGCTCGGCGTGCGGCAGGGACTTCAGGAATTCCGGGGCGCAGGCGCCGCAGCAGAAGCGGTTGCTGAAGGCGAAGGCCTTTCCCTTCTCGAGCTCCGTGCCGAGAATGCGCGTCTGGCATCGCGCGCAATAGACGATCTCATGACCCATGTGGGCTTAGGGCTCGGTGGGGACCGGGCCTCCGCGAAGCAGCTGGAGGACGCCGAAGCCGGCGAGGCAGCTCAGCACGAGCAGGATGACGGCCCAGAAGATGACTTTGGCCGTCGACTTCTTCGCCGCCGGCGCCTGGGTGGCCGCCTCCAGGGCCCTGGCGAAGTCGGCGGCGAACGGATAGCGGTCGGCCCGGTCCTTCTGGAGGGCCTTGAGCACGACGGCCTCCACGGCGGGCGGGACGCTCGGGTTGGTCTTGGTGGGGGGCACCACCGGGTCCTCGAGCACCATGCGGAGCGTTTCGATGGCGCGCGGCCCCTTGAACGGCGGCCGGCCGGTGAGCAGCTCGTAGAGGATGGCGCCCAGGGCATAGACGTCGCTGGAGCAGTTCACCCGCTCCGATTTTCCGGCGGCCTGCTCGGGCGACATGTAGGTCGGCGTGCCCATGATGGTGCCGGGGGCGGTGAGGCCGCTCGCGTTGTAGAGGTCTTTCGCGAGGCCGAAGTCCATCACGTAGACGTGGCCCGAGCCGTCGATCATGATGTTCCCCGGCTTGAGGTCGCGGTGCACCACGTTGTGCTCGTGGGCGTAGGCGACGCCCTTCGCGGCCTGGAGCAGGGTTCGCAGGGACTGCTCGAGGGTGAGCGACATCCCGATCAGCGTGCTGCCTTCGACGTACTTCATGACGAGGTAGGGCCGGCCCTGGCTTTCGCCGACGTCGTAGATGGGCACGATGTTCGGGTGCTGGATGGCGGCGGACGTCTCCGCCTCGCGCCGGAAGCGCAGCACGAGCTGCGGATCCTTGGTGATGAGGAGCAGCTTGACGGCCACCCAGCGCCGCAGGCCGCGGTCCCAGGCCTTGTAGACGGCGCCCATGGAGCCCTTGCCGAGCGGGGAGGTCAGGATGTACTTGCCCAGGACGTTCTCGATGTTTTCGGCGGCGCGGGTGACTTCCGGCGGCTCGGTGACGTCCACCGGCGGCATGCGGGTGGAGTCGGAGAGCGGGCCGGCGCACTTCGGGCACACGAAGACCTTGCCGGGGGACGGCTCGGCGGTGAAGTGGGCCGCGCAGGCGGTGCAGGACAGGCGCACGAGCCGGCTCTGCCGCACGAGCGCGGTCTGGAGCGCCGCGAACGTGAGGTAGCCCTTCTCGATGAGGATCTCGCCGATCCGCGGGACCGTCGCCTGGCTGGTGGAGAAGGACTTCTGCAGCGCCAGCGCCTCCTCGATGTGCTCCGGGGCGGCGGCGCCCGCCTCCACCAAGATGCGGCCGATCCCGGTGTCGTCTTCCCGGACGTCGGCGTAGCGGCCGGACTTGGTGACTTCCCCCGCTTCCTCCTGGAGCTGGCTGGCCTGTTCGGGCGAGAGGATGCGGCGCGCGACCAGGTAGGACGCGAGGGACGCGGATTGGGCGGCCGGGTCCTGGTTCCGGGCCCGGACCGCCTCGGCGATCTCGGCACGCCCGGCCCATCCGTGCTCCAGGCAGATTCGCGCCAGCACCTTCTCGAAGGAGTTCATGTCCCCATATTTTATCACATCCGGGGACGTTCCAGACGCCTAAGAATAGGCGTTCTTTTGCGGCCAGCCGATCGCGTGGCGGCAGGCGTCGCACGCGACGCCGAACTCGATCGCGTAGTGGGGGTCGTCGACCCGCCAGGGCGCGAAGCCCGGAAACAGGGCGCGGGCCGCCTCGAGCTCGGGGCCCTGGCTGACGGTGACGACGACGTCCCGGGCCGACCAGGCGCCGACGGCCACGTCGACGACGGTCCCGCCGCGGGCCAGGAGCGCCTGGAGGATCGGCTGAAGGTGGGCGCAGAGCTCCCGGGCCATCTTTCTCCTATACCACAAGAGCCGGAATAAAACCGCTGGGCCGGCACGTTGCATATCCGTAACATCTGGGAAGCAAATAGGAGGAATCCATGAGCGTGATGATGGCGGCCCTGCTCGCCCTGGCGGCGGGCGAAGACGCGAAGGTCGAAGTGAAGATCTACGTGAAGGGGATGTCCTGCGAGGTCAACTGCGGCTCGAAGGTCCAGAAGAGCCTGGCCGCGCTGCCCGGCGCCAAGGAGGCCAAGCTGACGAAGTTCGAAGAGGGCCTCTTCACGGTGTCGGTCGACGCGAAGACCGCGGTGAAGCCCTCCGAGATCAAGAAGGCCGCGACCGGCTACGAGATCGTGAAGATCGTCGCCACCCTGAGCGGCACGGTCTCCAAGGAGAAGGACGTGTACACGCTGACGACGCCCTCGGGCGCGAAGTACGCGGTGTCGGCGGCTCCCAAGGAGGAGTGCGCCAAGGCCGTCAAGCCCGGCGAGACGGCCGCCTGCCCGATCGGGGCGCTGGAGAAGCTGGTCGCGGACGCGAAGACCGTCGTGAGCGTGACGGGGATCCTCGACGAGTGCTGCCAGGGCTCGATGTCGATCGCGGCGCTCAAGGTGTCCGCCTGCTGCGAGGCCACGAAGGCCGGCGCCAACTAGTTGTCGAACTCAGACAAGCCCCGGGGGGCCCGTCCCCCCGGGGCTTTTTTTCTTGGCTAGATTCGCCGCTCCCGGACGTACGACATACAAGGATACAGGGAGCGGGACGATGAAAGCTTTCCTCACGGTGGTTCTTCTCACGTCGACGGCCTCCGCGCAGGTCGACCAGAAGCGGATCGACGCGGCGATCAAGAAGGGCGTCGAGTGGCTCAAGACGGCCCCCTCGCCCGGGCACGAGCATTCCAAGGCGGAGCACTCCGACGAGTTGATCCTGCTCACGATGATCCACGCCGAGGTCCGCGAAAGCGACCCGCGCTACAAGGCGCTGCTCAAGCGCGTCCTCGAGGACCCGCCTTACCAGACCTACAAGGTCGCGCTTCAGGCCATGTGCCTCGAGGAGATCGACCGCGTGAAGTACCAGCCCCGCATCGCCCAGTGCGCGCAGCATCTCGTCGACAACCAGTGCTCGAACGGGCAGTGGTCCTACGGGACGCCGACGACCTACAAGGAGATCCCGCCGCAGCCGCCGGACGTCGCCTCCGGGGCCCCCGTGAAGAAGCCGGGCGCGATCGACTTCGGGGCGGTCAAGGTGAAGCCGAAGGTTCAGCGCAAGATCCCGATCAAGGCTCAGCGGGACGGCGGCGGCGAGGGCGACAACTCGAACTCGCAGTACGCGGCGCTCGGGTTGCGCGCCTGCTTCGACGCCGGGATCAGCTTCGAGGAGGCGGTGATCGTGCGGGCGACGAAGTGGTGGATGGAAAGCCAGCACGCGCCGGAGGACGGCGGCGACAAGAACGCGGTGGCGTCGGGCGGCGACGCCCGGCCGCGGGGTTGGGGCTACAAGGGCGCCGGCGACGGCAAGGCCTACGGCTCGATGACGGCGGGGGCCGTCGGCGGCGTGGTGATCTACGACTACATGCTGAAGAAGGACTGGAAGAAGAACCCGATCGCGAACGCGGGGATGTCGTGGCTCAACGTGAAGTGGTCGGTGAACAACAATCCCGAGCGCGGGGGCGACTGGCACTACTACTACCTCTACGGCCTGGAGCGGGCGGGCATCCTCTACGACACGAACATGATCGGGAAGCACGACTGGTACCTGGAAGGCGCGAAGCTGCTGCTGGACGCGCAGGACGCGGGCGGGTCGTGGAAGAACGAGACCTGGGACACCTGCTTCGCCATCCTCTTCCTGAAGAAGGCGACCCGGCCGCTCGTGGCGACCGGCGGCGGGAAGTAGTCGCGCCGCGCTCCCGGGCCTGTTATCCTCTCCGGCCGAGAGGCGATGTCCATTCATTCCTACCTGCGCACGCGGCTGGCGATCCAGCAGTTCCTGATCGGCGCCGCCGGCGGGCTCTGGTCGCCGGTGCTCGCCCAGCACCTCCTGGGCCTGGGGTTCACGGCCTTTCAGATCACGCTCTGCGTCGCCTGCGGCACCATCGCCAACCTCCTCACCTCCGTGCTGGCCGGGCAGATCGCCGACCGCTGGATGGCCACCGAGCGCTTCCTGGGGCTTCTCGCCCTGGCCGCCGGCGGCCTCTTGATCGCGGCGTGGAGCCAGTCGTCGTTCGCCGCCGTGGGGCCGCTGCTGCTGCTCATGGCCGTTTTCTTCATGCCGTGCTACCCGCTGGGGACGTCGATGGCCTTCCGCCACCTCGAGGATCCCGCGCGCCAGTTCGCGAGCGTGCGGATCTGGGCGACGATCGGCTGGGTGGTGGGCGGCCTGGCGCTCACCGGCTGGCTGCGGATCGCCGGCGCGGAGAAGGTCGGCGACTGCCTGCTGTTCGGCGGCGTCGCCTGCCTGATCATGGGGGCGTATTCCTTCACCCTGCCGTCGACGCCCCCGGCGCGCAGCGCGTCGGGCAGCGCGGTGGCCGGCGCTTTCCGGATGTTGCGCGAGCCGTCCTTCGCGGCGCTCCTCGCCATCTTTTTCGTGTACCAGGCCTTCGCGTACTTTCACCACCCCTACACGTCGATCTTCCTGCCGACCGCGGGCGTGGATCCCGCGAACGTCTCGGCGGTGCTGACGCTGGGACAGATCGCGGAGGTCGGGGTGTTCTTCGTCCTCCCGGCGGTCTACCGCCGACTGGGGCCCGGAAAGACGATGGCGCTCGGCGTGTTCTGCTGGGGCCTGCGCTATGTACTCTTCGCGGCGGGAACGCCGCACTGGCTGATGGTGGCGGCCGTGGCCCTGCACGGCCCCGGCTTCCTGTTCTCCCGCCTGGCGGTGACGCTTTACGCGGATGAAGTGTGCCCGCGGGACATCCGGGCCAGCGTCCAGACCCTGCTGAGCCTGGTGGTGGACGGGGCGGGCATGTTCGCCGGGGCCCTGGCGTCGGGGATGGCGCTGCGGGCGTTCACGGTCGACGGCGTGTCCGACTGGCGCACGCTGTGGCTGATCCCCGCGGCCGGGTGCGGGGCGGTGGTCGTCGCGTTGCTGGCCGCCTTCCGTCCGCGAAAGATCGCCTGAGCGGATTATTTCCCTGAACTTTCCCCGGGGAAATCTGTTCTAGAGGGCGAGGACAAGAACTTCCATGAAACGCGTGGCGTCGAGAATCGCATGGCAAGGCGCGCGAGGCTGCTTGAAGCAGTCGGGCATGCGCTATTCGCCGCGATTCACCGCCCTTTCCCTTCGAAGCGTCGGAGATACGCTGAATGGGAAGGCCGCTGAAGAGCGGCACGGGCGCGGGGAGGCCGTCGACGGAAGTTGATAGCCGGAAAGAATAGATGAACCCCGCGCTCCGAAAGGGCGCGGGGTTTTTTTGTTTTCGGGTGGGCGGAGCGCGAAACCCTCAGAAAAGGGTCCCGCTCGGAGTCTGTCCGGAGTTCGGTCCGCCGCCATCGGGTTCGCCCGGGCGCGGAGCGAGTAGCGGTTTGACAATTGGGTCGAAAAGGAAAGCGAAAGCAAGGCCTCCCGGCCTTCGGGTCGGGAGGCTCTCTTCCGCCTTCCGCGCGTCCTTAGCTCAACAGCAGAGCGCCGGGCTTCCACCCCGGAGACGCGAGCGCGACACTCGCAGGACGCTTTGTGAAGAATCTCGAATGAAGTCCCCCCGTCCCCCGAGGGGGAGAACGAAGCGCGCGTCCTTAGCTCAACAGTAGAGCGCTGGTCTGCCATGCCGGAGACGCGGGTGCGACACCCGCAGGACGCTTCCGTCCCGGAGCCCGGAACCCGAAGGTGCCGGGATTCAACGCGTGGGCCGCGGTCCAGAGGCCAGCCGGGTCTCCAAAGCCTGGCGTCGAGGGGCGGCACCTCGGCGGCCCGCTGGGGCCCCTAGCTCAATCGGGAGAGCGCCGGCGTGGCACGCCGGAGACGGCGGATCGTAACCGCCGGGGTCCACTCTTCCGGATTCTTCCTTCAGGGTGCCATGGTGTAGCAGATCTGCACGCCCGCCTGTCGAGCGGGAGGTAGGGGGGCGGCACCCCTTGGCACCGTCATTCGACTCGGCCCTGTCGGGCCTCGCTCATGACAAGCTTCGCTGCCCTGTCGTCTAGCGGTAGGACGCGACGCTCTGAACGTCGAAAGGGAGGTTCGAGTCCTCCCGGGGCAATGCTCCGTGGTCCAACGGCAGGGCACGGCGCTTTGACCGCCGGGACGAGGGTTCGACTCCCTCCGGGGCCGTCCTCGCGCGGCTTGAGTGTGACGGTAGCACCTCACGTTGAAAACGTGATGGGCACGGTTCAATTCCGTGAGGCCGCATCCCCCGGGCCCATCGGACAACGGTAGTCCGCCGATCTCGCACGTCGGAGATCCCGGTTCGAGTCCGGGTGGGTCCATCGACCGGAACCGGGAACCCGACGTCCGGAACCCGAAGTCCGGGATCCGACGGTTGGAACCCGGAACGACCCGCGACGCGCGCGAGGGAGGAAGGATGCGATGCGAACTGTGCGGCCGCGACGCCGCGACCACGCGACACCATCTCGTGCCCCGCGCGCGGCGGAAGCGCGAGGCCGAGATCTACGGCGCGACGGCCGACCTCTGCCGCGACTGCCACGGCATGATCCATAGCGTCTTCGACAACCGCCGCCTGGCGCGCGAGAGGGCGTCGATCGACCTCCTCCGCGCCGCCCCCGAACTTCGGAATTATCTCGCGTGGATCCGGCGGAGGCCGTCGGCCACGCATTACCGGGCGCGCTGAGCAGGTCTGGGACAAGGAGCTCAAGTGGCTGTAAACCACCCGGCCTTCGGGCCTTGCGGGTTCGAATCCTGCCGCGCCCATTCGACTCGCGATGTTCGAGGCGGAGCGCCCCGAACATCGCTCGCTCATGGCAAGCCCTTCGACTCGGGCCCTTGGGGGCCTCGCTCAGGGCAAGCCTTTCGCTTAGCGGGCCCAGGGGAAGACAGCGTCCCGCCGGCTTGGGGTGCCGGAGACGCGCGGTGCGAGTCCGCGGGGCCCGACTCCGCGCGCCCGCGTAGGTCAGTGGCAGACCGCCTCCGTGACATGGAGGAAATGCCGGTTCGATTCCCGCCGCGGGCATCCGTTCGGAAGGTTCGGGCACGCGGCAGGCCCACCCCGCTCGAAACGGGACAGGCCCCGAAAGGGGCCTTGGGAGTTCGACTCTCCCACCTTCCTTGTCCGGCTTCTCGGAGAGGTGCGGCGAACGGTAAGCCGCCCCGGTGCTAACGGGGTGCCCGACGGGCATGCAGGTTCGACTCCTGTCCTCTCCTCCAGGGCGCGTGGCCAAAAAGTAAGGCGCCTCCCTGCAAAGGAGGTATGTGCCGGTGCGAGTCCGGCCGCGCCCTCTCTCCAGCCGGTGTAGGTCAAAAGCAGACTGCCTGCCTTGTAATCAGGCGATGCGGGTGCGATTCCCGCCGCCGGCTCTTCACGCGCCGATGTAGGTCAGCAGCCAGACTTCCCGCTTGGTAGGCGGGCGACGCGGGTGCGACTCCCGCCGTCGGCTCCACGGAGGGGTGGCGGAACTATACGCAGGCCGGGCCCCGCGAGGGGAGCAACCGCGTCCGGGACCGTAGGGCGGCCCAAACGAGTCCATGCAGGCGAGAATCCTGCTCCCTCCATCACAGTGGGATGGTGTCAGCGGTAGCACTCCCGTTTGTTAAACGGGCGGGGCTGGTTCGAATCCAGCTCCCACTGCTAGCTCGTCCAGACGGATCCGCCGGGATAGGCGTGCGCGGCGAGCGACGCGGGCTTCATCGTGATCGAATAGCCCGGCTCCTTGGGCGGCATGTAGCGGCCCCGCCGCATCACCACCGGATCGACGAAATGCTCGTGCAGGTGGTCGACGTACTCCACGACGCGGTCTTCGAGCGACGTCCCGATCCGCAGGTAATCGATGAGCGACAGGTGCTGGACGTATTCGCAGAGCCCGACGCCCCCGGCGTGCGGGCAGACCGGGATCTTGTGCTTGGCCGCCATGAGCATCACCGCGAAGATCTCGTTCGGCCCCGCGAGGCGGCAGGAGTCGATCTGGCAGTAGCGGATCGCGTTCGCCTGCAGCAGCTGCTTGAAGATGACTTTGTTCTGGCAGGCCTCGCCCGTCGCCACGCCGATCGGCGCGATCGCCCGCGCGATGGTCGCGTGGCCCAGGACGTCGTCGGGGCTCGTCGGCTCCTCGATCCACAGCGGCTTGAAGGGCGCCAGCTCCCGCATCCAGTGGATGGCCTGGCCGACGTCCCACTTCTGGTTCGCGTCGACCATGAGCTTGCGCTCCCAGCCGATCTCCTTCCGCACGAGGGTGAGGCGGCGGACGTCGTCCTTCAGGTCCGCGCCGACCTTCATCTTGAAGTGGGTCCAGCCGGCCTTGATCCCTTCGCGGCAGAGCCGGCGGATCTTCGCGTTGGAGTAGCCGAGCCACCCGGCGGACGTCGTGTAGGCCGGGAACCCGTCGCGGAGCATCTCCCGTTCGCGGGCGCGCTTCGTCGGCTCGGCGCGGCGGAGGAGGTCGACGGCCTCCTCCGGCGTGATCGCGTCGCTGATGTACTGGAAGTCGATCGTCGACACGAACTGTTCGGGCGTGAGGTCGGCGGCGAGCTTCCAGACGGGCTTTTTCTCGGCCTTGGCCCAGAGGTCCCAGAGGGCGTTGACGACGGCCCCGAGGGCGAGGTGGGTGACGCCTTTCTGCGGGCCGAGCCAGCGGAGCTGGCTTTCCTGGGCGAGGCCGCGCCAATAGGCGCCAAAGTTCTTCGTGATCTTCTCGAGCGTCTGGCCGACGACCATCGGGGCGAGGCTTTCGACGGCCTTCACGATGATCTCGGTGCCGCGGCCGAGCGTGAAGGTGAGGCCGTGGCCTTCGAGGGCGGTGGAAGTCGAGAGCGTCACGTACGCCGCGGAGTAGTCGGGATCGACGTTCATGGCGTCGGAGCCGTGCTGCCCGCGCGAGGTGGGGAAGCGGATGTCGCGGACGGAGAGGCCGGTGATCTTCATTTGACGAGTCCGACGGCTTTCGCCGCCTGGAAGCCGCCGAGCGTGGCCATGGCGAGGACGGACAGGACGAGGAAGGCGACCCAAGGGACGCCCGCGCGGATGGAGGCGGGGACCTTGCGGTGGAACCACAAGGCGGCGAAGCCGAGGAACGGCAGCATCAGCGCCTGGGCGGTGCCGCCGATCATGACGAGCGTGACCGGGGCTTTCAGGCCGTAGTACAGGATCAGCGTGAGGACGGGGATGCCGACCACGGCCCAGCGGACCCACTTCGCGCGTTCCTCGGGCGTCTTGTGGAAGCCCATCATGCCGCTGACGTCGGCGAAGAGGCGCGCGTTGGAGGCGGTCGACACGAAATACGTCGAGTACAGCACCATGAACGCGCCGACGACGAAGATCCACACGCCGGCGGATCCGAAGGTCATCGTGTACATCTCCTGGAGGGTGTCCATGGGATTGGTGTCGCCGACGACCTTGCCCTGGCGCGCGAGAAGGGCGGCGCCGAGCAGGTAGAAGCTGACGGTGCCGACGGTGTAGACGACCATGGAGAGCCACGCGTCCCAGCGCATGACGCGGAGCCAGCCCTTGGCGCGGGTCTCCCACGCCAGAGTGTTGTCGCGGGGGCCGACGGCCCGGGCGTAGCCTTTCTCCAGGCACCAGATGGGATAGAACATGAGCTCGGCGGCGCCGACACCGGTGATGCCGAAGACGGCGAAGGCGGTCATGAGGCTGGGAGGAAAGCGGAAGGAGAAGCCCTCGACGAGATCGGCGCCGGTCACCTTGTGGACGGTGAACTGCATGATCCCGACGGCCAGCAGGTTGATCAGCGTGAACGCGACGACCATGAAGGTGGAGGCCGTCTCGATCAGCTTGTAGCGGTTGATCCAAAGCAGGCCCGCGGCGACCGCGGCCGCGCCCAGCGCCCAGGGCAGCGTGGACCGCCAGTCCTGCGACCGCGCGAAGAGCTCGGCAACGCCCCCGACCATCGCGGCCATCTGGAACATGGTGCCGACGTACATGAAGAACCACAGGACGATGGCCCAGCGGAAGCGGCCGAAGGTGGGCAGCCGGCGCAGGATCTCCAGGCTGGAGACGCCTTCGGAGATCGTGTAGCGGCCGAGCTCGACCTGCACGAAGACCTTGATGCAGCAGGCGAAGATGATGAACCAGAGCAGGATGAAGCCGACCTGCGACCCCAGGCGCGTCGTCGCGATCAGCTCGCCGGTGCCGACGATGTTGGCCGTCAGGATCAGCCCGGGGCCGATGGATTTGAGGATGTCCCACAGCTTCTGAGGTGGATCCTTGATCCCGGGAGCGTCCGTCACGATCGGACCATCTTAGGGGCGTCGACGTGCCCCCGCCACATTTTCGAGCCCCCGTAGTGTAGCCACGCACGGCCGTCTTCTAAACGGCAAGGCCCGGTGAAACCCCGGGCGGGGGAAACCCCGAAACACTCGCTCCCGTCTTCTAACCGGCTCAGGATGCCGCCCTCTCAAGGCGGAGATGTGGGTTCAAATCCCGCTGGGAGCGCTATCAACCGGAACCCGGAACCCGACGGCCGGAACCCGGGGTTTAGAGTCGGGCGACGCTGAAGTCGTCGAGGATCTTCGACTTCTTGCGCGCCGCGATCCGCCGGAGCTCGACGTCCTCCGGCTTCTTCTTGAAGTAGCGGACGATGTAGACGTCGTCGCCGCCGCGGTGCAGCCAGAGGACGGCCCGGTACCGCGCGCCCCGCTTCCGCGCGCGGGCGTCCTCGCGGGCCAGGCGCTCGGAGGATTCCTTCAGCTCGCGGGCGACATCCTTTTTCAGCTGGGCGGCCCAGTGCGGCCGGCAGAGCGCGTCGGGGTTGCTCGGGTCGTCGGCGAGGCAGCGACGTCCGCAGCGCGGGCGCGAGCAGGGCGCGGTATGGACGCGCTCCAGGAGCTTCTCGTAGTCCTTCGCGCCGCAGCGCGCGTAGGGCCGCTGGATCACGTACGAGGCGTGCTGGTGGTCGGGCGTCGAGACCATGATCCCGTAGAAAGGCGCCTTGATCCAGAGCGCGCCCAGGAGCTCGACTTTCAAGCGGAGGCCGTCGAGGGTGATCCGCCGCCGGAACTCGCGGCGGACGTCGGGCGGCACGTCCATGCCGTGCGCGTTGAAGGTGGGCACGCCCTCAGAATACCCCCGCGAGGCCCGCTCGTCTAAGAGCAGGATGCCGGTCTTTCACACCGGCGATGCCGGTGCGAGTCCGGCGCGGGCTGTTCAACCGGAACCCGACGGCCGGAACCCGGAACCCGTGGCCCGGAGCCCCGGAGTTCGGACTTCGGGTTCCGATTTCCGGACGTCGGGTTCCGGAACAAGGGCCCTCGAACGCTTTAGGAGATGAGCACCGGTTTTTTAAACCGGGGAAGGAGGCGCGATTCCTCACGGGGGCATGAACAGGTCCAGGAGGCCACGAGCCCTTGAACGCTTTAGCAGATGAGCACCGGTTTCTTAAACCGGGGAAGGAGGCGCGATACCTCCCAGGGGCAGTTCTCCCGGAACCCGGGACGATCCCGCACGGTCCGTAAGCTCACGGTCGACGGCTCATAAGGAACCGTCGGTCTCGGGGCCTCTCCGGGCCGCGCGGGGTTGTCCATTCCTGCCGATCTTGCGCGGTCCGCAAGCTCACGGTCGCCGCATTATGCAGCGCGGCGGTCTCGGAGCCTCTCCGGGCTCCGCAAGATCGGCAGGGCTCGGTTCCGTGGCGCAATCAGCAGACGCGGCCGCCTCAAAAGCGGTCTGTTGGGGGTGCGAGTCCCCCCGGAACCATTCGACTCGGCCCCTTTGGGGCCTCGCTCATGGCAGGCCCTTCGACTCGGCCCCGCGGGGCCTCGCTCAACGCAAGCCCTTGGATCCGTGGCGCAACCGGTAGACGCACCGCGCTCAGAACGCGGGTTTTGTGGGTTCGAATCCCACCGGGTCCACTTCGACTCGGCCCCTTCGGGGCCTCGCTCAGCGCCGCAGCCAGGCGCGGCGCTCGTGGGCGGGGAAGCGCTCGATCGCGTAGCGCAGGGTGGTCCTCGACATCCTTCGATGATGCCGCTCGAGGAAGGCGACGAGGACGGCCTTGTCGCGCTTGCCCACCTCGCGCAGCATCCAGCCCGTCGCCTTGTGGATCAGGTCGTGCGGGTCCGTCAGGAGGCGGCGCGCGACGTCCAGCGTCGGGCCGAAGCGGTTCCGCTTGATGAAGTAGAACGTGGCCAGGAGCGACATCCTCCGGATCCACAGGTTCTTCGACGCGGACCAGGTCCGCAGCGGCGCGAGGCTCCGGCCGTCGAGCCGCCCTCCGAGCACGTGCTCCGCGGAGGCGTCCACGAGGTCCCAGTTGTTGATGTGCGGAAAGAGGCTCAGGTAGGCGCGGTAGGCCGCCTCGGGCTCGGTCTGGAAGCGCCGCACCAGCAGCAGCAGGGCGAGGAGGCGCTCTTCGTGGAACTTCGACGTCCCGAGCCGAAGGATGTCGGCGATCGGCAGATCGCGCCGGCGGCGGGCGACCTCGCGGACCTGGGGCACGGTGAGGCCGAGGAAGACGTCGCCCTCGCCGTAGTCGCCGGGACCGGTCTTGAAGAAGCGGCGGAGGACGTCGGCCCGCTTCGCGTCGGCGAGGCGGCGGAGGTCGTCGATCACGCGCCGATCCTAGGACATTTCGCTGCGGGAGGGTAGGCGAAGTCGCCTCGCGTGTCTCATAAGCACGCAAGCTCCGTGCGATTCGGAGTCCCGCAATCATCCGCCCGATTGGTTCAAGAGGAGAATGCCTCGCTCACATCGAGGAGACGGGGGTGCGACTCCCTCATCGGGCATGCGCGCGGTCGTGGCGCAACCTTGGTAGACGCGCCCGCTCGAGAGGCGGGATGTTGGAGGTTCGAATCCTCTCGACCGCACTTCGACTCGGCCGGCTTTGACGGCCTCGCTCAGCGCAAGCATTCACTGGGGTCAAGGGAAGGTAGCGTCCCGCCTCCGTCGGAAGGAGGAGAAGGCCGGTGCGAGTCCGGCGGCCCCGATCACGAGCGCCAAGCTCCAAAGAGCCGAGCTTGGAGCTCGTCCATGTCCCGGTGGTGTAGCAGACGCACGCCGGCGTCCGAAGCCGGAAGGGAAGGCGCGACTCCTTCTCGGGATACTTGGCGACCGAACCCCCGTGGTGTAGCAGATGGCACGCGAGACTACGAATCTCGAGGGCAGGGCGCGACTCCCTGCGGGGGGACTTTCCTTTTCGACCCGGAACATGAGGAGGCTATGAACACATTCGCGGCGCTCCAGCGTCCGGCGCTGGTGCTGAACAAGCACTGGGCGCCGGTGCGCCTCGCGCCCGTGCGCGAGGTGATCGGCCTGGTCGCCAAGGGCGCGGCGCTGATCCTGGAGCCGGCGACGTACCGGACGCACGACCTGCGCTCGTGGGACGACGTCTCGCGGGCGACGGCCCGGCTCGGCGACGCGGTGATCCGCTCGGCGCGGCTGGCGCTGCTCCCGCCCGAGGTGGTCCTGCTCACCGGCTACGAGGGCATGGGCGCGCGGTCGGCGGTCTTTTCGCGGCGCAACCTGTTCAAGCGGGACCGCTTCACGTGCCAGTACTGCGGCCTGCAGCCGGGGCCCGAGGAGCTGACGATCGACCACATCCAGCCGCGCTCGCGCGGCGGGCGCTCGACGTGGGAGAACTGCGTCCTGGCGTGCGTGGAGTGCAACAAGCGCAAGGCGGACAAGACGCCCGCCGAGGCGAAGATGGCGCTGCGCCGTCCGCCCCGGAAGCCCTCGTGGAAGATCCTCGTCCAGGCGCCCCCGCGCGAGCGGCGGGAGTCGTGGGAGGCCTTCCTGAGCCGGGCGTACTGGGACGTCGAGCTCGAATCCTGACCCCTTCGCAGGGGGGCGGGGCGGATGTTATCGCCCCGCCCCCCGTTCGTAAGATAGAATTCCGGCGTGCGGGTCCTGCTGGCGTGCGCCCTTCTCGTGCCGTCGCCCCAGGAGGCGTCGGACGTCCAAGGCAAAGTGACCCTCGCCCCCGGAGCCGTCCCCAGAAAGCGGCTCAAAGTCGCCTACAAGGGCCCCGGGCTCGCCGCCCGCAAGCCGGAATCGCCCGCGCCGATCGTCGTCTGGCTCGAGGGGCCGTCCGCCTCCAAGGCGGAGGGCAAGACGGCCGAGATGCTGCAGGAAGGGCTGGAATTCCGGCCCCGCGTGCTGGCCGTCCAGGCGGGCACGACGGTCAAATTTCCCAACGGCGACGACGTCCAGCACAACGTCTTCTCCTACTCCAAGCCGAAGCGCTTCGATCTCGGGCGCTATCCGAAGGGGGAATCGAAGGACGTCGTGTTCGACCAGAAAGGCCTCGTCGAGATCAGCTGCGAGGTGCACGAGCACATGCGCGGCTACGTGCTGGTCGTCGAGCATTCCTGGTTCGCCCTCGCAAAGGAGGACGGCTCCTACGTCCTGCCCAAGGTTCCCGCCGGCAAGCACACCCTGGTCGCCTGGAAGGAAGGCTTCGATCCCGTCCGGAAGGAAATCGAGGTGGGAGGGAAGGGGGCCGCCGTCGACCTCCAGATCGCCCGCGAGGGGGAGGTCCTTCCCGACCGGACGGGCGGCTGCTGCCGGTGAGGTTCCGCACCAAGCTGTTCCTCGCGATCCTCCTGCCGGCCATCGCCCTGGTCTCGGGGGTCGTGGGAACGGCGCTCTGGGGGCTCAATCGCGCGTCGGAAGCGGCCGCGACGGCCGATTTCAACCGGATGCGCGATGCCGTCGGGCGGCTGATCGACGACTTCCGGCAGGACCTGAAGGACGACGTCCCCATCTTTCGGGTGAAGCGCTTTCGCCAGATCGTGAAAGAGGCCTACGACACCAGGGACTATCCCGAGCTGACCAAGGCCGTGGAGTACGAGCTGGCGGCCAGCCGCCGCCGGGCCGAATACGTGGGGTTCGTCCGGGACGCTTCGGAGCTCTGGTACCGGCGCTTCCAGGGGCGGAGCGACGGGCGCGTCCAGCCGGTCGAGACCGCATGGCTGCTGGCCCAGCCCGAAGGACTCTTCGTGGCGGAGGGCCGCCCCGTGCTGGCCCAGGCCATCGCCTTCGAGGAGGAAGGCGGCTTCATCGTCATCGGCCGCGATCTCGGGGTGGAGCTGGAACGGCTGTCCAGGACGCTGAACGTCCAGCTCGCGTTTCTCCAGGGCGGCCGCGTGCTCTATCGCTCCCTCGAGAACTGGACGCCGGGGGAGATGAAGAGCGGGATCGTGACCCTGGACGGCCGGCGCTTCCTGCAGGGCTACAGCCGCGTCGAGAAGCTGGGCGAGGTCGCCCTCCTCCTTCTCCGGTCCACGCAAGCGGAGGACGAGTTGCGGACCTACGCGCTTCTGGCCGGGACCGGGGGGCTCCTGGCCGCCGGCGTCATCGCGGCGTTCGTCAGCGTCGTCGTGGCGCGGGGGACCTCGAAGCCCGTCGAAAAGCTCGTCGACGCCACGAAGAAGGTGGCGGCCGGCGACTACGAGTCGAAGTCGGGCGTCTCGGGCGCGGACGAGCTGGGGCGGCTGGGGGCGGCCTTCGACGAGATGACGGAAGGCCTGCGGAAGCGGCGCGACATCATGGAAAAGACGCTGTCGAAGGATGTCGCCGAGGAAATGATGAAGGGGACGGAGCTCGGCGGGGAGCGCCGGGAGGTGACGGTCGTCTTCATGGACATCCGCGGCTTCACGTCGGGGACGCAGGGCGTCGATCCCACGGAAGTAGTGACGATGCTCAACGACATGATGAACCACCTGACGGCGGCGATCGACCGGCACGGCGGCAACGTGAACAAGTATCTCGGCGACGGCCTGATGGCGATGTTCGGCGCGCCCAAGCCGCTGGAGGACCACGCCCTGCGCGCGGCGCGGGCCGGGCTCGAGATGCAGCGCGCGCTGGCCGCGTGGAACGCGCGGCGGGTGGAGAAGCGCCTGCCCCTGTTCCACACGGGGATCGGCATCAACACGGGCCTGGCGCTGTGCGGCCGGGTCGGCTCGAAGGACCGCCTCGAGTACACGCTGATCGGCGAGGAGGTCAACCTCGCGTCGCGCGTCTGCGGCAAGGCGGAGCCCCGGCAGGTGCTCGCGACGGAGGCGACCGTCGCCCGGTTCCGGGGCGAGCTGAAGGTCCGGGCGCTGGAGCCGGTCCAGGTGAAGGGGATCAGCTATCCCGTGAAGGTTTACGAGGTGCTCGGGTGATCGCGATCGCGCTGGCCCTGTCGCTCCAGGACTTCGAATGGGCCCGCGCCCTGGACGAAGCCGACCTGTCGTGGACCTGGGGGCCGCTGACGGTCGACGTCGGCGGCGAGCTCGACCTCGAGCTCTTCGCCTACGGGGACGAGGCGCCGGGCGTCTCGGTGGAGGACGCGGCGCTGCGCTCCGACCACTACAAGCGGCCCGGCCAGGCGGACAGCGCGGAGGGCGGCGGGCGCCTGAAGCTGACGCTCGACGGCGCCCTCGGCGAGCGGATCACCTGGTTCTTCGAGGGACGGATCGACCACGGGGCGCCGTTCGACGAGGGGGAGGCGGTGGGCGCGCGCGTGGAGCAGGCCTGGGCGGAGGCGGCTCTCGTCGACGACGCGGCCCTCGATCTGCGGCTCGGCAAGTTCGCGCCGCCGCTGGGGAACTTCCTGCCGCGGCATCAGCCCCGGCAGAACCCGTTCGTGACGTTCCCGCTCCCGTACGACCACATCACCACCTTCATGCAGCCCGCCGACACGGCGGCCGCCGTGCTGGGCCGGCGGGCGCGCGCGGACGTGAAGGACTGGCGCGTGCCGATCTACCGCGAGGTCTACGGCGTCGGCGGCCAGCTGTCCGGCCAGGCCGGGCCGGCCACCTGGGCGGTCGCCCTCACGAACTCCGCGCCGGGGACCTGGGCCTTCGACTGGACGGGAGACGTCCCCACGATCTACCTGCGGGGGACCTGGGCCATCGACGGGAGCGCGACCGCCGGCGCCTCGTTCTCCAAGGGCTCCTACAACAAGGACGACGCGGACGGGATCCCTTCGGATCGCGAGGCGTCCGACTTCCCCCAGACGCTCGCGGGCCTCGACCTCCAGTGGGCGAGCGGCGACCTGGACGTGTTCGCCGAGCTGATCTGGACGCGCTTTGAGACGCCGAACGTCGACGACCTGGACCTCTGGTCCTGGTACGTCGAGGCGAAATACACGCTCCTGCCGGGCCTGTTCGGGGCGGCGCGCGTGGCGGGGATGGCCTTCGGCGAGATCGAGGACGCCGCGGGCGTGTCGCGGCATTGGGACCGGAACACCTGGCGCCTCGAGCTCGGCGCCGGCTACTTCTTCACCCGGAACCTCTTCCTCAAGGTCACCGGCCAGCTCAACCAGCGGTCGGGCAAGGGCCGCGATCCGGACGACGACCTCCTGGCGCTGCAGCTGGGATTGACGTTCTGAGTACATCACAATTTGAATTGTGAGCTCTCCAACGTGTTGGCGGCCAATGGATTGAAGGAAGTCTAGTCCGGGTACATAAGATAGCGCGCGCGGATCTTTTCCCAGGCCGCCGACTCCTCCCGCCAGGCCGCCTCGATCCGGGCGGGCGGAACCCCCGCCTTGATGTCGATCTCGATGCTCTTGCGGCCGATCATCGCGCAGGCTTTCGCGAAGGTGAACTCCTTCGGGTGCTGCCGGCGCAGGACGTCGAGAACATGCAGCGCGGCCGCCACCGGACGGAACGCGCGGCGGTCCAGGATCTCGAGCTCGAAGCCGCGGCATTCGAGGTCCGTGTGCGGATACTTGGGGAAGCCGGCCTCCAGGCGCGGCGTGAAAGCCGTCTCCTTGAAGCGGACGCCCGGCAGCGCGCGGCCGTTCAGCTCGTCGCAGAGCCGCTTCGCGTCGACCCACGGCGCCCCGTAGAGCGTGAACGCGCGGCCCGTGCCGCGCCCGACGGAGAGCGACGTCCCTTCGAGCGCCCCCAGGCCCGGGTACGCGATCGCGGCCGGCAGCGAACGCATGTTCGGCGACGGATGGATCCACGGCAGGCCCGTCTCGTCGAAGTACATCGCCCGCTTCCAGCCCTCGACGCGGACGACGTCGAGATCGCAGCCGATCCCGTGCTCGGCGTTGAAGAGCCGGGCGAGCTCGCCCACCGTCATCCCGTGGCGGGTCGGCATCGGATAATGCGAGATGAACTGGCCGACGAGGTCGGCGTCCTGGATCGGCCCCTCGACGGCCGCGCCGCCGATGGGGTTCGGGCGGTCGAGCACGAGCACCTTCTTTTTCCGCTCCTTCGCCGCCTCCATGACGAGGGCCATCGTGGAAATGTAGGTGTAGTAGCGCGTGCCGATGTCCTGGATGTCGAAGACGAGCAGATCCACGTCGGCCAGCATCTCCGGGGTCGGCTTCCGCGTCTTGCCGTAGAGGCTGTGGATCGGCAGCCCCGTCTTCTCGTCCTTGCCGCTCTCGACCTTCTCGTCCGCCGCGCCCCGGATGCCGTGCTCGGGGCTGAAGAGGGCGGTGAGCCGGACGTCCTTCGCCCCCGCGACGAGATCGATGAGGTGCGCGCGGTTCCGGTCGATCGCGCTGTGGTTGGTCACCAGGCCGACGCGGACGCCCTTGAGCGGGGCGAAGCCGTCCCGCGACAGGACGTCGAGGCCCGACCGGACGTCCTGGACCGCGAGCGCGAGGAGCAGGAGCATGCGTCACCCCATCGCGAGGAATTCGTCCAGGGAGGCCTTCGCGAGGCGCTCGGCGCCGGCGGCGACCTCGACGGCCTGGGTCGGCGTGAGGCGAAGGAGGGCGGTCCAGCGTCCGCCTTCGCCCCGGACGAGGCGGCAGCAGGCGGCGGCGGCGACGGCCTCCCGGGGGAGGCTGGCGTCCTCGATCGCGTCGACGGAGTCGGCGTGATGGCGGGCGGCGGCGACGACGCCGGCGGGAAATTTCCAGCGCTCCAGGAGGAAGGCGCCGAACTCGGCGGCGGGGACGTCGGAGGTCGGCGCGTGCCGGGCCTTGATGGGCGCGCCCGCTTCGTGGAGCAGGCCGGCGACCCAGTGTTCGTCGGGATTCCCGATCTTGGCGGCCTTCGACGCCAGGGAGGCGGCGGAGGCGACGCGGAGGGCGTGGCTCCAGAACTCCGGATCCGCGCCGAGCTTGGGGGCGAGCATCGCCGTGCCGAGCACGCGGCGCGTCATCGGAAATCCGAGGCCGACCACGGCGCGATTGACCGAGGCGAGCCGGGTTCCGCCTAGGGCGCCGGCGATCCGGAGGAAACGAGAGACGATGGCGGAATCCTTCTCCACCTCGGCGGCCACGAGGTCGGGCTTCGGGTCGCGCTCCTCGAGCAGCTTCATCGCGCGCAGCGGGGCGGCCGGGGCGGTCCAGAGCTCCTTCGCCGCCGCGAGCGGGCGGGCGGCGGGGGATATCGCCGCCGCCGGGGCGCGCGGAGCGGAGGGGGCGTCGGTCAGCGCGCCCAGGGAGGCGGCCCCCTCCTTGAGGAGGGCCTCCATCGCGGGGGCTCCCAGGACCTGGAGGAGCAGGCAGGCTTCGACCAGCGCGCCCATGGCCTGGCCCAGCGGCTCGATCCGGGCTTCCAGGTCCGCGCGCCGGAGCAGGCCGCCGGCGAGGGCGTCCAGGCGCCCCGTTTTGGGGTCGGCCAGGAGCTCGCAGAGGTCGAGGCCCGTGACGGTCGGGCGGCCGACGGCGAAGGCGCGGATGCGGACGTCGCTGAGGCGCCGCAGCTGGGAGAGGCGGTCGAAATCGGTTCCGGCGGCGAGGATCTTGGGGCGGGCGAACGCGAGGAAGGCGCGGAGGCGGTCGCGAAGAAACTCCTCCCCTCCTCCGGCGGCGCTCACGGACGGATTATAGGGCGGGAGGCGGGGAGGCGCAATTGACTCCCCTCGGGGGCCGCGGTAGGATGTCGCCGCCATGCCCCGGGAATCCCTCATGCCGGCGCGCCGGATCGTCGTCAAGGCCGGCACGCGGACGCTTCTGGACGACGCGCAGAAGCCCGACCTGACGCTGATTTCGCGCCTGCTGCGCGAGATGGTGGCGCTCAAGGAGGCGGGGCGGAGCGTGATCTTCGTGTCGTCGGGGGCGATCGGGACGGGCCTGGCGCCGCTGGGCCTGGCGAAGCGTCCGGACTCGATCCCCGAGCTGCAGGCGGCGGCGGCCGTGGGGCAGGCGCTGCTGATGCAGGTCTACAACGGCGTGCTCGCGCCGTTCGGCTACGCGGCGGCCCAGCTGCTGCTGACGCACGAGGACTTCCAGGATCGCCGCCGCTACCTGAACATGCGCAACGTGCTGGCCGCCCTGGACCAGCGCAAGATCCTGCCGGTCATCAACGAGAACGACACGGTGGGCGTCGAGGAGATCAAGTTCGGCGACAACGACCTCCTGGCGGGCCTCGTCTCCAACGCGGTCGACGCGGAGGTCACGGTGCTGCTGTCGGACGTCGAGGCCTTCCTCATGGACGGCAAGGCGGTCGACGAGGTGGGGGAGGTGACGCCGGAGGTGGAGGCGGCGGCGGGGGGGCCGTCGGGCCTCGGCAGCGGGGGGATGATCACGAAGATCCGCTGCGCGCGGACGGTGACGGCCTCCGGCGGCTGCCTGGTTCTGGCGCACGGGAAGAAGTACACGCTGACGAACATCCTGGAAGGGCGCACGCCGGGGACGCTGTTCCGGGCGCGGGGGAACCGGCTCGACCACCACAAGCGCTGGATCGCGCACGGCTTGAAGTCCGCCGGGACGCTGACGGTGGACGCGGGCGGGGCGGCGGCGCTGCGGAAGAACGGGCGGAGCCTGCTGCCGGTGGGGGTGACGGCCTGCGACGGGGAGTTCGACGTCGGAGAAGCGGTGACGGTCCGCGACCCGCAGGGGGCGGAGGTGGCCAAGGGGCTGGTGAACTATTCGGCCGTCGAGCTGCGGCGGATCATGGGCAAGCGCGCGGAGGAGATCGAGCGCGTGCTCGGCTACAAGAACGGCGACGAGGCGATCCACCGGGACAACCTGGTGATCCTCGCCTGACCCTGGACCTCGCCCTCTCCCCGCTCTAGAATCCCGGGATGAACATCGCCGAACAGATCGCCCGCCGGGCCCGGGACGCGTCCGCCCTGCTGCGGACGGCCCACGCGGAGCGCCGCTCGTCCGCGATCCGGAACATGGGTTCGCGGCTGCGGGGGCGGCTGGCTGACCTCCTCAAGGCCAACCAGGAGGACTGCGCGACGGCGGCGAAAGCGGGGCTGTCGGCGCCGAAGCTCGACCGCCTGAAGCTCGACGAGAAGCGGGTCGAGGAGATGATCAAGGGCCTCGAGGCGGTGGCGGCCCAGGCGGACCCGGTCGGGCGGGTCTTCGACGAGCGCAAGGGTCCCACGGGGATCGTGTGCCGCCGCGTGCGCGTGCCGATCGGCGTGATCCTGATGATCTTCGAGGCGCGGCCCAACGTGACGGCGGAAGCGGCGGCGCTCTGCCTGCGGGCGTCGAACGCGGTGCTCCTGAAGGGGGGGCACGAGGCGGAGCGGACGAACCGGCTGATCGCGGCCTGCCTGCAGGGGGCGCTGCAGCAGGAAGGGCTGCCGTCGGACGCGGTCCAGATGGTGGAAGGCGGCCACGACGCGGTAGACGCGCTGGTGAAGATGGACCATCTGATCGACCTGGTGATCCCGCGCGGCGGGGAGGGCCTGATCCGCTCGATCGTGGAAAAGTCGCGGGTGCCGGTGATCAAGCACTACAAGGGGAACTGCCACGTCTACGTCGACGACGTGGCGGACCCGATCCTGGCGCGGACGATCGTGGTGAACGCGAAAACGCAGCGTCCGGCGACCTGCAACGCGGCGGAGAAGCTCCTCATCCACGAGACGGCGGCGAAGCTGCAGCTGCCGCAGATCGCGGAGCGCCTGATGAAGGCCGGGGTGCAGCTGCGCGGCGACGACGCGGCGCGGAGGCTGGTGCCCGGCATGAAGGCGGCGACGGAGGCCGACTGGGACGAGGAGTACCTGGACCTGATCATGGCGGTGAAGGTGGTGAAGAGCCTCGACGAGGCGATCCAGCACATCCAGAAGCACGGGTCGTCGCACACCGACGCGATCGTGACGGCGGACGCGGCATCGGCGCAGCGCTTCCTGAACGAGGTGGACTCCGCCTCGGTGATGTGGAACTGCTCGACGCGGCTGGCCGACGGCGGCCATTACGGCCTGGGCGCCGAGCTGGGCATCTCGACGCAGAAGCTCCACGCCCGGGGGCCCATGGGAGCCGACGACCTGACCTGCCTGAAATGGGTGGTTCTGGGCGAAGGCCAGGTCCGGACGTAGCGCAATTATTGCTTGCGTCGAGGCGTTATAATCTGTAGATTACCCATAACGACAACCATATGGGTTGTCTGGCCTCTTACCCATACAGTCCGGGGCGCTCATGTCACCCATGAGCGCCTCGTATTATTTTAAACCTTCCGCCTTCCTTGACAGAGGGGGGAGGCGGAAGCTATCCATAACGCATCTCAACACGTCCGCTCTCGGTCCATAACGAAGGGGAAGGGATGAACAGGCTTCCGCGCTACGTCGCTCCGCTCCTTGTCCTGGCCTTCGTCCTCCTAAGCGGCGGCGCCGCCTATGCCGACGAGTCCGACCTGGCCATCCCCAACCTGAAAAACGCGTCGTTCGTCATCGGCGGGAAATCGATCACCGCCTTCAACCTGCTCCTGTACGGCGCCCTCGTGATCACCGGCACGCTCGGCATCAGCCTCTGGCTGCGGCGGCAGATCCACGTCCTGCCCGCCCACGCGTCCATGCTGAACATCGCCGAGATCATCTTCCAGACCTGCAAGACCTACCTCATCCAGCAGGGCCGCTTCCTGCTCATGCTCTTCGCCATCATCGGCACGGCCATGACCTACTACTTCATGGGCCTCCAGGGGAAGGGCCTCGGCACCGCGGTGCTCGTCCTCTTCTTCTCCGTCGTCGGCATGGCCGGCTCCTACGCCGTCGCCTGGTACGGCATCCGCGTCAACACCTACGCGAACTGCCGGACGGCCTTCGCCGCCCTCCGGGGCGATCCCTGGCAGGTCGTCAGCATCCCGCTCCGAGCGGGGATGTCGATCGGCCTCTACCTCATCTCCCTCGAGCTGGTGATGATGGTCATCATCCTGCTCTTCCTGCCCCGCGAGATCGTGGGCATCTGCTTCCTCGGCTTCGCGATCGGCGAGTCGCTCGGCGCCTCGGCCCTGCGCATCGCCGGCGGCATCTTCACCAAGATCGCGGACATCGGCTCCGACCTCATGAAGATCGTGTTCAAGGTCAACGAGGACGATCCCCGCAACCCGGGCGTCATCGCCGACTGCACGGGCGACAACGCCGGCGACTCGGTGGGCCCGACGGCCGACGGCTTCGAGACCTACGGCGTCACGGGAGTCGCGCTGATCTCCTTCATCACCCTGGCGCTGACCAGCGGAGTCGCGGTGAACTACGAGGAACTCCAGGTCAAGCTCATCGTCTGGATCTTCGCGATGCGCTTCCTGATGGACTTCATGTCCGGCTGCTCCTACTTCATCAACGAGGCCATCTCCAAGGCCCAGTACAAGGGCATGAAGTTCTTCGACTTCGAGCAGCCGCTCACCCGGCTGATCTGGATCGCGGCGATCCTGTGCATCTCGACGTCCTACGGCATGAGCTGGCTCCTGATCGGGGACCTGTCGGTGACGAAGCCCATGCTGGACGGCGCCGGGAAGCCCATGCTCGACGCCATCGGCAAGGCCTTGTCCCATCCCGTGACGCCGCTGCCCGCGCTCTGGTGGCAGCTGGCCACCATCATCAGCTGCGGCACCCTCGCGGCGGTGCTGATCCCCGAGTTCACCAAGGTCTTCACGAGCTCGCACTCCAAGCACGTGCACGAGATCGTGACGGCGTCCCGCGAAGGCGGCGCGTCGCTCACGATCCTGTCCGGCCTGGTGGCCGGCAACTTCAGCGCCTTCTGGAAGGGCATGCTCATCGCCGCCCTCATGGCCGGCGCCTACTTCGTGAGCATGTTCGCGCTGCACGACGTCCTGGGCAACTACGCGGCGACCTTCGCGTTCGGCATGGTCGCGTTCGGGTTCCTGTGCATGGGCCCGGTCAACATCGCGGTCGACAGCTACGGCCCGGTGACGGACAACGCCCAGTCGGTCTTCGAGCTGGCGCAGACGGAGCACATCCCCGGCATCAAGGAGGAGATCAAGAAGGACTTCGGCTTCGAGCCGGACTTCGCGAACGGCAAGCACCTCCTCGAGGCGAACGACTCGGCGGGCAACACCTTCAAGGCCACGGCCAAGCCCGTGCTCATCGGCACGGCGGTCGTCGGCGCCACCACCATGATCTTCTCCATCATCCTCATCCTCGAGAAGACCATCATCGACGGCAAGCCGCTGCTGGCCATCAGCCTGACGGACGCGCCCGTGCTCCTGGGCTTCATCTGCGGCGGCGCGGTGATCTACTGGTTCTGCGGCGCCTCCATGCAGGCCGTCACCACCGGCGCCTACCGGGCCGTCGAGTTCATCAAGAAGAACATGGACCTCAACAAGAAAGAGGCCGACATCGAGGACTCCAAGACGGTCGTCAAGATCTGCACCCAGTACGCGCAGAGCGGCATGTGGAACATCTTCATCGCCCTGATGGCGCTCACGCTGGCCTTCGCCTTCTTCGACCCGAACTTCTTCGTGGCCTACCTCGTGTCGATCGCGATCTTCGGCCTCTACCAGGCCATCTTCATGGCCAACGCCGGCGGCTCGTGGGACAACGCCAAGAAGCTCGTCGAGGTCGACTTCAAGGAGAAGAACACGCCCGTTCACGCCGCGACGGTCGTCGGCGACACCGTGGGCGACCCCTTCAAGGACACCAGCTCGGTGGCCCTCAACCCCATCATCAAGTTCTCCACCCTCTTCGGCCTGCTGGCCGTCGAGATCGCCCTCAAGATTACGGAAGGGGCGCACGAGCACAAGACCTTCAACTACGGCCCCGTCGTCGGCGTGGTCATGCTGCTCGTCGGCCTCGTGTTCGTCTGGCGCTCGTTCTACGCCATGCGCATTCCTCCGCGGGAGGGGGCGGCCAAGGCCGCGGCGCATTGACGCGGGAGCGCGTCGACCTCCTCCTCGTCCGCGCCGGCCAGCTCGTGACGCTGGCCGGCCCCGCCCGGCCCCGGGCCGGGCGCGAGCAGGGTGAGCTCGCGATCATCCCCGACGGCGCCGTCGCCGTCTCCCGCGGCCGGATCGTCGACGCCGGCCCCACGAAAGCCCTCCGCGCCCGCTACGCGGCGAAGGAGGTCGTCGACGTCCGCGGCGCCGTCGTCACGCCCGGCCTCGTCGACCCCCACACGCACGCCGTGTTCGCCGGCTCCCGCGAGCGCGAGTTCGAGGCCCGCGCGGCCGGCGCGACCTACCGCCAGATCGCCGAGGCGGGCGGCGGCATCCTGTCCACCGTCGAGGCCACCCGGCGGGCGTCGAAGGCCGACCTCCTCCGCGGCGCGAAGGCGCGGGTCGCCGCGATGCTCGCCCAGGGCACGACGACGGTCGAGATCAAGAGCGGTTACGGCCTGACGGCGCGGGACGAGATCAAGTCGCTCGAGGCGGCCCGGGCCGTCGGCGGCATCCCGACCTATCTGGGGGCGCACGCGGTGCCGCGGGGGCGGGGGTCGGCGGCCTACGTGAAGGAGGTCGTGGCGACGCTGCCGCGGGTGAAGCGGCTGGCGCGCTTCTGCGACGTCTTCTGCGAGCCCGGGGCCTTCAGCCTGGCGGAGTCGCGGCGCGTGCTGGAAGCGGCGAAGCGGGCGGGCCTGGGGCTGAAGATCCACGCGGAAGAGTTCGAGGCCTCGGGAGGCGCCGAGCTCGCGGCGGAGCTGGGGGCGGTGAGCGCGGACCACCTGATGGCCGTCACGGACCGGGGGATCGCGGCGCTGGCGCGGGCGGGGACGATCGCGGTCCTGCTGCCGGGGACGAGCGTGTTCCTGGGGGGCGACCGCGTGGCGCCGGCCCGCGCGCTCATCGCGGCGGGCGTGCCGGTGGCGCTCGGCACGGACTGCAATCCGGGCTCCTGCACGGCGACGGGCCTGCCGCTCGTCATGACGCTCGCGACGGCGCGGCTGAGGATGTCGCCCGCCGAGGCGCTGGCGGCCGTCACGGTGAACGCGGCGTGGGCCTGCGGCGAGGGGGCGCGGGCGGGGACGATCGAGGCGGGGAAGCGGGCGGACCTGGTGGTGTGGTCGGTCCGGGACTACCGGGAGATCCCGTACTGGTTCGGGGCTACTTTGGCCGGACGGGTGTTTCGGGCGGGGCGTTCTTGTATTCCGCCAGCCGCTCGCTGATCTTGCGGCGCGCCTGAAGGGTCGACACCAGGGGCGACGTGCTGGTGATGATGATGCCCAGCACCATGACGACCGCGCCGATCATCGGCCAGATGGCGTTGTCCGAGTTGAAGCCGCCCCCGACGCCTCCGCCGAAGACGAGCAGGGCGGCGCCGCTGAGGGAGACGATCCAGCCGGCGACCCGGAGGCGGGCGGGCAGGGACATCGGAAGCTCCTAAAAGGCGATTACTTCTTCCTTTTAGACGCCGAGCGGAGCCTGTTCTGTGCGCGATCCAGCGACGCTTTCGCGCGCTCGCGGTCGACGCCCTTGGCGGGCGCCGCCAGCCGCTCCTTGGCGCGCTGGACGGCCTCCTGGGCGCGGGCGACGTCGATCTCCGCCGCCGGCTCGGCGCTGTCGGTCAGGAGGGAGGCCTTGCCGCCGGCGATCTCCATGAAGCCGCCGGAGGTGGTGTACCAGGACTCGGCCCCGTCGCGGATCATCTTGATCTCGCCCGGCTGGAGGGCGCAGAGGAGCGGGGCATGCCCGGCGAGCACGCCGAGGTAGCCGCGCTCGGCCGGGACGACGAGGGACTCGACCTCCTCCGAGAAGACCAGCTTCTCAGGGGTGACGATCTCGACCTTGAACTTTTTTGCCATGCATCTTCACCAGTTCGGACACGATGGTCACGCCGTACAACAGGACGCAGAGCACGATCAGCACCAGGCCGGCGCCCCAGACGCCCTTCCTCAGGACCATCAGCATCACGCCGACCAGGATCCCGATTCCGACGATGGTGGACGTCAGCGACTTCAGCAAAAACCCTCTACTTGCCGACGGCGGACATGGCCTTGGCCGCCTCGACGGCCTCCTCGATGCCGCCCACCATGTAGAACGCCTGTTCGGGCAGGTTGTCGTGCTTGCCTTCGAGGATCTCCTTGAAGGCGCGGATGGTGTCCTTGAGCGAGACGAACTTGCCCTTGCGGCCCGTGAACTGTTCGCCGACGAAGAAGGGCTGCGACAGCATTCTCTGGATGCGGCGCGCGCGGGCGACGACGCGCTTGTCGTCGTCGGCCAGCTCTTCCATGCCCAGGATCGCGATGATGTCCTGGAGGTCCTGGTAGCGCTGGAGGATGCGCTGGCAGTCGCGGGCGACCTTGTAGTGCTCCTCGCCGACGACCTTCGGCTCGAGGAGGCGGGACGTCGACTTGAGGGGGTCGACGGCCGGGTAGATGCCGAGCTCGGTGATGCGGCGGTCGAGCACGATCGTCGCGTCCAGGTGCGAGAACGTGGTCGCGGGCGCCGGGTCGGTGATGTCGTCGGCCGGGACGTAGACGGCCTGGACGGACGTGATGGAGCCCTTCTTGGTGGAGGTGATGCGCTCCTGGAGCGCGGCCATCTCGCTGGCCAGGGTGGGCTGGTAGCCGACCGCGCTCGGCATGCGGCCGAGCAGGGCGGACACCTCGGAGCCGGCCTGGACGAAGCGGAAGATGTTGTCGACGAAGAGGAGGACGTCCTGCCCTTCCTTGTCGCGGAAGTACTCGGCGAAGGTGACGCCGGAGAGCGCGACGCGCAGGCGGGCGCCGGGCGGCTCGTTCATCTGGCCGAACACCATCGCGGTCTTGTCGATGACGCGGAGCTCCTTGCCGGAGGAGTCCTTGAACTTCGCCTCTTTCATTTCCAGCCAGAGGTCGTTGCCCTCGCGGGTGCGCTCGCCGACGCCCGCGAAGACGGACACGCCGCCGGCCTCGACGGCGATGTTGCGGATCAGCTCCTGCACGGTGACGGTCTTGCCGACGCCGGCGCCGCCGAAGAGGCCGATCTTGCCGCCCTTGGGGAAGGGGCAGAGGAGGTCGATGACCTTGATGCCCGTCTGGAACACGCGGGGCGTGGGCTCCTGCTCGCTGAGGGGCGGCGGGGGCCGGTGGATGGGCCACCATTCCGCGGCCTCGACCTTCGGGCCGCCGTCCACCGGGTTGCCGAGCATGTCCATGACGCGCCCGAGCGTCGAGCGGCCGACCGGCACCTGGATGGGCGCGCCGGTGTCCTCGACCGGCATGCCGCGCACGAGGCCCTCGGTCGGATTGAGCGCGATCGAGCGCACGAGGTTGTTGCCGAGGTGCGAGGCGACCTCCGCCGTGATGTTGATGTTCCGCGCGGGATCCTTGATCGTCAGCGCGGTATAGATCGCGGGCAGCGCCGTCTCGAACGAGACGTCGACGACCGGCCCGATCACCTGGGCGATTTTTCCGGTGTTCATGCTTTATCCCTTCAGGGCCTCCGCGCCGCCGACGATGTCGAGCAGCTCCTTGGTGATGCCCGCCTGGCGGGCGTTGTTGTAGAGCAGGGTCAGCGAGCTGATCAGGTCCGAGGCGCTGTCGGTCGCGTTCCGCATCGCGTTCATGCGCGCGGCGTGCTCGCTCGACATCGACTCGAGGATGAGGCGGTGGAAGGAGACCTCGATGTAGCGGGGCAGCAGCTTCGCGAGGATCTCCGCCGGCGCGGGCTCGAACTCGTACTCGTGGGAGAGCTTCCCGGCCTGGGCCTCGATGGGCAGGAACTTCACGTGCCCGGGCTTGAACGTGATCGCGTTGACGTAGCGCGTGAAGAGCAGGTAGACCTCGTCGCAGCCGCCCTTCAGGAAGAGGTCGACGATGAGCCGGGTCATCTCCCGGATCTTCGCGAACGGCACCTCGGTGGGCAGCTGGATGTACTCGGCCTCGAGCGGGACCTCCTGCTTCTTGAACCAGTCGACGGCCTTCCGCCCGATCGCGACCACCTTGTGCGGCTTCTTCTGTTCGTCCAGGAACTTCTGGACGTAGCGCATCATGTTGGCGTTGTAGCTGCCGCAGAGGCCCTTGTCCGCCATGAAGACGACCACGCCGATCTTCTTGACCGACTCCCGCGGCTTGAAGAGCGGGAAGTCCAGGCCGGCGACCTGCCCCGACAGCCCCTTGAGGAACTCGACGATCTTGTCGGAATAGGGACGGAGCTCCATCAGGCGCTGCTGCACCTTCTTGAGCTTCGCGGCCGAGACCATCTGCATGGCCCGCGTGATCTTCTTGATGTTGCCGACCGCGCGGATCTTGCGCTTGACCGCCCTGGCGGATTGGACCGCTGGCATCTTTCCCCTTCTACTTCTTGGCCGTGAACTGGGCCTTGAACTCGGCGACCGCCTTCTTGAGCTGCTCCTCGACGTCCGCCTCGAACTTTTTCGTCTGGCGGATCTTCTCGCCGAGGCCGGGGTGGCTCTTCTGAAGGAACTCGAGGAGCCCCTTCTCGAACGCCTTGATCAGCGGCGTGGGCAGGTCGTCGAGCAGGCCCGAGGTGCCGGCGTAGATGACCATGACCTGGCTTTCGAAGGGCAGCGGGCCGAACTGATCCTGCTTGAGGAGCTCGACCAGCTTCTCGCCGCGCGTCAGCTGGTCGCGCGTGTTCTTGTCCAGGTCGCTCGCGAACTGGGCGAAGGCCGCGAGCTCGCGGAACTGCGCGAGGTCGAGGCGGAGCTTGCCGGCCACCTTCTTCATGGCGCCCGTCTGGGCGCTGCCGCCGACGCGCGACACGCTGATGCCGACGTTGATGGCCGGCCGCACGCCGGCGTTGAAGAGGTCGGGCTCCAGGTAGATCTGCCCGTCCGTGATCGAGATCACGTTCGTCGGGATGTACGCGGACACGTCGCCCAGCTGCGTCTCGATGATCGGCAGCGAGGTCACCGAGCCGCCGCCCAGCTCGTTGTTGAGCTTCGAGGCGCGCTCCAGAAGGCGCGAATGCACGTTGAAGACGTCGCCCGGGTAGGCCTCGCGGCCGGGAGGACGTCGCAGCAGCAGCGACATCTGGCGGTACGCCCAGGCGTGCTTCGTGAGGTCGTCGTACACGCAGAGCGCGTGGCCCTTGTTGTCGCGGACCTCCTCCGCCATCGCCGTGCCGGCGTAGGGCGCGAGGAACTGCAGCGGCGCGGGGTCGTCGGCGCTCGCGGCGATGATCACCGTGTAGGCCATCGCCCCGTTCTTCTGGAGGGTGTCGTAGACGTTCGCGATCGTCGAGGCCTTCTGCCCGATGGCCACGTAGAAGCAGATGACGCCCGTGTCCTTCTGGTTGATGATCGTGTCGATCGTGAGGGCCGTCTTGCCCGTCTGGCGGTCGCCGAGGATCAGCTCGCGCTGGCCGCGGCCGATCGGGATCATGCCGTCGATCGACTTCCAGCCGGTCTGGAGCGGCTCCTTGACGGGCTGCCGCTCGACGACGTTCATGCCGCGGCCTTCGATGTTGCGGAACTTCTTGGCCGGGATCGGGCCCTTGCCGTCGACCGGCTGGCCGAGGGCGTTCACCACGCGGCCGTACATCTCGGGGCCGACGGGGACGGAGGCGATGCGGCCCGTGCACTTGGCCGTGTCGCCTTCCTTGATGCCGCGGTCGAGGCCCAGGATGACGCAGCCGACCGAGTCCTCTTCCAGGTTGAGGGCCATGCCGTAGATGCCCCCGGGGAACTCGATGAGCTCGCCGGCCATGGCCTTCTCGAGGCCGTAGACGCGCGCGATGCCGTCGCCCACCTGGAGCACCACGCCCACCGACTCCATCTTGAGCTCGGTCTGGTAGGCCTGGATCTCCTTCTGGATGACGCTGGAGATCTCTTCGGGTCGAATGGCGGCCATGGCGGCTTATCTCCTCTCGAGCTCTCTGAATTTTTCGCCGAGCGCTTGCAGGCGGTGGGCCACCGTGCCGTCCACCACGCTGTCGCCGATGCGGAGCTGGATCCCGCCCTTCAGGGCGGGGTCCGTCTCGGCTTCGATCTGGATCTTCTTCCCCGTGATCTTCACGAGCTTCTCGCTCAAGGTCGCGCTCTGGACGTCCGACAGGGGCTTCCAGCTGCGCACCTTCACGCGCACCACGCCGTGCGAGGCGTCCGCCAGGCGGTCGAACATGTCCGCCACCTCCGGCAGGATCACCGCTCGGTTCTTGTCCACCAGAAGGTCGAGGAATTGAAACAGCGATTCCTTCGCCTTCCCCGCGAGGGACTTGCGCAGCATGCTCTTCTTCACCGCCCGGGGCACCTTGGGCGACACCATCATGTCCCGGAAGCCCCGCTGGACGCGCCAGGCGTCGCGCAGGGCGAGCAGGAGGGCTTCCACCTCCTCCGTGGAGCCGTCCGCGTCGGTGACCTTCAACAGGGCCGCCGCGTAGCGTTTGGCCAGCGTCCGGTCGATCACGAGCGGGCCGCTCCCTCAAGATTCCCGAGGTATCCGTCCACCAGCTTGCCCTGGATCGAATCGTTCATCGCGGTCTTGGTCAGATGGTCCGCGGCCTCCAGCGTCAGCCTCTCGACGTCCTGCCTCAGATCCAGGACCGCCTTGTCGCGCTCGATCTGGATCTCGCGGCGCGCCTTTTCCAGGGTGACCTGGGCCGTCGCCGCCGCGTCGGCCAGCGAGCGCTCGCGGGTCTTGTCGGCGTCGGCCAGCGCCGCCGCGTGTCGGGCCTTGGATTCGAGGTCGATTTCCGCCAGCTTCTTCCGGAGCTCCGCCAGCTCCCGGGAGGCGTCGGCCTTCTCCTTCTCGAGCTTCGCGAAGGTGTCCTCGACGCCCTTCGTCCGCCCCGTCAGGATGCCGCGCACCGCCGGCACGACGAGCTTGATCAGGATTCCCAGCAGGATGATGAAGCCGAACGTCTGAACAAGAGTGGCCTTCCACCAGGGATCGGCCCCCGCCGCCGCGGCCAGCGTCATCCAGCTCACGTCGACGCCCTCTCGCTCACGAACTTGCGGACCACGCCGCCGTGGACCGCCGGATCCAGCTTGGTTTCGAGGACCTTTTCGACGACCTCCAGGGTCAGCCGGGTCACGTCCTCGCGCAGGGTCGCGCGGGCCTGGTTCTTCTCGGCGGCGACGCCCGCCAGGGCGATGTCGACTTCCTTCTTCGCCTGCTCCTGGGCCTGGGCCACGGTCGACGCGGCGCTCGCCATCGCCTCCCGGACCCGGCTCTGGGCCTGCTCGTACGCGGAGCGGTCGATCTTCGCCAGCTGGTCCTGATACTCCTGCCCGACTTTCGCCAGCTCCGCCCGGTCGTGATCCACGGCCTTCTGGGCGGTCCGGACTTCCTCTTCCCGCTCCTGCATGCGGCGCAGGACGCGGGCGAAGAGCCCGTTGCTCAGGACCAGGAACGTCGTGACGAAGATGACGATCTGCAGGACCACCACCGGGATCGAGACCCCGAGAGTGTCCAGCAGGGACGGAGCATCACCGGACGCGAGAAGCGACAGCATGATCGCCTAGACGATTTTTCCGCCCCACACGAAGCAGATCAGCAGCACGTAGATCACCAGCGTCTCGATCAGCGCGAGGCCGATGATCATCATGCCCTGGATGCGCGCGCCCGCCTCGGGCTGCCGGGCCACGGCGTCCACCGCCTTGGCGATGGCGTTCGACTGGCCGAACGCGCCGCCGAGCGCCGCGCCGCCGAGCGCGAACGCGAGCGCGAAGCCGAGGGACTGAGACGAGCCGGTGTTCCCCGGCACCGCCGCCGCGGCCTTCGGCGCCTCGTGCGCCTGGGTCACCGCGAGCGCCGGCAGCGCCATGATTCCCACGATCGCCACAACCGCCAGAACCTTCTTGAGCATCGAGAATCCCTCCAGTCCTATCCGATTCTTATCTAGTGATGCGCGCCATGCGCATGCTTGTCCTCGCCGTGATGGTCGCCGCCGTGGTCGTCGTCGTGGCCGCCTTCGTGCACGACCTTCGACGCGACGTAGATGGTCGAGAGCGTCGTGAAGATGAAGGCCTGCAGGAAGCTCGTGAAGATCGCGAAGGCCAGCATCGGGAACTGCGCGGGGAACCACCCGCCCAGCGTCATCAGCTGCTCGATGACGTTGTCCTCGCCGAAGATGTTGCCGTAGAGGCGCAGCGAGAGCGACATCGGCTTGATGCACTCGCCGACCAGCTCGACCACGAACATCAGCGGCGCGAGCCAGAGGACGTCGCCCATGAAGTGCTTGAGGTAGGGCACGACGCCCGTCTCGCGGATCGCGTAGTACTGGACCATGAAGAAGGTCGTGAGGCCGAGCGCCAGGGTCGTCGAGAGCGTCATCGTCGGCGCCCGGAAGGCGGGGATGATGCCCATGAGGTTCATCACGAAGATGAAGAGGAAGAGGCTGCCGAGGTAGGGGACGAACTGGTCGCCCTGCTTGCCGGGGATGAAGCCGTGGACCAGCTTGCGCAGGAGCTCGACCGCGAATTCGAAGACGTTCTGCAGCCCGCGCGGGATCCGTTCGCCTTTCTTCGCGGCCGCGAGGCCCAGCGTCATGAGCGTGATCGCCCCGATCAGCGTGAAGCAGACGGCGTCGAACCAGAACATGCCGTTGTGGTTGAAATGGTTGTCGAAGCCGAAGAAATGGCCGAGGGAGGTGTTCTCGACGGCCTTCCAGATCGGATAGAAGATCGAGACCGGCGGCGCGTGCCCGCCTTCTTCGGACGTCGCGAGCATCCCTAGCATCGCGCGCACTCCTTCGGCGGCTCGGGTTTCGCGAGGAGGGACCCGAGGGAGAGGACGGCGACGACCGCCGTGATCCCGACGAAGACGGCGACGGGATCGACCAGCGGGCGGGTGACGACGAGGAAGAGCACGCCCGAGTAGAAGCCGAGCTTGCCGAGCATGAGGACGGCGGCGAGGATCCGGTTGCGCTTGGACTCGACGCCCCGGGCGGCGATCCAGGCCCAGGACGCGGCGGGAAGGGCCCCAAGGACGAGGCCCACGAGCAGGCCGCCGGCGAACGGCAGGCGGCCGAGGGCGGCGACGGCGAGGGCCGCCGCGGACAATAGGGCAGCGCTGATCAGGAGCAGCCGCCGCAGATGTCGGGCGTCGATCATTTCGTCGTTCGCGAGATCGTCCGGAACAGGTGGACGAACCCCCCCAGGGATCCGAGCACCACGCCTCCCACCACTCCCCAGGGGCTCGACTCCCACTTTCGATCGAGCCACGCGCCGAGGAAGTAGCCGAGCGCGATAAAGCCCACCAGGACCATTCCGACCTGCAGCAGCCCCAGCCACTTCAAGTCGTTCCCGCTCCCCGAGGACATCGGCGGGCGCATTGTACTTATCCCTCTTTTGCAGTCAAGCAATTGCGCCATGCAGGTGTACAGCAAACCTCATGCCGCGCTATGCGTCGCGGGTGTCGTTATGGGGAGGGCGGGATGTCGCGGTCGAGACCTTTTGCGCGCGGTTCTTCCCGTGTTATACTCGTGCGTTCTCGTCGTCTCTGGAAAGGCGGATCCCGTGCAATCGGAAGACACGGCGCTCGTCGGGCAGTGCCTGGGCGGGAAGCCGGAAGCCTACGGCAGGCTCGTGGAGAAGTACAGCGCGCGCATCATCAACCTGGCGTACGCGATGATGAGCGACCGCCACGAGGCGGAAGACGTCGCGCAGGAGGCGTTCGTGAGGGCCTACAAGGGCCTGCCGCGGTTCCAGCGGAAGGCGAAGTTCTCCAGCTGGCTCTATCAGATCGCCCTCAACCTCTGCAAGGACCACCTGAAGGCCAAGTCCCGCCACGCCAAGAGCGCGGACGAGGACCAGCTGAACGGGGTCGACGGCAACCCGCGCGATGAAGCCGCGACGATGGTGGTCGAGGGCGAGCTGTCCCAGAAGATGCGCGAGAGGATCCAGGAGCTGCCGGTGCTGTACCGGGAGAGCTTCGTCCTGCGCCACCTGCAGGGGCTGGATTACGCCGACATCGCCAAGATCACCGAGGTTCCGGCCGACACCGTCCGCGTCCGGGCCTACCGGGCGCGCGAGATGCTGAGACAGACCCTGGCCAAGAATGTCGATACCTTCTGGCGGGAGAAGGCGCTCAAGGAAAAAGGCACCCGGGATAAGGAGTAGCGAGATGAATCCCAAGAAGGACGAGAAGAAGCTGCTGCATCGCGCCCTCGACGGCGAGATGACCAAGTCGGAAACCCGCAAGTTCGAGCGCAAGATCCAGACGGACGCCGGCGCGCGCCAGGAGTTCGAGCAACTCAAGAAGGTCGTCAAGGACACCGAGAAGCTGACCCTCCCCGTCCCTCCCGACTTCACCCGAAAGGTCATGGACGAAACGCGCAAGCGCATGCCCGGCAAGTAGTTAGCTCACCGTAAAGTTTTCGAACACTTTGCTTTTCCCGGGAAACATTTTTCCCCCTTGCACGTCTTACTGTTGGAGTTTGAAAAGATGAGACGCGAGGGGAAAAGGACCCCGGGGCTATAAAACTTTCAACCCTGACAACCCAAACCCCCAGTTCTCCCCAGACAGATGCCCGCTCTGCCGCCCGGTAGAGCGGGCATTTTTATTTTCCCGCGGTACACTTCCCCGCATGAAAAAGAAAGAGCTCGACGCCCTGTTCCGGGTCCCCGCCGGCAAGAAGATCCGCCTCAAGGACTACGATCCGGGGTGGGCGGGCACCAAGAGCCTGGCGAAGCTGGAATCGGACGAGCTGAAGGAAAAGGCCAAGGAGCTGGTCCGGGAGGACCTCGAGAATCTGTCCAAGGCCCAGGAAGTCCTCTACGCGAGCGACACCTGGTCGGTCCTGGTCATCTTCCAGGCCATGGACGCCGCCGGCAAGGACGGCATGATCAAGCACGTCATGTCCGGCGTCAACCCCAGCGGCTGCGAGGTCTCGAGCTTCAAGAAGCCCTCCGACGAGGAGCTCGACCACAATTACCTCTGGCGTTACGCGCGGCGCATGCCCTCCCGCGGCCTCATCGGCATTTTCAACCGGTCCTACTACGAGGAGGTCCTCGTCGTGCGGGTGCATCCGGAGATTCTCGACGTCCAGAAGCTCCCCGACGGCAAGAAGGGCAAGGACATCTGGGAGGAGCGCTACCAGGACATCAACGCCTTCGAGCGCCACCTGGCCCGCAACGGGACGCTCATCCTGAAGTTCTTCCTTCACGTCTCCAAGAAGGAGCAGAAGAAGCGCTTCCTCGCCCGGCTGGACGACTCCGCCAAGCATTGGAAGTTCTCGACGGCCGACGTCGCCGAGCGGGGCCACTGGGACGCGTACCAGGACGCCTTCGAGGACGCGATCTCGGCCACGAGCACGGACTGGGCGCCGTGGTACGTGGTGCCGGCGGACCACAAGTGGATCAGCCGCGCGGTGGTCGCCGAGGTGATCACGAAGTCGATCGAGAACCTCGACCTCAAGTTCCCCAAGATGACGAAGGAAAGGATGAAGGGCCTCGACGAGGCCCGAAAGCTGCTCGAGAGCGAGTAGGCCCTACATCTGCTCGGGCGCCGAGAGCCCGAGCAGCCGGAACCCGTTCCGCAGCACCTGCTGCACCGCGGCGCTCGCCGCGAGCTTCGCGCGGCGGATCTCCTCGTCGGCGTGCAGCACCCGCCGGGCCTCGTCCCGGTTGCCGTACTCGTAGTAGCGCTGGTACGCGCCGGAAAGCTCCCGGAGGTAGTCGGCGATCACGGCCGGATCCAGGT
>DASVNH010000013.1:0-8195 GCA_036383955.1 Planctomycetota bacterium | reverse complement strand
AACACTCCTCGTGTTGACGAAATGACCGCGTCAGAACGTCAACGCGTGTTACGCTTCGCGCCGTGACGAGCGACTACGAACGCGCCCTCCTCGAGCGCTTCCTCCGCGCCGAGGCGATGGCCCTCTGGGCCGTGCGCGCGGCCCAGGCCGTCGACGTCCCCCCGGACGCGCTGAAGTTCCTGCGCCGCCACGAGGAAGAAGAGGCCGAGCACCTCGCCGAGTTCCAGAAGGAGCTCGGCGTCGCCGCCCGGGAAAAGAGCGCCCTTCCCCGCGTCCCGAAGCAGTGGCACGCCCTCTGCGTCCAGCTCTACGGCTACGAAAGCCTCGGCCTCGAGTTCGCGAAGCTGCTGGCGGACGTCCGCCCCGACCTCGCCCACATCCTCGAGGACGAGAAGACCCACGTCGGCTTCTTCGAACGCGAGGTGCGGAAGGTGCTCGACGCCCCGGGCCGCGCGGCGGCCCAGGCCCGCGAGTTCGCGAAGGCCTGGTTCCGGAAGGTGCCCCGGACCGTCGAGCGCTACGTGGCCGGGCTGGGGCGCGACGGCCTGCGGGACGAGATCCTGGCCGCCATCGAGGCGCGCTTCAGGGACGTCGGGCTGCTCTCCGCCGCGTCACGTACACCTGGATGATCTGGACGACGGTCCCGACGATCGCGCCGATCCCCGAGCTCGCGCGCAGCCCGCGCCGCGCGATCTCCTCCTCGAGCCCCCTCTCCACCTCGACGACTTCCTTCGGGAGCAGGGTCATCGCGAGCGCGAAAAGCGCGGAGGTGATCACGATCCAGACCTGCGTCGAGACGCACTTCTTCCAGCCCAGCGCCGGCCGCGGCCCGACCGTCGCGCCCACCGCCACCGACAGCCCGACGATCAGCCCGGCCCACCAGGTCGTCCGGAAGGCCGCTTCCCAGCTGGGTTCGACGACCGCCCGCGCGTAGAGCCCGGCGAGCAGCACCGCCAGCGCCACGTTGAAGACGAACAGCGGCCGACGCTTCAAGGGTTAACGTTCCAGCCTGGCCAGAACGTGAACACTTCACTTCTCCAGGAAGAGGTAGGTCGGGGACTCGTCGAAGGGGATCTCGTTGGCCTTCAGATCCGCGCGCGGGCCCGGGGCGGCCGCCAGGGTCATCCGCTCGGTCTTCACGATCCGCCAGCCCTCGAGCGGCAGCGCGTAGATCGACGAGCGCTTGGAGCCCGTGGGCGACCACACGGCGACGGCGAGCTTGTTCGGGTCGGCGGTCTTGAACTCGTAGGCGTAGACCTCGCCGGGCTTCGCCTCGCGGACGCGCGAGAAGCGGTACTCGCCGAGCAGCGTCTGGAGCTGCGCGAGGGCGTGGAACGACGGCTTGGGCTGGCCGTTGCGGGTGACGCCCGAAGCGGCGTGGAGGCTCGGCTCGTCCTTGTCGTCGAAGAAGTAGATGTAGCAGCGGGCGAGATCCAGGGCCGCGAAGACGAGGATCGAGCGGACGAGCCATTGGGCCTGCTCGGTGTCGGTGTTGCCGACCCACTTGGAGAAGTCGCCGGTCTTCGGCGGCTCCTTCGTGCTGCTGTCGTAGCCGAACTCCGTCAGCCAGATCGGCTTGCCGGGAGCGTTCGCGTTCCGCCACGTGATCGCGGCGTCCATGTGGTTCAGGTACTCGAGGAGCCGCGCGTCCTCCGGGTACGAGCGCTTCCAGGTCGGCCAGTTCTCGAGCTGGGCGTAGGCGTGGATGTTGAGGACGTCGTAGAGCCCCTCGAGCCCCTTCACGCACTCGAGGCTCTTGGCGTAGTCGTGGCTCTTCCCCGCGATGGCCGCGCAGGTGGCGATCTTGAGCTTCGGGTCGCCTTCGCGGAAGCCCTTCGCCATCGCCTCGAACATCGTCCGGTAGCTGGCGTCGTCCCACTTCCCCGGCTCGTTGCCGATCTCCGCGGACTGGACGAGCGGCTTGGGCGCCGACGGCCCGAAGGCCTTCGCGAAGGCCTTCCCGTAGGCGAAGGCGTCGCGCGCGACGTCCTTCCACTCCTTCTGGGGGATCGTCTCGAACATGAGCGAGACGTTCACGTCCCAGCCTTCGGCCCTCCAGGAGCCGTACACCTGGTCCCAGCTCACCCGGTTGCGCGCGAACGGGAACTGCGTGACGAAATCGGTTTCCTTGCCGAGGTCCCACTCGACGGGATGGTAATCCCGGGCGAGCCGGCACACGGGGGCGTAGAGCTTGGGCTTGAACTGCACGGTGTGGCCGTTGAGGCCCACGAAGTCCTTGATCAACGGTTTTTCCTGGGCCAGGAGCAGGAGCAGGCTGATGAGCATGGGGCTCACTTTACTACGACGCGGGCGCGCCGTCGATATTCGGCCGGCGTCAGCCCGGTGAACTTCCGGAAGATCGAGCTGAGGTACGCCGGCTGGTGGAAGCCCGCCTCGTCGCTCACCCGCGCGATCTTCAGGTCCGTCCCCGTCAGCAGGCTCTTCGCCCGCTCCACCTGCAGCCGCCGGACCTCCTCCTTCGGCGTCCGCCCCAGCAGCCGGCGGAACCGGTGCTCCAGCGAGCGCCGCGACAGCGGCACCTCCCGCATCAGCTCCTTCACCGTCATCCCCTCGCAGGCGTGCGCCCGGATGTAGCGCAGCGCCCGCGCCACGTGCTCGTCCTCGATCGCCAGGATGTCGGTCGACGGCCGGCTCGACACCCCCAGCGGCCCCACCAGGCTCGCCTTCCGCGGCGCCTTCCGCCCCCGCATCAGCCGGTCCAGCAGCTCCGCCGCCTCGTAGCCGACCCGCTCCGGGTTGAAGCGCACGCTCGACAGCGGCGGATCCGACAGCTCGCAGAGCTCCGCGTCGTCGTCCGCCCCGACGACCGCCACGACCTCCGGCACCGCCAGCTCCGCCCGCCGGCACGCGTCCAGCGCCCGCAGGCCGTACACGTCGTTCGCCGCCACCAGCCCGATCGGCCGCGGAAGACGTCGAAGCCACGCCGTCAGCCGCTTCTGTTCGACCTCCCACGTCGCGCGCCCCGTGTCGAAGGCCGCGTCCGCGCCCGCGCCCTCCCGCCGCTGGTCGGACCAATAGAGGCCGCGCGGCCCCACGAAGGCCAGACGCGTGAAGCCCCGGTCCCGAAGGTGGCTCGCCGCCAGCCGGCCGATCTCGCGGTTGTCGTTGAGGATGCGGGGCTCCCGCGGGTCCGGGCGCCGGCGGTCGTCGAGCCCCACCCGGGGGATGCGCAGGCGGCGCAGGCGGGGGTCGTCGGACCGCGTGATGATCCCGTCGCCCTTCCAGGAGGCGATCCAGCCCGGCAGGGCGGCGCCGAGCTCGCGCTGCTCGACGAAGATGGACCACGGTCCGTGCGCCCGCAGGTACTTGGCGATGCCCCGGAGGATGCCGCGGCCGTAGCTGATCGACGACTCGATGAACAGGGCGACGCGCCGCGGCCGGGCCATGTAAATTCATGATACAACATTTCGCACACGCGTAAACGGTCGCCGGCATAATGGGGGCATATGAAAGCCATCCAGCTCGAGAAGCCCGGGAGCTTCCGGACCATCGACCTCGACGAACCCGCGGCTCCGGGGCCCGGCGAGGCCCTCCTGAAGGTCCTGCGCGTGGGCGTCTGCGGCACAGATTTCTCCGGCTTCCACGGCCGGATGCCCTTCTACAGCTACCCCCGCATCCCGGGGCACGAGCTGGGCGTGGAGGTCGTCGCCGTGGGCCCCGACGTCCGCCATCTCAAGCCCGGCGACCGCTGCGCCGTCGAGCCGTACCTCAACTGCCAGGCCTGCTTCCCCTGCCGCCGCGGCCACACGAACTGCTGCGAGAGCCTCCAGACCCTCGGCGTTCACACCGACGGCGGCCTTCGCCCGCGCGTGATCCTCCCCGCCCGGAAGGTCCATCCCGCGCCCGGCCTCAGCCCCGAGCAGCTCGCCCTCGTCGAGACGCTGGGCATCGGATGTCATGCCGTCGACCGCGCCGAGCCGAAGGCGGGCGACGACCTCCTGATCATCGGCGCCGGGCCGATCGGCCTCTCCGCGCTCGACTTCGCCAAGCTGTCCGGCGCGAAGGTGGCGATGCTGGACGTCAATCCCGCCCGCCTGGAGTTCGCGAAGAAGATGGGCCTCCAGAACGGCATCACGCTGAAAGGCGACGGCTCCGAGATCGAGGAGATGAAGCGGCTCACCAACGGGTCGCTCTTCGCCCAGGTGATCGACGCCACCGGCAACCAGAAGTCCATGTCCAACGCGATGAACTACTGCGCGTTTTCCGGGCGGCTCGTCTTCGTCGGCATCACCCAGGAAAACCTCGCCCTTCCCCATCCGCTCATGCACCGCCGCGAGCTGACCGTCATGGGGTCGCGCAACGCCGTGCCCGACACCGTGCGCCGCGTCATCGCCGCCATCACGGCCGGCAAGATCGACACCACCCCCTGGGTCACCCACACGGCGCCCTTCGACGGCTTCATCGAGGCCTTCCCCGCCTGGACCCGCCCCGAGACCGGCGTCATCAAGGCCATGGTGACCGTGCAATGAACCCCACCGCGGTCACCGTCAGCCTCGTCCCCGAAGCCCGCGGCGGCGGGCCGTTCATCTTCTGGGACGACATCGCGACCTCCTGCGCCAAGGCCAAAGCCCTCGGCTACGACGCCGTCGAGCTCTTCGCGCCGTCCGTCGACGCCGTCCGCGACGCGGCGGCCGCCGTGAAGACGTCCGGCCTCGCCCTCGCCACCGTCGGCACCGGCGCCGGCTGGGTCCGCCACAAGCTCTCGATCAGCGACCCCGACCCCGAGATCCGCGCCCGCGCCCGCCGGTTCATCGTGGAGATGATCGACGCCGCCGCGCCCGCCCCCGCCATCCTCGGCTCCATGCAGGGCCGCGCCCGCGGGCCCTGGATCGCCGACGCCCTCCGCGAGTTCGACGCCGAAGCGGGACGTCGAGGGGCGACCTTCCTCCTCGAGCCCCTCAACCGCTACGAAGGCGCGATCTGCAACACGCTGGCGGAAGGCTCCGCGCTGATCCGCGGCCTGTCCCACACGAAGCTGCTCGCCGACTGTTTTCACATGGCGATCGAGGAGACCAGCCTGGCCGGCGCCCTGATCGCGGCCGGGAAGGACGTCGCCCACATCCAGCTCGCCGATTCCAATCGACGTCCCGCGGGCCACGGCCACACCGACTGGCCGTCGATCGCGTCGGCGCTCAAGACCATCGGTTACACCGGCTATCTCAGCGCGGAGGCGCTGCCCTGGCCGGACCCGGACACGGCGGCCCGCCTCGCGATGGACGGGATCCGCAAGTATTTCGGATAGGAGACCCATGCTTTTCCACAAGCTGACCCATCCCGACATCCTGGGCGTGATCGGCCGGGCGGGCCACACGAGCAAGATCCTGATCGCGGACGGGAACTATCCGGCGGGCTCGACGCTGGGGCCGAACGCGAAGCTGGTCAGCCTGAACCTATCGCCCGGGGTGGTGAACTGCGTGCAGGTGCTCGAGGCGCTGGCCGACGCGATCCCGATCGAGGCGGCGAACACGATGTCGTTCGTCGAGCCGGGCCCGTATTCGCTCAAGAGCGATCCGCCGAACTGGGCGGAGTACCGCCGGGTGCTCAAGGCCGCGAACTCGCCCGCGAAGCTCAAGGCCCTCGAGCGCTTCGAGTTCTACAAGGCGGTGGCCACTCCCGATCTGATCCTGACGATCCAGACCGCCGACCAGGGCCTCTACGCGAACCTGCTCCTGACCGTGGGCGTGAGGACGAAATGAACCTCGAACAGCGCGCGCTCGGCAAGACCGGCCTGAAGCTCACCGTGCCCAGCTTCGGCGCCTCGTCGCTCGGCCACGCCTTCCGTCCCTCGGACCTGCAGGACTCGATCCGGTCGGTGCACACGGCGCTCGAGCTCGGGATGAACTTCATCGACACCTCGCCGTTCTACGGCTCGGGCATTTCCGAGGTCGTCCTCGGCTTCGCCCTCAAGGGCATTCCCCGCGACCGCTACCTGCTCGGCACCAAGCTCGGCCGCTACGACAACGCCGCCTTCGACTTCTCGGCCAAGCGCGTCGCGGAGAGCGTCGACGTCTCCCTGAAGCGCATGGGCGTCGATCACATCGACATCATGCTCTGCCACGACATCGAGTTCGTCGACATGAAGCAGATCGTCGAGGAGACGCTGCCGGCCGTCCGCGCGGCCCAGAAGGCCGGCAAGATCCGCTTCGTCGGCATCTCCGGCTATCCCATGAACATCTTCAAGTACGTCCTCGACCGCGCGCCGCTGGACGTCGTGCTCAGCTACAACCACTACACCCTGCAGAACACGATGCTCGCCGACCTGGTCCCCTATCTGCGGGCGAAGGGCGTCGGGATCATGAACGCCGCCCCCTTCTCCGCCCGCCTGCTCACCAATCAGGACCTGCCGCCGTGGCACAAGGCCACCCCCCTGGTCCGCGAGACCGCGAAGAAAGCCGCCGCCCACTGCGCGAAGGCGGGCGTCGACATCGCCCAGCTCGCCCTCCAGTTCACGATCGCGAACAAGGACCTCGACACCTGCGTCGTCGGCTCCGCCGATCCCGGCCGCATCCGCCAGTGGGTCGAGTGGTCCCAGAAGCCGCTCGATCAGACCCTGCTCAAGGAAGTGCTCGAAATCCTCAAGCCCATCCACAACTGGTTCTACGTCGAGGGCCGCCCGGAGAACAACGACCCCCAATGAGAGAAACCAGCCTGGCTACTTTCTCCAACCGGAGATTCCAGCCTGGCTGGTTTCTCCGCGCGCTTGGAGATTTCAGCCAGGCTGGTTTATCCGCATGATCATCGACGCCCATCAGCACTTCTGGGACCTGAAGGTCTTCCCGCAGGACTGGACGACCGGCCCCATCCGCCGCAGCTTCCTGCCCCGGCACCTCGCGCCGCTGCTGAAGAAAGCGGGCGTCGACCGCACCGTCTTCGTCCAGACCAAGCACGACCTCCGCGAAAACGACTGGGCCCTCGGCCTCGACGCCCCCTTCGTCGCGGGCGTCGTCGGCTGGGTCGACCTCGCGGCGAAGGACGTCGAACGGCAGCTCCTCGACTTCCTCCGCCACCCCAAGGCCGTCGGCGTCCGCCACGTCGTCCAGGACGAGCCGGACGTCGATTGGGTCGTGCGCCCCGACGTCCTCCGCGGCCTCCGGACCCTCGCGAAGCACGGCGTGCCGTTCGACCTCCTGACCTACGTGAAGCAGCTCCCGCACGCCGCGACGCTCGCGGAGATCGACGGCCTCCGGATCGTCATCGACCATCTCTCGAAGCCGCTCGTGAAGGAAGGCAGGATCCTCGGCTGGATCGACGACTTCCGCGCGGCGGCGAAGTTCCCGAACGTGTACTGCAAGCTCTCGAGCCTGGTCACGCAGGCCGACTGGAAGCGCTGGACCGCCGCCGACCTGCGCCCCTACGTGAACGTCGCCCTGGACCTGTTCGGCCCGGACCGCCTCATGTTCGGGTCGGACTGGCCCGTCTGCCTGCTCGCCTCCAGCTATCAGGATTGGATCGACACCCTTCGCGACCTCCTCGCGCCCCTCTCGAAGGCCGAACGGGCTAGAATCTTCGGGGGAACCGCGAAGGCCTTTTATCGCCTGAAAGGGATCGCATGAAACTCTCCGCTTTCCGCCGCGACGGCCGCCGCTACGTCCAGATCAAGGGCAAGCTCCCCGCCTGGGCCGCGAAGCTCCCCAACACCAAGGGCGTCTTCGAGGCGACGCACGAGCTCCTGAAAGCCATCCGCCTGAACGTGAAGGCCTACCGGCCCGCGCTCTCCGGCGGCCGGACCTCGGTGGGCTTCGGCGACCGCACCGGCTGCGCGACGCCCGGCCACCTCGGCTCCCTCAAGGGCACCCCGTTCTTCCCCATCCTCGCCCAGCAGTCGATCCGCGAGATGACGCGCACCGGCCGCTCCCCCGACGACGTCATGGACGACGCCGTCTTCGGCGCGATCCAGGCGGGCTGGACGAAGGGCTTCGGCGCCGACGCCGACCACCTCAAGACCGAAGAGGACATCACGCGCACCGCCGCCGCCGGCTTCATCCTGTTCACGCTGGACGTCGGCGAGCACATCGGCAAGGGCGTCGCCGTCATGGGCGGCGCCGACCTCCAGGCCACCGCCGCACAGAACCCCGACTTCGCGCGCTGGAAGAAGTCGTACCTCGGCAAGACCTTCCTCGGCGTGACGTACGACGAGCGCACCCTGCTCGAGACGATCGTCAAGTACGGCAAGG
>DASVNH010000012.1:0-6132 GCA_036383955.1 Planctomycetota bacterium | reverse complement strand
GGGTCATGACCACGGTCACGCCCGCGCCGCCCTGGACGAGCTTCGAAACGACGTCCGCCGCCTTGTAGGCGGCGATGGAGCCCGAGACGCCGACGACGATCTCGCGCCCCTTCACGCCCGTCTACTCCTTGTCCTTCTTCTTGGACTTCTTGACGACGCCTTCCTTGTCCTCGTGGTCCATGCCTTCCCAGACCACCTTGCCCTGGCGGATCTCCTCGATCACGATGTTGATGAGGTTGCGGTCCTCGACGTCCACCAGCTTCTGGCCGCCCTTGACGAGCTCCTTCAGCCGCTTCTGGATGAGGACGGTGAGCTTGTAACGGCCGCCGAACTTCTCGGCCATCTGGTCCAGCTCGGTGCTGCTCAGCATTGCCACGCCTCCTTTAAGAGATCAGCTTTCGCGCGCGGAGCAGGCCGCGGATCTCCTCCACGGCCGCGTCCACGTCGCGGTTGATAACCACCGCGTCGTACGAATCCTTCTGCCCCATCTCCCGCTCGGCCCGCTCCAGCCTCATCTTGACGGCCTCGGGCGGCTCGCTCTTGCGCCCCACCAGCCGGCGCCTCAGCTCCTCCATGTCCGGCGGCGCGATGAACACGAAGTACGCCGGCAGCCCCAGCGCCTTCACGCTCTTCGCGCCTTGCGGGTCTATATCGACCAGGACCACCTTTCCCGCGGAGATCTGTTTCTCGATCTCCGCCTTCGGCGTCCCGTACAGGTTCCCGTCGATCTCCGCGTGCTCCAGGAACGCGCCCCGCGCGATCTCCGCCTCGAACTCCGGCCGCGTCAGGAACCGGTAGTCCTTGCCGTCGACCTCCTGCGGCCGCTTCCCCCGGGTCGTCGTCGTCATCACCCGGACGACCCCCGGGAGCTCCCGGACTTTCTTCGCGATCGTGGTCTTTCCGACCCCCGAGGGCCCCGAAAGCACGAGCAGGCTACTCAACGTTCTCCACCTGCTCCTTGATCTTCTCCAGCTCGGCCTTGATCTCCACCGCGCAGGCCGAGATGTCCGCGTCGTTCCCTTTCGACGCGATCGTGTTCGCTTCGCGTCCCATCTCCTGCGTCAGGAAGTCGAGCCGCCGCCCCACCTCGCCCTTCCCGGCGATGATCTTCCGGAACTCCGCCGTGTGGGCCTTCAGGCGCTGGCACTCCTCGCTGATGTCGCAGCGGTCCGCGTAGACCGCGATCTCCTTCGCCAGGTCCGGCTTCGCCACCTCCAGCCCCTTCTGGGCCAGCAGCGCCTGCACCCGCGCGTCCAGCTTCCGCTGGTACGACTCGAGCACCGCCGGGCCGCGCGCGATCACCTTGTCCAGGCACGCCTCGATCGCCCGCAGACGCCCCTCGAAGTCCGCGGCGATCGACGTCCCTTCGCGCGCCCGCGTCGCCTCGAGGGCGTCGAGCGCCTTCTCCAGCGCCTTCTTCACCCGGGGCAGCAGCTCGTCCGCCGGCAGCTTGCCGTTGGCGTTCGACCACAGCGACGGGACGCCCAGAAGGTCCTCGAGGGACAGGTCGCCCTTGATCCCGACGGCCTTCTGCACGTCCCGCAGGCGCTTGGCGGTCTCCTTGAGCAGCTTCACGTCGGGCAGCGACGGGCCTTCCGCGGCCGCCGCCTTCACCGACACGCGGACGGTCACGCTCCCGCGGCCCAGGCGGTCGCGCACCACCCGCTCGAGCTCCCCTTCATGGCGCGCGAACTCGTCCGGCAGGCTCTGCTTGAGGACGAGGAAGCGGTGGTTGACCGACCGCGCCTCCACGTCGACTTCGAACCGCCGGTCGCGCTGCGACGCGCTCCCGAAGCCGGTCATGCTGTTCATTTGGGCGGGGCGGGCGTCGGCGGCGCGCCTCCCGGAAGGGGCATCTCCGGCGTGGCGGGCTTCGACTTTTCCAGGATCGTTTCGACGCGGCCCTTGGTCCGCTCCGTGGTGGCCGCGCCGGAACTCAGGCGGTTCAGGGCCATGGCCAGCACCAGGAACGAGACGGCCAGGAAGATGGTGAAGCGGTTGATGTGCTGGTTGGCCTTGGAGCCGAAGAAGGTGTCGCCGCCCATGCCGCCGAACGCGGCCGCCATGCCGCCTTCGTTCGACGGCGTGATCACCACCATGAACACGAGCAGCAGGCAGATGATGATGAAGACGATCGACAGCAGGACGAAGAGGATGCCCATTACTTGTACCTCACGATTTTCGCGAAGGAATCGGCCTTGAGACTCGCGCCGCCCACCAGGGCGCCGTCGATGTCCGGCTCGGCCATCAGGTCTTTGACGTTTTCGGGCGTGACGCTGCCGCCGTAGAGGATCCGCAGGCCGTCGGCCGTCGACTCCCCCCACTTCTTGGCGGCGAGCTTGCGGATGAAGTGGTGGACTTCCGAAGCCTGGCGCGGGGAGGCCGTCTTGCCGGTGCCGATCGCCCAGACGGGCTCGTAGGCGATCACGGATTTCGCCAGGTCCTCGGGGCTGAGGCCGTCGAGCCCCTTCTGGATCTGGCGGTCGATGACGTTGTTGGTGTCGCCGCAGTTGCGCTCCTCGAGGAGCTCGCCGACGCAGACGACGGGCGTGAGCCCGGCGGCCAGGGCCGCCTTGGCCTTCTTGTTGATGAACTCGTGGGTCTCGCCCATGATGTGGCGGCGCTCGCTGTGCCCGAGCAGCACGTGGGTGACGCCGACTTCCTTCAGCATCGGGGCGGAGAGCTCGCCGGTGAAGGCGCCCTTGGCCTCCCAGTGCATGTCCTGGGCGCCGATCTTGATCGACGTCCCCTTCAGGATCTCGGCCACGCTCGCGAGCGCCAGGAAGGGCGGGCAGACGAGGATCCCGGGGCTCTGGTCCTGGCCGACGGCGGCGCGCAGCGACTCGGCGAGCGCGCGCGCGTCTCCGAGCAGGCCGTTCATCTTCCAGTTGCCGGCGATGAGGGGGGCTCTCATGGGAACCTAGGATTATACGGACCGGCCCCTCGCGATCAAGGATAACCCTCGGCTACCGCCGGCGCCGGAAGGCCCCCAGCGCCAGCAGCCCCAGAAGGCCCAACGGCCCCGGCGAAGGCGTTCCGCTCAGTCCGCCCAGGCACTTCTCGTCCAGACCCGAGCGCGTATCGCCCACGGGTCCGGCGGGCACGGGAGCCGGCGCGGGTCCCGGCGCGGGCCCAGGTCCGGGTCCCGGTCCGGGTCCGGGTCCGGGGGCAGGCGTCAGCGTGTTGATCCAGGCCGTCAGCATGACCACCGCGTCCGAGTCCACCTCGCTCGAGGCCAGCGTCGGCATGCGGTACTGGTCCAGCCGGTTCACCCGCGAGAGCAGCACGGAGCGGGCGGGATCCCCGGACGCGACGATCCGCGGATCGGTGAGGCCGAGGGTCTCGGCGCTCGGCACGACATCCACCAGGCCCTGGGACGCGAGCGGCGTGCCGTACAGGGCGTCGAATTGCGCGCGCCCCATGATGCCGCCCGGACGATGGCACTGGCTGCAGTTCGAGTCCAGGTAGGACTTCACCCGGTCTTCGAGCGTCGCGCTCACGTCGTCGAGCGATTTCAGCCGGGCGTAGCCGGGGATCGCGCCTTCGTTCAGCGGCGCCGTGAACATCTCGAGGTAGTTCCAGGTGCGGATCTGGTTGTCGGTCGCGCCGCCCGGATAGGCGTGGGGGCCGTTGAGCTGCCGCGTCTTGGGGCCGAGCACGAATCCGGCCGCGGCGGTGTGGCAGCGCAGGCAGTCGGTCGGGCTGGGGTAGTACCAGGTCTGGCCCCCGATCGTCTCCGTGGCGGCGGCCGTCACGAGGTCCGCGTCGCTGCCGTCGGCGCGCCAGCGGTAGGTCGAGCCGTAGCCGCCGCCGGCGCCGTCGGCCCGCAGCACGCGGGTCTCGACGCGGCGCGCGCCCAGGTCGAAGTGCTTCACCAGGACCGTCCCCGCCGGGAACGTCCATTCTCCGGCGGCCGAGAATCCGATCCGATCCGTCCCGGGCAGCGCGATCCATCGGCTCTTCGCCGCCCCGTCCGACCAGAGCGGGGAGTTCACGCCGAACGGCACCAGGCCCGGCCGCGCCGTCACGCTCCCCGGCGCCGTGAAGATCCCCGTCTGCGACAGCGTCGTCGGCAGGCCCGACTGCTGCGGCGGAACCGTCAGCCCCGAGACCGTCTCGCGGTAGGGCAGACCGTAGGCCGTGTTCCCGTTGATCGTGTACGGAGCCGAGGCCGTCGGACTCTGGCTCAGGCCCGTCGCGAAGGCCGCCGCGCGAACCGTCGAGGTGGCGGAGACCTGGAAGGGGCCGGCGTAGAGCGGCGACGTCCCCGTCACCGCCGAGCCGTCGGTCGTGTAGCGGATCTGCCCGCCGGCGGTGGCCGTGAAGATCCGCACCGTCACGGGTCCGGAGTAGGTTCCCGGCGCCGGCGAGAAGGTGGGCGTCGCGGCGGGCGCGCCGTTCACGTTCAAGGTCGCGGCCGCGCTCGTCGCCGACCCGAGCGCGTTGGTCACGACGACCCGGTACGCCGTGCCGTTCATGGCGACGGTCGTGGCGCCCGTCGTGTAGGTGGCGGAGGTGGCGCCCGGGATGTCGACGAACGTCGCCTGGCCCGGGTCGCGGCGCTGCCACTGGTAGGCGAGGGGGGCCGTGCCGGCGGCCGCCGCCGTGAAGGTGGCGGTCGCGGGCGCCGTCACCGTGGCGCCGGCGGGGTTCTGGGTGATCGACGGCGCCGTGCCGGTGGAGGTCACGGTGAGCGTGGCCGCGTTGCTGGTCATGGTGCCGGCCGCGGGGTTGTCGACGACGACGCGATAGCGGCGTCCGCTCATGGCGGCGGACGTCGTTCCCGTCGCGTACGAGGCGGCGGTGGCGCCCGCGAGGGTCGTCCAGGTCGCGCCGGCGTCGGTGCTCTGCTGCCATTGGTAGCTCAGCGGCGCGGAGCCGGTCGCGGTCACGCTGAACGTCGCGGACTGGCCCTCCGTGACGGTCTGGTTGGCGGGCTGCTGGGTGATCGCGGGGGCGACGGGGTTGACCGTGAGCGTGGCCGCGTTGCTGGTGAGATCGCCGGCCGCGGCGTTGTCGATGACGACCCGGTAGCGCCGCCCGCTCATGGCGAGGGTGTTGGCGGGCGTGGTGTAGGACGCCCCGGTGGCGCCCGCGACGTTGCCGAACGTCGCGCCGCCGTCCGTGCTGAGCTGCCACTGGTACGCGAGGGGGGCGGTCCCGGTCGCGGTCACGCTGAACGTGGCCGTCTGGCCGTCGTTGACGGTCTGGTTCGCGGGCTGCTGGGTGATCGCCGGCGCGACGACGCCGCCGCTGTAGTAGAGGCGGACGACCCGGCCGGAGGACCCGTAATAGAGGGCGCCGTCGGGGCCCACCGAGATGTCGGCCGCGTTCCCGATCCCCGTCACGAACACCTCGGTGTTGGTGATGGTGGTGTTGCCGCTGACGACCGACCTCATGATCTGGCCCGAGCCGTGGTCGACGAAGAAGAAGTTGCCCCGGTAGGCGGTCGGGAACTGGGTGCCGGTGTAGAACGCGCCGCGCGTGAGGGCGTTGCCGTAGGTCGATCCGGTCCGGTACGCCAGCTTGGGGATGAGCAGCCCGTTGCCGGTGTTGGTGTTGTTCTCCGTCGGCCAGCCGACGTTGCCGCCGGCGGGCACGATGAAGATCTGCTCGTAGCCGTCGCCCACGCCCGTGAACCAGAGGTCGCCCGTCGTCGGATGGTGCCGCAGGCCGAAGCCGTTGCGCACGCCCTTCGCGTAGAAGTAGTCGCGCGCCGAGCCGTCGCCCACGTACCAGGGACCGCCCGCGACGGCCGCTCCCGTCCGCGTCATGCGTCCGATCTTCGAGCCGAGCGACGTCATCTCGTCCCCCTGCCCGTTGCCGCCCCGGTTGATGCCGTTGTTGAGGTTGCCCACGCCGAAGTAGATGTTCCCGTCCGGGCCGATGCTCAGTCCGCCGCCGTCGTGGTTCTGGCCGGCGCAGGGGAGGTCGGGCCCGATCTGGGTCGGTCCGCCGGCCGCGACGAGGTTGCCGCCGCCGTCGGTCGTGGCCGTGTAGCGCAGGACCCGCTGCGTGGAGCTGTTGACCGTCGCGAAGACGTAAATGTACCGGTTCGACGCGTAGCTCGGATCGACGACGACGCTGAGCAGGCCGCACTCGCTGCCGGTGTAGACCGAGAGCGAGGCGAAG